>NHIC01000006.1 GCA_002169865.1 Flavobacteriaceae bacterium TMED179 | reverse complement strand
GCTATTTTATTTAAACTTATGTCTTGGCAGTATGCTCAATATTTACTTATTGCAGGTTTAAGTTTTTTAGGTATTTACTTTTTGATCAAAGTGTTTAAGTAATAGATTTTATTCCAAACCATTTAATCCATTTAGGTAAAACCCTCTTGTATAAACTTTTAATTTATATTTTAGCTTTAAGATAAACTCTTTTTTATATATCAAAGAGTTAGTCTGTGCTAACTCATATCCAAACTTATAACCCATAGAGAACTATTGTTTTTTTATACTCTGGATTTTATTGTATGTGACACATCTCCAAATCCATTCTAATGGACCATACCTGTATTTTTTGAGAAAATGATTTGAAGCTACCATTTGAAGAAAATAAATTAACAACCCAATTATTATTAGACTAAAATTACCATACTTACTAAAAAATGGTCCAAGTGCCCATGGTGCAAATAACACTAAACCAAAAACACCCTGAAGTGTATAATTTGTAAGGGCCGTTCTACCATAAGGGGATAATATATTAAGTATAGATTGAATCCTTGAATTTTGATAAAGCACTATGAACCCTAGGCCTAAAATAAAGGATGAAAGAACTAATGCAGTATCCTCCATAGCTTTTACAAAAATTAAGTTATTGTCGATAAGATTATTTCCAGGGGAAAATAACAATCTAGTATTGGTGTTTGGAAATTGATTTAATAATAATGTTATTCCAATAAAAGATAACACTGACAAAAGTAAAAGTCTGACTGTCAATTTCTTGTTTTTACCTAGTTTTTCAAGATATCTTGATCTTCCAACTAAATAGCCAATTATAAAAATTCCTAATGTTAAGTATCCTCTTCCAAACATTCCAAATTGGTAGTTGATCTTTCCATTAAGTCTAGATTGATAATTATGTTTTACAGTATTTATTAAGCTAGGGTTTTCGAGGTGCTGAGGTGTTTCTCTATTATATATATTTCGGTTCCTATTCTCTTCGACAATCTCAGTAGATATACCCCTATTGTGGTTTATAGTTTGATAAACCCTTGGTCCACCTGTAATAAGTAGTATAGTAAATAGTATAAGAATGTACTTGTTAATTTTTTTGATTAAAAGAAGAATAAGTCCAAATATTGCATAAACAGATAAAATTTCAACATTATAGATTGAATGAATTAAAATACCTAGTAGAAAAAGAAAAACCATTCTTCTTATAAAGAAGATATTAAAGCTAATATTCTTGGATTCTGCACTTTTCATTTGAATGTAGAAGCTAACACCAAATAGAAATGCAAAAATATTTATGAATCTTCCCATCACAATATTGTATGCAAACCAAGTACTTGATGTATCGAGAAAGGGAAAATTAAAATAAATAATATCTGATGAAATATTTCGTATACCAAATTTTTGAATCATATGGATCACAATGACACCTAATAGTGAAAATCCCCTTAATGCATCTAAAACGTCGATTCTTTTCATAAAATTTAACTCACTTATTATGTCTATAATTTCTTATTTATTATAAAATTAATTTATTTTATATCGTATTGCCATAATTACAAAAAGACTTACCATTTTTACAGAAGACAGATTTATTTTAATTGATATAAATAATTATCTTTTTAAATCAATTTAAACCTAACAAGGAATCATTTTAATTTCAATAATTCCTCTTTTTAAATTTTCATTAAAATATTTCAAGTTTTAGCATATCTCTTTCATTGATAAATTTGTCCCATACATTTATCCCCATGCTCGTTACAGTATATTTGTATGTCAAATTAATTCCTAAATTAAATACCTTAGCATTATAAGTTGAAAATCGACTCTGTGCTAAATTTTTTAGTAAACAAATGGTATTTGTAAACAAAAATTATATATAAACTGGATAGTTAATTTTATAATTTTCTTCCATTAATAAATTAAATCACTCGGTGATAGATTCATATAAAACTCTTACTAGCATTCGTATACCGTCATCATTTTTTAATTTCTCATAGCTGGGAAAACCAGAAAGTCTAAATTCTCTTAAATCATTAAGTAACTCTGGATGGAACTGAAAACTAAATGACCTTCTTATATCTTTTGTTTCGTAATCCATATAATTAATGCAAGTGGCTGCTACTTCAGTACATAATTTACCCTCAGAATAAGTTGAACAAACAATTTCAATGGATGTAGGTAGCTTTAAGAGCCATGCATAATTAGAGACTGATAAATTTTTTCTTGCAGGGGAAAGCGCATTTCTTAATTCTCCATATGCCCAATTAGAAAATAAAATCGCCTCCTCATTTACTTCGTCAGAATGAAACATAACAATGTTTAAATTCTTTTCATATGTAATTGATTGTTCAACAATACCAATATCAAGTTCACTTGAAATATCATGATGCAATAATAGTTTTTCAAATTCTGAACTTGGGTGGATTCCATTATTTGAGTAATGTTGTAGTTCAACTTGACCAACTTCTGGAACTTCATTTAAAGCAACAGCAAAAAGTTTATCATCCCAGCCTTTAGCTACTAATTTGTTATCTTTAAATACTCGTAAATTTTGAGCTGTTTTGACAATTCTATGGCAGGTTTCTTGTAGGTTATTATAATACGCATTGGTAGAAAAAATTTCAGGAGTTATATTTTCTAGAATTTCATTGGTTGCTTTTTTTATTAACCTTATATGCCCTTGGGCAGCTAATTGGTGCCCTAAACAAATAAAAATTGCNGGAGCAGTTTTTAGNNCNCTTGANANTAGCATTTTTTCAGTTAATAATTGTAATTCATCAAGTCCAAAATTTAGATTAGAAAANGTATCNCGATCTTTTACTGANGGATAACCACCTTCGATAAAATATGCNAGACACCCATTCAATAAATCAATTAGNANAGANTGATCTAGTTTATCAGAACACCATAGTGGGATTAGAATAGAGTCACAATCAGCTATAAATTGAGCTAGGTAAGCTATGTTTGAAGAGGCTCTAATATTTTCTCCNGCTAAATTAGTTCCAACATGATCAGCGGGTTCAATTATGCATATTGAATTTTTNAATAGNTTTGGATGATTTAGGATTCTTGAAATATCTTNGTTGTTAGTNATCACTTTTTCAAGAGGCTCACTTTCACCCCATGACGATTTCGATAATTTTTCNATTTTNTTATTATGAAGTTTACTAATTAAACTNGGTGAATCNCTATCATTTATNAAGTCNCCTAACAGAGTTTGTATTGAGGANAAATTTGATTTACCAGGTCTAAAAAAACCTGAATCAATTCGTGACAATTTCATATAATAAAATTCATTATAATAGCGTGTATCAATTTATGGATTACAAGTCAACATTTTGAATTATTTTATCAAAAAAATATTAATAATTAATAAGGATATAATTTTATTTGGAGATTTTTGAGAAAAAACATTTTTATTGTAAAAAAAATTAAACATTCATAAAATTTATTCAAGATTCATCTTTTTAATATATGATTTAATNTAAACGTTAAAATCGTTTAATTTTTTTTTTATCTTTAACCGCACTTAATTAAAAAGAAAAACATTATTAAAATGAGAAATCTATTTTTTGCCATTACTTTATTAGGTTTTATGTCTACAGCAAATGCTACTGTCATAGTCCCTAATTTAGCTACTACATTAGCAACATCAATAGCTCAAGACGAAGAAGCACCTGAACAATCAGCTTCATTTACGCAAGAACTTAAAAAACGTTTCATTGAAGGAGGACCAGGGTTTATGGGAATTGTATTGATTTGTTTGATACTTGGACTTGCAATTGCTATAGAGCGTATTATATTCTTAAACTTAGCCACTACTAATACAAAGAAATTAACTGAGGGTGTTGAAGAAGCTCTTTCTTCAGGCGGTGTTGATGCTGCTAAAGAATTTTGTAGAAATACAAAAGGACCAGTTGCTTCAATTTTCTATCAGGGATTAGATCGAGTGAATGAAGGTGTTGAAAGTGCTGAAAAAGCAGTTGTCGCATACGGAGGGGTTCAAATGGGCCAACTAGAAAAAAATGTATCATGGATCTCATTGTTTATAGCACTGGCTCCAATGTTAGGGTTTATGGGAACAGTAATTGGTATGATTCAAGCTTTCGACAAAATAGAGGCTGCTGGCGACATGCAACCTTCACTAGTTGCAGGAGGTATCAAAGTTGCTCTTTTGACTACAGTATTTGGTCTTATAGTAGCCATTATCCTTCAAGTTTTCTACAATTACATAGTAGCTAAAATTGATAGTATTGTTAACGATATGGAAGACGCATCAATCACATTGATTGATATCCTAGTAGCAAAAAAGAAATAATTAACCTTATAACAGCAATTCACATGAATCTTCAGACAATTATAAAAATTATAAGTGCTGTTTTTGGTTTACTAGGAGCTATTTTTTTATTCAGAATTCTAGGTATAGGAGACGAGGAAATCAAAATGGCTGCAAGTGTCGGTGATTTTGGTTCTGTATCTCCGCTAGTAACTCTAGCTATTGCAATTTTATTAATTACAGTAGTAATTACCGTTCTATTTTCATTGTTAAACCTTGCCTCTAGTTCAGAAAAATTGAAGAAATCATTAATATTTATCGGATGTTTTTTAGTAATAATGGGTATTTCTTATGGGCTTTCAGACGGAGTTGAAACCCCAATGAAAGACGGAGAAATGCTTTCTGCATCTGGGTCAAGGTGGGTAGGAACAGGTTTGAGAATGTTTTATATACTAGCAGCATTAGCTATTATATCAATGATTCTTTCTGGAGCTAAGAAAATAATTAAAAGATAAAAATATGGCTAAAAGATCTGCACCTGANGTAAATGCCGGATCCATGGCAGATATAGCATTTCTATTATTGATTTTCTTTTTAGTAACTACAACTATAGAAACCGATAGTGGTTTAAATCGAAAACTACCACCAATGGAAGATCAAGTAGATCCTCCTATTATTAGAGAAAAAAATATCTTTACAGTATTGGTCAGTAAAAACGATCAACTCTTAGTTGAAGAAGAACTTGCTGATATTTCAGATTTAAGATCTTTAGCTATTGCATTTCTTGACAACGGTGGTGGTGTTGGAGATGAAGCTTGCGAATATTGCCAAGGGGAACGTGATGAGTCTTCATCAGATAATCCAGATAAAGCTATAATTTCTTTAAAAAACGATCGTGAAACTTCATATAAAGTTTATATCGCTGTTCAAAATGAGCTTGTTGCAGCATATAACGATCTTCGAAACAGAGAGTTTGAACGTCTTTTTCCTAACTTAGGAATTAATTTTGTTACAGCGCAAAAAAAATATAACGACCCTAGGACAAATTTTGATATTGCTGAAGAATTAAAACCAAAGTTAGATCAAGTTAAAGCAATGTACCCACAAAAATTATCTGAGGCAGAATCAAATAAATCAAGCTAAAAACAAATAACTATGTCAAAATTCAAAAAGAAAAAGGGTGGTGATTTACCTGCAATATCAACAGCCTCTTTACCAGATATCGTTTTTATGTTATTGTTCTTTTTTATGGTAGCGACAGTAATGCGTGATAGTACCCTTATGGTAGTTAATAAACTACCTGCTGCTGATCAAATCCAAAAGCTAGACAAAAAAGATCGTGTTATGTATATATATGCTGGAAAACCATCTTCNCGTTATGAGGATAAATATGGCTCCTCTGCTAGAATCCAGTTGAATGATAAATTTGCTACTGTTAATGAGGTAGGAGCCTTTATCTTAGCCGAACGTGCTTCCAAGCGTCAAGAGCTTCAAAATGTATTAACTACCGCTATGAAAGTTGATAGTGACACAAAGATGGGCTTGATTCAAGATATCAAGCAAGAGTTACGAAAAGTCAGTGCACTAAAAATTAATTATACCACACGTNTAGGCGATTATACNCAAAACCTAAACTGATTTTTATAGTTTTCCATACAAAAGTGCCTTTNAAAGGCACTTTTTTTTTACATTGATATTAATGTTTTATAAATCTAATTACGTAAGTTTTCANTTTAGTTTTAGCTATTTTTCATTAATAGTTCTTTGTTGTTCAAATCTTATTGGACAAAACAATTTAAATGATATTGATACTCCATNTTACCGAGAAGATCAAATTTATTTTGGAGCATCTTTTATGCTACTTAACAGTAATCAAGAAAAATTTAAACCTCAAGGAATTTCAAGACATTTTCAACTAGGTTTTGTAAGAGATATTCCATTAATTTCTTCTGGTAAATTAGCAATTGGTTTAGGTTTAGGGTATTCTTTTCAAAATTATAATTCTAATTTAATAAGATNTAATATTGATAATGAAAGTTCAATTTTTATTGTAAATAACACNTTAAATCAAAANTCTAAANTNTCTTTTAATTTCATTGAATTTCCNATTTCTNTNAGATGGAGAAATTCCTCTCTTNANNATTATCAATTCTGGAGAGTTTANNCNGGAATTAAATTTCAAAGAAATTTTCTTTCAAAATTGAAATATAGCANTGATGATATAAAAAANATNTCTANTGAAGTTAATAATTGGAATAAAGAGTTGTATTTAAGTTTTGGATATAANACGTGGAATTTTTATTTCTCTTATGGTTTGAATCAAATTATGAAAAANATAAGGGANCAATATTCNGNTNAATCATTTAANGTTAGATCTNTNAAGATNGGNTTNATTTTTTATTTACTNTAGNNGNNGANNATTAAAGCTCCTTTCTCATTCTNGCAACNGGAANATCNAANTGTTCNCGATATTTNGCTATTGTTCTTCTTGCTACAATATAACCNTTTTCNTTCATCATCTTNGAAAGTNTTTNATCTGTTAAGGGTTTCTTTTTATTTTCTTCTTTNATAAACTGTTCTAAATTTTTNTTNATTTCTATAGATGAAACTTNTTCTCCTTCCTCATTTTTNAATCCCTCNGAAAAAAAGGTTTTTANTAATTTNACACCATAAGGTGTNTCAATATANTTACTATTNGCTACACGNGAGATTGTNGANATATCCATATCTATTTTNTCGGCTATATCTTTTAATATCATCGGGCGAAGTTTTCGTTCATCACCNGTTAAAAAATANTCTCTTTGATGNTCTAAAATNGCATTTATAGTTANANTNANGGTTTGGTGNCGTTGCTTAATGGCATCAATAAACCATTTTGCNGCATCAAGTTTTTGNTTNATAAATTGAACTGCTTCNATTTGNGGCTTNGATTTTGAATTNTTTTCAGAATAGCCTGTTANCATTTCTTTATATGTNTCTGAAACACGTAATTGAGGNGCATTTCTTTGNTTTAATNNTACANTAANTTCACTNTCTTCAATNGTNAAAATAAAATCTGGAACAATATGAGTATTTTGNTTTGANCCAGAGATTGNTCCTCCNGGTTTTGGATTTAATTTACTAATTAANTCTAAANCAGTTTTNAATTCTTNTTCGTTNATNCCTANTCNNTCNTGTAANTTTTNATANTGCTTGTGACTAAAATGNTCAAACTCATTTTTGATAATNTTNANNGCNTGNTCTATNTCAGGNCGNTNTTTNTTTTTCTTTTCNAATTGNAGNTGNAGACATTCTTGAAGTGATCTAGCNCCAACCCCNGGNGGGTCNANNGATTGAACNGCTTTNATNNTCTTTTCAATTTGANNAGANTCTACNATAATATTTTGAGTAAAGGCTAGGTCATCNATTAGTTCNTCATTGCTNCTACGNAAATATCCNCTTTCATCAATACTNCCTATAATAAATTCAGCAATATNCATTTCATTNTCTCCTAGGATTAGATTTCCAATTTGTTGTGATAAGTATTGGTGAAAACTTATACCGCCTGATACTGGAATAGTTTGATCATTTTCATTATTTGTAATATTATTTGTATAAAGTTTATAAGAGGGTGTTTCATCATCACTTAAATAGTGATCTATATTTATATCCTCGGTTTCGATTTTATTTCCTTCTTCAAAATCACTATCTAGATTTTCATTGCTGGTTTTCTCAATGCCACTTTCTAAAGCTGGATTTTCTCCAATCTCAGCCTCAATCTTTTGCTCTAAATCCAAGGTGGAAAGCTGAATCATTTTCATCAACTGAATCTGCTGAGGGGATAGTTTTTGAGAGAGCTTTAAATTGAGTTGCTGTTTAAGCATATAAGGTTACATTCTTATTTTAAATAAATTCTAAATTTTTATATCTAAAAAGTTGCATTTTGTGGTGTTCTAGGAAATGGTATTACATCACGAATATTACTCATCCCAGTTGCAAATTGAACTAATCTTTCAAAGCCCATACCAAATCCACTGTGGGGTACACTTCCAAATCGCCTGAGATCAAGGTACCACGACAATTCCTCAGCATCTAATTTTAATTCTTTAATGCATTTTTCAATTATCTCCAGTCGTTCTTCTCTTTGAGAACCACCAACTATTTCCCCTATTCCTGGAAAAAGAATATCCATGGCTCTAACGGTTTTACCATCTTCATTTCTTCGCATATAGAAAGCCTTTATTTCTGCTGGATAGTCAAATAATATAACTGGACATCTAAAATGTTTCTCAACTAAATAACGTTCGTGTTCACTTTGAAGGTCCACACCCCA
Organism: Flavobacteriaceae bacterium TMED179; assembly: GCA_002169865.1. Taxonomy (GTDB): domain Bacteria; phylum Bacteroidota; class Bacteroidia; order Flavobacteriales; family Flavobacteriaceae; genus MS024-2A. The sequence continues at coordinate 186,021 of NHIC01000006.1, read as the reverse complement.
TTGATCTATTGGAAATTTGAATTTTTTCTTTTTATTAGGTTTGGAGTTTCTTAAAATCTCATAAGCTTCGGTATAACTAACGCGTTTAAATTCATTATTAATAACAAATTTTATTTTTTCTAACAGTCCCATTGGACTTCGATCAGCAAGAGGTTTAAGTTGATCTTCTTTTGCAAGCCGTTCATCAAGATATGTCAAGTCTTCAAAGCAATTATTATGGACCTCTTTTAAAATACCTGTAATAAATTTCTCAGCTAAATTCATATTATCATGTAGATCGTAAAATGCCATTTCAGGCTCAATCATCCAGAACTCAGCTAAATGTCTAGTAGTATTAGAATTTTCTGCGCGGAATGTTGGGCCAAAAGTATACACCTCTCCAAGACCAAGTGCATAAGATTCGGCCTCTAACTGTCCTGATACCGTTAAATTTGTTTCCTTTCCAAAAAAATCTTTTTTATAATCGACAAATCCTCTCTCATCTAGAGGAGGGTTTTTTGGATCTATTGTACTTACACGAAACAATTCCCCGGCACCTTCAGCATCACTTCCAGTTATGATAGGAGTATTGATATAATAAAAACCTTTTTCTTGAAAAAACTTATGAACAGCAAAAGATAAAGCTGAACGAACTCTCATGACAGCAGCAAAAGTTGTTGTTCGAATTCTCAGATGAGCTTTTTCTCGTAAAAATTCAAAACTGTGTTTTTTGGGCTGAATTGGGAATTCATCTGGGTCAGAATCTCCATGGATTTTGATTTTTTTTACTTGTAATTCAACTTCCTGTCCACTTCCTTGACTTTTTACTAAAAAACCTTCTAGGTGTAAAGCAGCCCCAGAATTAATTCGTTTTAGAATGCTTTCTTCTATATTTTTGAAATCAACAACACATTGAAGGTTTTTTATAGAAGAACCGTCATTAAGAGCAATAAATCGATTTGCCCTGAATGTCTTTACCCAACCTTGCACACTATAATTTGTATTTATTTTCGAGCTTTTTAGTAAGGTATTGATTTTCGCTACTTTCATTTATAAAAATTTTTTTCCTGATAATAAGGATTTATAGAAGGACATAACAAAGATAAGTTTATTTCAGAAAGTTTTTTAGCAAAAATAAACTCGATTTTTTCAGTCTAAAATCTCTAATTTTGGCTCTTTTATAACCTTTTTGTTGCTTATTGAATCTTCCAAAGAGATAAGAAGCGAAGGGAGTAAAATTAAATTTGCCAACATAGCCATCATTAGTGTGACTGCTACCAATCCTCCTAAAGCTTGTGTTCCTCCAAAATTGGATGACATAAAAACCGAAAAACCAAAAAATAAGACTATTGAAGTGTAAAACATACTTATCCCTGTTTCTCTAAGTGCAGCAAAAACTGCCTTATTTATTTTCCATCCATTTGAAATTAGTTCTTGTCTATATTTTGCTAAAAAATGAATAGTATCATCCACAGATATACCAAAAGCGATACTGAAAACCAGAATAGTAGAAGGCTTTAGTGGAATTCCAGTAAATCCCATTACACCAGCTGTTATAATTAGAGGTAATAGATTTGGAATTAAAGAAATAATTATCATTTTAAGCGATCGGAAAAGGAAAGCCATAAAAAGTGCAATTAAGAAAATTGCAAGACTCAGAGACAGAATCAGATTTTTAATTAAATATTTGGTTCCTTTTAAAAATAAAAGTGATTTACCTGTAATCTTTACTCCATAACGATCTTTAGGGAAAATTTTATTAATAGCTTCAATTAAATCACTTTCTATTTCTTCCATTCGGAATGTTTTTATGTCCTTCATATATGTTGTTATACGACCAAACTGTCCGGAGCTATCAACGTAACCATTAATAAGTTGACTCTGACTTTCAGACTTTCTTAAATACGGGTATATAAAGCTATTTTCTTGAGATGTAGGTAGAGCAAAATAGTTTGGATTACCATTATAATATGCTTGTTTTGAATATTTAACTAAATTAACAACAGATAAAGAAGGAGCTAGCTCGGGAATTTCGTCGATAATTTCTTGAAGGTCATTCATTCTTCTAAGAGTTGCGGGTTTAACTATTCCATCCTCACGTTTACTATCAACCCAAATTTCAAGAGGGACAATTCCATTAAAATTTTTATCAAAAAAAAGAATATCTTTAAAAAAGTTTGCACTTTTAGGCATATCTTCAATTAAGCTTCCTGAAATTTTAATTTGATAAATCCCGGTGATACCAATAATCAAACCGATTAAAGAAACAATATAGACATTGATTCTTTTTTTACGTACTTTTTGTTCCATCCAATTAACAAAAAAGTAAACTGATTTATTTTTTAAATGTTTTAAATGTTTTTTGTTTGGGCGAGCCATAAAACTGTAGGTAATTGGGATAATAAGAAGGGAAAGCAGAAAAATTGCTATAATATTTGTTGAAGCAACAACCCCAAACTCTTTTAATATTTTACTATTTGTTAAAATAAATGTTGCAAAACCAGAGGCTGTTGTTAGATTTGTCATTAAGGTGGCGTTACCAATTTTAGCAATTACTCTTTGTAATGATCTTGCTTTATTTCTGTGTTTTGCAATTTCTTGTTGATACTTATTGATTAAAAAAATACAATTTGGAACTCCAATAACAATTATTAAAGGTGGAATAAGAGCAGTTAGAACAGTAATTTCATAACCTAACCATCCTAAGATTCCAAAAGCCCACATCACCCCTATTGCTACAACAATTAAAGATATTATAGTCGCCCTGAAAGATCTAAAAAATAAAAAAAAAATTAATGATGTAACTAAGGTAGCTCCTATTACAAAAAGTCCAATTTCATCAACAATATTTTGGGCATTTAAGGTTCTGATGTAAGGCATACCAGAAATTTTTACATCAACTTTGGCATCTTTTTCATATTTATTTATAAGTGGGATAAATTTTTTAAAAACAAAGTCTTTTCTGAGTGAAGTGTTCACTATACTATTTTCCATAAAAATCACTGAACGAATCGTTGATGAATTTTTATCGAAAAGTAAATTGTTGTAAAAAGGTAATTCTAAAAATAACTTCTCTTTAAATTTATCAGCAAATTTAATTTTTAAAGGAAAATCATCTGATACTTTTCTAAGGATGAAACGCTCTTTTTTATTGTCTTTTACTAGTTCTTGAATATTTTCAGTCGAAAGGATAAAATTGATTTCATCAAATTTCTCTATTTTTTCATTTAATCTTTTCCAAGCTTTCCTTTTCTCTTCCTTGTAAAATGTACTGTCTTGGAGTGCTATAACAATTATGTTTCCTTCTTCACCAAAAGTATCAGTAAAAGATTGGTATAAAATATTTTCCGGGTGATCATCAGGAAGTAGATTCGCTTCGGTAAATGTAAAGCGCATATGTTTCCATTGCAACGACCAGAAAATAGTCAGTAATGTAATTCCAAATAAAATAAGAATCCTATTTCTTAAAATAACTCTTGCAACCAGGCTCCAAATAATAGATTCTTTATTTTTTCTCATATGAGCCCGCTTGACGGTATAAATATTAATTAAACCGTTAGAATTTCTTTTTCTTTTAAGGCAAAAATTTCATCAGCTTTTCTAATATGGTGATCTGTAATATTTTGAACATCTATTTCGAAATTTTTCTGTATATCTTCAGAGACATCAGAGTTTTTAATTTCATTATTCGCATCTTTTCTAGCAGAACGAATGGATATCTTAGCATTTTCAACTTCAACTTTCGCAATTTTTGCTAATTCTCTTCTTCTTTCTTCTGTAAGTATTGGAATATTAATAATAATTGATTCTCCATTATTCATTGGGTTAAACCCCAAATTAGCGACTAAAATTGTTTTTTCAATTTCAGATAACATTCCTTTTTCCCATGGCTGCACCGTTAGAGTTTTCCCGTCAGGAGAATTTACATTAGCAACTTGAGATAGTGGTGTTGGAGTCCCATAATAATCAACTTTAATTCCTGAAAGCATTATAGGATTTGCTTTTCCTGCTCGTATGTTGACCATCTCTTTATCTAAATGATTCAGAGCCAATCTCATTTTTTCCTTTGCAGTATCAATTATAAATTGCATTTCTTTTTCCATGTATAATAAAATATTAATCTACTCTTGTACCAATATTATCTCCTTTGACCAAGTTATATAAATTATCAGGCGCATTCATGTCAAAAACAATAATTGGCAAATTGTTTTCTTGACTTAATGTAAAGGCTGTAGTATCCATTACTTTTAAACCTTTTTTTAAAACATCATCAAATGAAATTTTATCAAATTTTGTTGCTTTTATATTTTTTTCTGGATCTTCATTATAAATGCCATCAACTCGAGTTCCTTTTATTATGACATCAGCATCAATTTCAATTGCTCTTAAAACAGCTGCTGAGTCAGTTGTGAAATAGGGATTCCCGGTTCCTGATCCAAATATAACTACTCTTCCTTTTTCTAGGTGTCTTGTTGCTTTTCTTTTTATAAAGGGCTCTGCAATGGCTTCAATTTTTATTGCTGTTTGCAAACGAGTAGGGATGTTATTATTTTCTAAGGCTCCTTGAAGGGCTAGTCCATTTATAACTGTTGCAAGCATACCCATATAGTCAGCTTGAACACGATCCATTCCCTTACTTGATCCTGAAATTCCTCTGAAGATATTTCCACCACCTATAACAATTGCAATTTCAATACTGCTATCAAAAACCTTTTTGATTTCCTTTGCATAGTTGTCAATAATTATGGGATCAATTCCGTAGCTTTTGCTCCCCATAAGTGCTTCACCACTTAATTTTAATAGAATTCTTTGATATTTCATTTATGAAGGATGGTATACAAATATAAAAATTAAAGAATAATTTATCTGGCTAATACTATATTCTTTAGCAAATCATTTAAATGATTTTATTCAAATATAGCTTTTAAGCTTAAGTCTATATTATCAGCACCATAACTCAATTCTCCCATCGAAATAAAGTCAACACCTGTTTCGGCATATTCAATAATATTTTCCCTTGTTATCCTTCCAGAAGCTTCAGTTGGTTTTTTGTTTGCAATCATAGTAATTGCTTTATTTAATGACTGCGGGTTATAATTGTCAAGTAGAATCCTACTTACATAAGAAAAACTTAGTGCTTCTTCTATTTCTTTCTGATTTCTACATTCTACAATTACATCAATTTGTTTATCTAAATTTTCAACGTAATGTGATGCCTTTTCTAAGGTTTTAGTCATTCCACCACAAAAGTCGATATGGTTATCCTTAATCATAATTGCATCAAACAGCCCCATACGATGATTAATACCTCCTCCAATACGAACAGCCCATTTCTCAGGGTAACGAAAATTTGGTGTTGTTTTTCTAGTGTCTAAAAGCTTACAAGATGTATGTTGAATCATCTGGTTTAACTTAAATGTAAGACTAGCGATACCGCTCATTCGTTGCAAGCAATTAAGAACAATTCGTTCAGTTGAGAGAATTGATTGAGCTGAGCCTTTGATTGTAAAAGCTATATCTCCCTTATTAATATAATCTCCCTCTTTAAGGAGGGGTCTAAATTCTAGAGTATGATCATAACGTTTAAAAATTAGTTCAGCAAGAGTTATTCCTGCTAGACGTCCCTCTTCCTTAATTAATAGTTGAGCAATACTATGATCCTTAGAATCTACGCATGAATTGCTACTCCGATCTCCAGTACCAATATCTTCAATTAATGCATTTTCAATAAATGAATCAATTTCGTTTTTATATTGATAGTAAAAGTTATCAGGCATAGTTGTAATTAAAAAAGACTCCTTTGTTTTCCTTTATTTCTTGGGCTTGTTTTATCAATAAATAAGATACACTAACCATATTTCTTAACTCACTCAAGCCATTGTTTAATTTATTATGATTATAGAGTTCTTGAACCGTGATATATATCTCATTTATTCTTTTTTCTGCAAGCTTCAAGCCATTATTTGTTTTAAAAATTCCAACATATTTAGTCATAATATCTTGTAATTGTTCTCTTAAACTCTGAACATTTTCAATAGTATTATTTTTTGAAAAACCATCACCATTCCATTCGGGTAATTTTTTATAAAAACTTTCTTCAGGTAAAATATTATTTAGTGATCTATTACAATCTATTGCAGCTCGATTAGCAAAAACTAAAGCTTCTAATAGCGAATTAGAAGCAAGTCTATTAGCCCCATGTAAACCTGTAGCACTGCATTCCCCAATTGCATATAGGCCTTTTAAACTAGATTCGCTATATTCATTTACAACTATCCCACCACAAAAATAGTGAGCTGCAGGAACTACAGGGATATAATCTTGTGGCAGCTTTATATTAACGGAATTACATGTATTGTATATTGTTGGAAAACTTGATTTCCATTTATTTAGTTTGATTTTCGATCCATCTAACCATACAAAGTTTTCTTTTTGTTCTTGAATTTCCTTTTGGATCCCACGAGCTACTATATCTCTTGGAGCAAGCTCCGCTCTGGGGTCAACTTTTAACATAAAGCGTTCTTTTTTTTCATTAAGTAGCTTAGCGCCAGCACCTCTTATAGCCTCAGAAATCAAAAAAATATTTCCATCTACTTTATCTCGTAAAGCAGTAGGATGAAACTGAACATAAGGTAAACGATCCATTTTTATCTTAGCCCGGTAAGCAGCCCCTAAACCATCACCTGTAGATATGCTTGGGTTTGTAGTATGAGAATATAAACTACCAGCTCCGCCTGTTGATAATACAGTAATTTTAGCACTTATTTTGATAATTTCTTCACGTTCTTGAGAAATTACATAAGCTCCATAACAACGGTTCTTTTTAATTTTAGAGTGGTGATCAGTAATTAAGTCTACTAGGGTGTGGTTTTCTAGAATAGTAATATTTGGAAAGTTTTTCACTTTAGTGGTTAGAACCTCTTGGATTTGTTTTCCTGTTTGGTCTTTGTAATGAACAATTCTTTTTTCTGAGTGTCCCCCTTCAATTCCTAAATCAAGAAATTCTTCCTTTTTATCAAAAGCAGTACCCCATTCAATCAGCTCATCCAAACGTTCATTTGCTTCTTCCACTACAAATTTTACAACTCTTGAATCACAAGCTCCATCCCCAGCAATAAGGGTATCTTGAATGTGTTTTTTAGTAGAATCCTTTTTTAAATTTCTGACTACTGCAATTCCCCCTTGTGCGTATCTTGTATTCCCTTCATATATGTCCCTTTTAGAAATTAGGGTAAGTGAAATTTCTGGATTTTTTTCTGCTACTTTAATAGCAAAAGTCAAACCTGAAATTCCTGTTCCAATAACAAGAATATCTTTTGTCACCATTAGCTTAATTCAAACATCCTTTCTATGGGAATTCTTGCGGCTTCAATAAGTTTAGCATCCATTTTCACTTCTGGAGACTCTTTTAATAAACAACGATAAAGTTTTTCTAAAGTGTTGAGTTTCATATAAGCACATTCGCTGCATGCACAAGTATCATCTTCAACTGGTGCTGGAATAAAAGTTTTTTCAGGGCAGCGCTTTTGCATCTCATGAAGAATTCCAACTTCTGTAGCTACAATATATTCTTTAGCTTTATCTTTTTGAACAAAATTTAAAAGTGCTGAAGTACTACCTATATAATGTGCAATATCTAAAACAGGAGATTCACTCTCTGGGTGCGCAATAAATTTAGCATTGGGGTAAGACTTTATAAGAGAAATAATTTTTTCAAATGAAAAAGCTTCATGCACAATGCATGAGCCTTCCCAAAGTATCATGTTACGATCTGTTTCTTTGTTAAGATATGCTCCTAAGTTTTTATCTGGAGCAAAGATGATTTCTTTATCTTTAGGTATACTTTGAATTATTTTTTTTGCATTGCTTGAAGTGCAGACTATATCGCTAAGTTTTTTTATTTCTGCAGAGCAATTAATATATGAAACCACTAATGCATTAGGGTGCTTTATTTTAAAGGCTGTAAAATCTTTTGGAGGACAAGAATCAGCTAGTGAACACCCTGCTTTAAGATCTGGTAAGAGTACTTTTTTTGATGGATTAATTATTTTCGCTGTCTCAGCCATAAAATGAACACCTGCAAATACGATGATATCATTATCAACTTTCGCTGCCTGTTTTGCAAGATAAAGACTGTCTCCTAGGCAGTCTGCAACTTCTTGTATTCCTTTATCTTGATAGTAATGTGCAAGTATAACAGCATTCTTTTCTTTCTTAAGTTTCCGAATTGCGGTAGATAATTCGACCTTTTTTTTTATTTCTTTTTCTAAGATGCTTTCTTTTGATTCCATGTTATAAAATTAGTGAGATTTAGGGTATTGTTTTGTACTGTTTATATTTTTTTTATTTGTTATCCAATACACTTTTCATACTATATGCCTTTTCTATTGAATGTGATCCATTTTGAATTCTTCTAAGTGAAGAAAGGTGAGCTCCCGAATTTAGCTTCTTCCCAAAATCGTAAGCCAGACTTCGAATATATGTTCCTTTACTGCATTTGACAAAAAAATCTATTTCAGGTAATTTTGTAAATTTTATTTCAAACTTTGATATAATTACTTCTCTTGGCTGCATTTCAATTTTTTTTCCCTCCCTTGCATATTTATATAGGCGCTTCCCATTTTTTTTAAGAGCGGAAAACATAGGGGGTAATTGATGAATTTTACCACATAAACTATTCACAGCTTCTAGAGCTAATGGTTCTGTAATATGTTCTATTGGATAAGTTGCATTAATTCTTGTTTCCAGATCGTAAGAAGGAGTAGTACTCCCCAAGGTGAAGGTCCCAATATAAGTTTTTTCCCCATGTTGAAGTTTGTTTATTTCTTTTGTTTTATTTCCTGTACAAATTATAAGTAATCCTGTTGCTAGTGGGTCCAAGGTACCAGTATGTCCTACTTTTAATTTTTTTAATCCTGTTTGATTTTTTAGATGCCAGCGAATTTTATTAATCACTTGAAAAGAAGTCCAACCTAAAGGTTTATCAATCAAAAAGATTTGCCCTTCCTGTAAAATCTCTGAGCTAAATTTTTCTTTAAAAAAGTCCATAAATCAAAGTTACTACTCCAATAAATACACAGTAGTAGCTAAAGTATTTTAGTTTACTTTTTTTGACAACTGAAATGATCCATCTACAGGCAAAAATACCACTTATAAAAGCAGCAGTAAAAGCTAAAGCTAAGTTAAGAATGTTCATGTCTTTAGGAACCCCTTCCATGTCAATAAGAGTTTTTACCATACTTCCAAAGATTAGTGGAAGTACCATCAAAAAGGAGAAACGCGAAGCTTTTTGACGATCAATCCCTAAAAGTAATGCGCTTGCAATGGTTGATCCACTTCTTGAAATACCAGGAAGTATTGCAATGGCTTGTACAACACCTAAAATAAATGAATTAGAAAAGGATACCTTATTTTTAGTATTTCCAGTTTGGTCTGCGAGAAAAAGGATTAAAGAAGTCAATAACAACATGGATCCTACAAGTACTAGATTTTTTGAAAATAAAGCTTCGATTTGATCTTGAAAAAATAAACCAACAATAATTGCAGGAATCATTGAGATAATGATTTTTATTGAAAAGTTTGTATGCTCATTTATTTTTAAATGCAGAAGGCCTTTTAATATTTCTTGAATTTCTTTTTTAAAAACAACAATAGTACTTAGGGCTGTTGCAAAATGGAGGACCAAAGTCAGAAATAAACTTTCCTCTCCAATAGAATTATTCCCAAAAAAAGCCTTTCCAATTTCTAGATGACCACTTGATGAGATTGGTAAAAACTCAGTTAAACCCTGAATGATACCCAAAATGATGGCTTCAATAAATTCCACTTGTTATTATCTCTTTTGAGTTAAAATAGAATACATAGCTGTTCCAAAACCAACAAGTACAATAGTAGGAGCTAAACGGATTCTTTTAAAATTAAAAATTTCTTCATTGAACAAATAAGGATTATCACTACCCCCTCCAGTCATTATTACAAAACCTGTTGTAATCATCAGAAATGCAATAAATAGTATACGATAATTTCTTTTTCTAAATAAGATTTTTTTTGATTTAGAGTCTTGTTTCATAAGAAAATATTAATATATGGCATCTGTCTTAAGGTTTAAATATCTTTGGGTGGCAAAAAAAGTACTAACTCCGGAAATACCTAATCCAAGGAATAAAATACCTAAAAAAACAAAGATTAACTCATTGGTTTTTTTTAGCATTTCTAATTCTGGAAAACGTTTATTTAATTCCCATAGTGAAAAACTAAGCGCAATTAAGGCTATTATAGAGCTTATAAATCCTAACCATAGATGTCTCCAAATAAAAGGTCTTCGGATAAAGGATTTGGTTGCACCCACTAATTGCATGGTTTTGATAATAAACCTTTTTGAATAAATAGATAATCGTATTGAGCTATTAATTAATAATAGTGCGATCATAAAAAATAATGTGGTTGTGAGAATTAAAATAAAAGAAATTCTTTTAATATTTTGGTTTAAAAGTGTAACCAAAGGCCTATCATAAACTACTTCATCTACAAAATCAGCAATTTCAATTTCACTTTTGGTTATAGATAAACTTGATGTATTCACAAATTCAGCATTAAAAAATATATCTATTGCATTTAGTAATGGATTATAGCCTAAAAACTCAATAAAATCTTCTCCAATATCCCTAGAATATTGTCCAGCTGCTTCTTCCTTAGAAGTATACAGTACTTTTTTAGTTGCAGGATTGAGTTTTATTTTCTTTTTTAATTGAGTTATTTCGATATCTTTTGCACTGTCTTTTAAATATACTGTCATTACAATTTGTTCTTTAAAATGCGAAGCCACATTTTTGCTATTAAGAAGAAATAAACCTATAATACCCTGGAAAAACAAAACAACAGATATGCTGACTATAACAGAAAAATAACTGTTTACTAACCTTTTTTTTTGATAACTTCTATAAAATTTTTTTGACACACGAAATATTTACGTAAAAATATAAAAGAAATATAAAATTTTGGGGGTATAAAAAATTCTTTTAGCTTTTTGACATTCAATCAATAAACGTATTTTTGTCCCTTTCACACGAAATAACTTAATATAGTGGTTTACGACTTCAGAAAAATTGAAAAGAAATGGCGTTTATACTGGGCTAAAAACGGAACCTTTAGAGCAGATAATATTTCTTCAAAACCCAAATATTATGTTCTTGATATGTTTCCCTATCCGTCTGGATCAGGTCTTCATGTTGGTCACCCCTTAGGTTATATAGCAAGTGATATTATTGCTAGATACAAACGCCATAAAAACTTTAATGTTCTTCATCCTCAAGGATATGATTCTTTTGGATTACCTGCAGAACAGTACGCTATTCAAACAGGGCAACATCCTTATTTGACGACACAAGATAATATTACTCGATATCGTGATCAATTAGATCAGATGGGATTTTCTTTCGATTGGAAAAGGGAAGTTAGGACTTCAAGCCCTGATTTTTATAAATGGACTCAGTGGATTTTCTTACTTCTATTTGATCATTATTATTGTAATGAATCGAATAAAGCACTACCAATTAGAGATTTAATTCTTTTTTTTGAAAAAGAGGGTAATATTAATATTAATGCTGCATGTAGCATTGGTACTAAGCAATTTTCAGCAGACCAGTGGCATGCATTTACTCAAGATGAAAAAGATGAAATGCTTCTCAACTATAGGCTTACATATTTATCTGAGTCTGAAGTTAATTGGTGTTCTGATTTAGGAACAGTTTTAGCTAATGATGAAATCATAAATGGGGTATCAGAAAGAGGCGGATATCCAATCATGAAAAAGAAAATGAAACAGTGGAGTATGAGAATTGGTGCATACGCTGAACGTTTAATTACAGATTTGGACAAAATAGATTGGCCTGAGCCCTTAAAAGAAATGCAGCGTAATTGGATTGGAAAATCTGTTGGTGCGAAAGTATTTTTTCAAATAGAAGGATATGATCACAAGATTGAAGTGTTCACGACACGTCCAGATACTATTTTTGGAGTCACTTTTATGACCTTAGCTCCCGAGTTGGAACTAGTTAGAGTTATCACTCACCCCGATCAAAAGGGAGAAGTTGATGAATATATAAAAAAAACACAAAGTCGAACTCAACGTGAACGCTTAGCAGATGTGAAAAAAATCACAGGTGTTTTTACAGGGAGTTATGTGCTACATCCATTTACTGGAGAGCGAATCCCTATTTGGATAGGTGATTACGTTTTAGCTGATTATGGAACAGGAGCTGTAATGGCAGTGCCTTGTGGAGATCAAAGAGATTATGATTTTGCAAAACATTTTAATATTCGGATTAAAAATATTTTTAAAGGAATTTCTATAGATAAAAAGGCTTGTACGGATAAAGAAAATATAATTATTGATAATTCAGATTTTTTAACAAATCTAAATCATAATGAAGCTATGGATAAAGTCATAGATGCTTTAGAAGAGAGTGGATCAGGGACTGGAACCATAAATTATCGCCTACGTGATGCTGTTTTTAGTAGACAACGATATTGGGGAGAACCAATACCGATATATTATAAAAATCAGATCCCTCAACCTTTATCTTTACAAGATTTACCATTGAAACTCCCTGAAGTAGAAAAATATCTTCCTACTAAAGAAGGCTCGCCTCCTCTAGGCAACGCACAAAAATGGGCCTGGAATACTAAAACGCGAAAAGTCGTACAAAATAAAAAAATTGACCAAAAAACTGTATTCCCTTTAGAATTGAATACTATGCCAGGCTGGGCTGGAAGTTCTTGGTATTTTTATCGCTATATGGATGCCCAAAACCCAAATTCTTTTGTCAGTAAAGAAGCTATAGATTATTGGAAGGATGTAGACTTATATTTAGGTGGCAGTGAGCATGCCACCGGGCATTTATTATATTCTCGTTTTTGGCAGAAGTTTCTTTTTGATTTAAAACTTTTACCTGTTGAAGAATATGCCAAAAAATTAATCAATCAGGGTATGATTTTAGGAACCTCTGCTTTCATTTATAGAACCCCTAAATCAAATAGTTATGTCTCGAAAGATTTGTTAGACTCAGTGGAAGGATTCGAAGCTATTCGAGTAGATGTTAACCTAGTTAATTCTTCTGATGAGTTAGATATAGATGGCTTACGAAAATGGCAAAAACAATTTGAATTCGCAGATTTTAAAAAACACTCAGGAGTTTTTAAAGTAGGGCGTGAGGTTGAGAAAATGTCCAAGTCAAAGTATAATGTTGTTAATCCGGATGAGATATGCCATAGATATGGAGCAGATACTCTTAGAATGTATGAAATGTTTTTAGGGCCATTAGAACAAGCTAAACCCTGGAATACAGCTGGAATATCTGGAGTTTATAATTTTTTGAGGAAATATTGGCGTTTATTTTATAAAGAAAACACATGGATTGTAAATGATAAAGAACCAAGTAAAAAAGAATTAAAAGTATTACATGAGACAATTAAGAAAGTAACAATAGATATTGAGAATTTTTCTTTTAATACATGTGTGAGTTCATTTATGATTTGTGTAAATGAATTGACAAACTTAAATTGTCATAGTCGAGAAATTCTTACCCAATTGACATTACTATTATCACCTTTTGCACCGCATTTAGCTGAAGAGATATGGGAGAAGTTAGGAAATGATAATACATTGGCATATGCTCCTTTTCCTTTAGTAGATGAATCTCATTTGATAGAAAAAATAAAGAACTATCCTATTTCCTTTAATGGAAAGATGCGATTTATAATATCTTTATCACTTGATTTGGATGAAGAGTCTATAAAAAAAGCAGTATTAGGAGATGATAGAACTAACGAATACTTGAAAGGGAAAATTCCTAAAAAATGGATTATTATACCTAATAAAATCATCAATATTGTTTGTTAATGACAGACTTCGAAATTGAAATTATTGGTTTAATTGCTGCTTGTCTTACAACAATCTCTTTTATGCCTCAAGTTTATAAAATTTGGAAGTATAAAAATTCTAATGGGATATCTTTAAGCATGTATCTTTTCATGTTGTCAGGAGTAATAATATGGTTTTTATATGGATTTTTGATTGGTAGCTTTTCAGTAATGCTTGCAAATTTTATAGCTGCTGTACTTCAAATGATCATAATTTATTACAAGTTAAAATTGAAATAATTTTTTTGATAAACCGATGTTTTAAATTATTTTTACAGAAAAAAATGGGTAGTTATTATATACTTTTAATCCTAATTTCAGCTGCAAGCATGTGGGTGAGTAACAAACTGAAAAGAAAATTTAAAAAATATTCAAAACTTCAACTTAATAGTTCTCTCTCCGGGAGAGAAATTGCTGAAAAGATGTTATCTGATCATGGAATTCGCGATGTAAAGGTAATATCAGTTCAAGGCACCTTGACTGATCACTACAATCCTCAAAAGAAAACTATAAATCTTAGTGAATCAGTTTTTAATCAGAGTAATGCTGCTGCTGCAGCTGTTGCAGCTCACGAATGTGGCCATGCAGTCCAACATGCTAATGGATACGAATGGCTACAACTACGATCTTCTATTGTGCCACTATTAGGTGTAGCTTCAAATTTATCATTGATTGTTATAATAGGTGGGCTTGTATTAATGAATATTGTTCCTTTTGGATTTGAGATTGCAGTAGCTGGAGTATTACTTTTTGGAATAGGAACTTTATTTAGTATAATAACTCTTCCTGTAGAATATGACGCCAGTGATCGTGCTTTGGCCTGGCTTCAACGAAAGAGCATTGTCTCTCGTAATGAGTTGGCAGGAGCTCAGGACGCATTAAAATGGGCCGCTAGAACCTACTTAGTTGCAGCTTTATCGTCATTGGCAACACTAGCTTATTTCGCTTTTCAAGTTTTTGGAGCCAGAAGAAACTAATTAAAATTTAATTTGCCTATTTATTTGTTCTTGTAAAGAAATGAAGGTTTCTGTTCTTGAAACCCCGTCAATCGATTGAATTTTTTTATTCAGCAATTCCATTAAGTGTTCGTTGTCTCTACACAATAGTTTTGTAAAAATACTCCAGTTTCCAGTTGTATAATGACATTCTACTACTTCAGGAATATTTTTCAGTTGTTTTACTGCCTCTGGATTACGAATTGCTTTATCAAGATATATCCCAATAAAAGCTACAGTTTTAAATCCTAAAATTGTTGGATTTAAAATAATTTGTGAACCAGAAATAACTTTAACTTTTTCAAGCTTTTTTAATCTTTGATGTACAGCAGCTCCAGAAATTCCACTTGATTTAGCTATGACTTGAATTGGTGTTCTGGCATCCAGCAAAAGACATTTTAAGATGATTTTATCAATACCATCTATTACTACTGTATGCTTTTTAATTTTCATATTATTTTTTACAACCTTAGTGTTATGCGCTAATCTATTTTGTTAAAAAATTATATTTAGAGATTAGTTTTTGAAGATAACTTATTAGTTATTTCTCTCTATCAATTTACATTTACTTTTTCCTATTAGAAAAGTTATTTATAAAAAATATCATTTTAAAACCCTGGGGTTTTTTATATTTTTTTAAAATTTAATTATTTTTTTTTACGTATTCCTCAATAGCCATTGTCATGGAAGGGCTATCTGGAGTAGGGGCCTTAATTTGAACAGTTAAGCCTGCATCTTCTGCTGCTTTGATTGTAGAATTTCCATAAGCAGAAATCCTTGTTTTATTTTGCTTGAAGTCAGGAAAGTTTTTAAATAAAGATTCAATTCCCGAAGGACTAAAGAAGACTAAAATATCATAATAAACATCTCTCAAGTCACTTAAATCACTTATCACAGTTCGATATAAAATAGCACGAGTCCATTTTAATTCAAGTAAATCAAGAAAATGGGGAATATCCTTATTAAGAATATTCGAAGTAGGGAGTAGAAATGATTCACCATCAAATTTTTTTAAAACACCTTCTAGATCATTTATCTTACCCTTCCCAATATAAATTTTTCTTTTTCTGTAAACCACATACTTTTGAAGGTAATATGCAACAGCTTCAGATAGGCAAAAATATTTAAAGGTATTAGGAACATTAAAACGCATTTCTTTACATAATCTAAAAAAATTATCTACCGCGTTACGGCTTGTTAGTATCACATTATCAAAATCATTAAAGTAAATTTTTTGTTGCCTTACTTCTTTCGCGCTGACTCCCTCAACATGAATAAAAGGCCTAAAATCAATTGTCAATTTATGTTTATCCTGTAGTTTGGTGTAGGGAGATTTTTCAGATAGGGGCTCAGGCTGGGATACCAAAATTGTTTTCACTTTCATAATCTTAAAATATTACAACTTCGATTCTATAGCAAAGAAATAGAACCAATACCATGGTATTATTTTTAATGTGCAAAGATAAAGAATTATGTATAAAATATCTCTAGGATTAGACCTAAAAAGAGAAATTATAATTTTGCTTTGATATAAAAACCATAGCCCTAGAGGGAATATTAAAACTCGAATAAATTGACTATTTAAGCTAGAAGAATAAAAGTTGCAAAATAAAAAAACAAGAATAATAAGACTAAATTGGGTGTTGTAGGCAAAACTTTTAAAAAAAAATATATTTAAATCTCTATCCAGATTTAACTGTTTAAATATAAACTTTAAAAGATAAAATCGTAAACTAAAAAAAATAATTAGATTAAGTAGTATATAGTAAAATTCAAAAGCAAATTCTACGAAAACATCGAGATAATTCGATATGGATAAGAATAAGAGACTAAGAGTATTTAATATTATTAAAAAGCTCAGAAGATTAAAAGGACTCAAATAGTTTAAGTTCTTTTCTGAAATATGCTTACTTACATATAAATCAGTAGCATAGAATCTGATTAATCTTTTAAGTCTAAGAGGGTCCAACAGGAACATACCATAGATACAAATTAGATTTACAAAGAATATTAGACTGATCCAGTCTTGAAAGTCATTATTTCTGTAAATAAATTCACCCATAATTCAAATTTACTTGTTTTTGAAAAATTATTGTGAGATCTAACTTGTTATGTTGATTTTACATTTGCTACTTTTGCTTCATCAGCATGAAAAAAACATTGATCATTATCCCGACTTTCAATGAAATTGAAAATATTTCAGCAATTATTTATGACGTTTTTAATTTAGATATAGCTTTGAATATTCTAGTTGTAGATGATCAATCTCCTGATGGAACAGCAAAAGAAGTAATGAAGTTAATGAAAACATTTCCCAATAGACTCTTTTTAGAAAATAGAACAAAAAAAGAAGGCTTGGGAGCTGCTTATGTTGATGGTTTTCGCTGGGCTCTTAAAAATCAATATGATTATATTTTTGAGATGGATGCAGATTTTTCTCATCAACCACTAGAAATAAAATCAATGGTAGAAATTCTGGAAACAGAAGCAGATGTAATTATTGGTTCTCGATATGTTAAAGGAGTAAACGTGGTAAATTGGCCTTTGAGTAGGGTTTTACTGTCGTATTTTGCTTCAATTTATGTAAGAATGATTACAAATATGCCAGTTAAGGATCCCACAGCTGGATTTGTTGGTTATAAAAGAAATGTTTTAGAAGACATTAATTTAGATCAAATCAAATTTGTTGGATATGCTTTTCAAATAGAACTTAAGTACAAGGCGTGGATTAAAAGATTCAAACTAAAAGAACACCCTATAATTTTTGTCAATAGAGTTTTAGGTAAATCCAAGATGAATGGAAGCATAATTTGGGAAGCACTTTTTGGCGTTATATTTTTACGTTTAAATAAAAAAAAATTTTAAGGGAAATATGAGTATGATTAGTATTATTAATGGAAAACTGGTCAATGAAGGAGAGATATCCCAGCAAGATTTACTGATAGAAGGAAACAGAATAGCACAAATTGGAAATCACATAAAAACTTATGAAAATGTCAAAGTTATCGATGCTTCAGGAAAATACATCATACCAGGCTTAATTGACGATCAGGTCCATTTTAGAGAACCAGGTTTAACACATAAAGCATCAATTGCTTCAGAATCTAAAGCTGCACTTGCAGGAGGAATAACTTCCTTTCTTGAAATGCCTAATACAAATCCTCAAACTACAACAATCAAAGAATGGGATTTAAAAAATGAGATTGCCTCAAAAAGTTCTTTTGCTAATTACGGATTTATGTTCGGTGGAACAAATGACAACCTTGATCAAATAATAGCTCTTGATCCAAAAACTGTTCCAGCTTTAAAATTATTTCTTGGTTCTTCTACAGGGAATATGTTGATCAACGATCCTGAGGTATTAAAAAGTATTTTTGAAAATACTAAATTAGTTATTGCAGTTCATTGTGAAGATGAAGATACTATCAGGAATAACCTAGAGTCTGCAAGATTAAATTATGGAGAAAATATTCCTATTGAACAGCATCCTTTTATCAGGAGTGAAGAAGCTTGTTATTTATCTTCTTCACGTGCTATAAGATTAGCAAAAGAAAGTGGTGCTAGGCTTCATGTTTTCCATTTGTCCACTGCAAAGGAGCTTTCACTTTTCCGAAATGATATTCCATTAAATGAGAAAAAGATAACAGCCGAGGTTTGCATACACCACCTTTGGTTTAGTAATAAAGATTACATAGATAAGGGTAATTATATAAAATGGAATCCTGCCATTAAAACTGAAAAGGATCGTGAAGCTCTTTGGGAAGGTTTGAATTCAGATTTATTAGATGTTTTAGCAACTGATCATGCACCTCACACTTTAGAAGAAAAATCCAAAGCTTATGAGAAGGCTCCTTCTGGAGGACCATTAGTTCAGCATGCATTGCCAGCACTACTTACAGCATATAATCAAAAAAAAATTTCCTTGGAAAAAATTGTAGAAAAGGCATGCCATAATCCAGCAATTCTATTTGATATTAAACATCGTGGTTTTATTCGTAAAGGATATTTTGCTGATTTAGTAGTAATCGATCTCGATAAAGAGCAGACTATTAAAAAAGAAGGTTTGATATATAAATGTGGCTGGTCTCCTTTTGAAGGAACTGTCTTTAAGGGAGTGGTAGAAAAGACTATACTTAACGGAAAGTTAGCTTATGATCAGGGAGAAATTCTTCCAATATCAGCGGCGATGGCATTAAAATTTGATCGATAAATGTTCTTCAACTATAACTCTTATAGTTTTGTACTTCTTTGCTTGTTTTTAACTTGTCAAAACATTGAATTGAATAACAAACCAGATAAATTAATAGATGAATCATTGATGGAGGACGTTCTTTTTGATGCAACACTTATGGAGGTCATGAATACCTTTTCTGATAAAAACCCAAAATTTATTAAAACTTTAGGGACTCCTTATTTTTTCATAAAATATGGAATTGACAGTTTACAATTAGCTAAAAGTGAAGAGTACTACACAAAAAACCCCAGAAAATACCAAAAAATTTATATGAGAGTTTTGCTTAGAATGGAAAAGCATAAGGACAGTTTTAATTTACTTTCAAAAACAAAAAAAGAGAATTAATTTATTTTCACTATTTGATTTATAACATCATCGGTTTTTGTATAAGTAAAATCAATTTTACTCAAAATTTTAGATCCATCATATTCCGTATTATTACAAAGTTCGTCAATAAGAGCCAGACTCAAAACTTTCTTCTTTAATTTTAAAAAACTAAAAATTTTATCTAAAATAAAAAGAATATATAGAATGCTTTTTGTAACTGGTAAATAGGGTTTTTCTTTGTTAAGTTTTATTGCAATTTTATCTAATAATTTTTTTTGTTTCATATTTTTAACAACTAAAATAAAGCGTTCATTTCTTATAGGTGACTTCATTAGTAGTATTAAACTTTTAACAACATCATTTAGCCCGACAATAGAGATGTTTCCTAAAGTATAATATTTCAACCCTTTGTTTATATATTTAAAAATAGTACCACTACTTCGATGCCAAAAATGAGGTCCTAAAATTACACCTGGATTTACTATTACGACATCAATTCCTTCTTGTCCTGCTCTCCATACCTCAAGCTCAGCACCATATTTTGAATATGCATATGGAGTATGTTTTTGCCCGATTGACCATGTATGATTTTCTTTTACAAGTTCAACATTTTTATTAGCTCCGATAGAAGCAATGGAAGAGACGTAACCTATTTTCTTTATTCTGTATTTTATGCAAAGGTTTACAATATTTGTGGTACCTTCAACATTAGTCTTTATTAATTTTTGTTCATTAAATTCAGCAAAAGATACTTTGGCTGCACAATGATAGACTAACTTTACTCCTTTAAATGCGATGTCTAAACCTCCTAAATCACTTAGATCTGTTTTTACCCATTCTATTTGATTAAAAAAATCAGGATTATCAGGTAATAATTTTTGAAAAAGATATTTAATATAATTTAAACTTTCAGGTCTTCGGTAGATAGCACGTATTTTGTCTCTTTCTTTAGCAAGTGCTAAAAGTATATGTGCCCCTACCATTCCGGTTCCTCCAGTTACTAATATCATGATTACCAAATTACATTTTTTTCACTTTGACTTTCTGATTCTCACAGAGAAATATATCTTTACAGTAAAAATAAATGCAAAAAAATTTTGTAGAGGAACTTAAGTGGCGGGGCTTACTTCACGATCTTACACCAGAAACGGAAAAGTTTCTCTTAGAAAAACCCACTAAAGGATATATTGGCTTTGACCCAACTGCCAATTCAATGCATATTGGAAGTTTGGTGCAAATTATAATTTTAATCCACTTTCAAAATGCTGGCCATTCACCTATAATTTTGCTTGGTGGAGCTACAGGAATGATTGGAGATCCTTCAGGAAAATCCGAGGAACGTAATTTGTTGGATCAAGAAATACTTGAGAAAAATTGTAACTCTATTCGGAAGCAGTTTGAAAAATTTCTAGATTTTAGAAAAAATATTGAAAACCCTGCCACATTAGTAAACAATTACAATTGGATGAAATCTTACAGTTTAATTGATTTTTCTAGAGAAATAGGAAAACACTTAACTGTAAATTATATGATGGCTAAAGAATCAGTAAAAAAACGACTGGGTTCAGAGTCTAATGAAGGTATGTCTTTTACAGAATTTACTTATCAATTAATTCAGGGCTATGATTTTCTTCATCTATATAACAATTTTAATTGTAAACTTCAAATGGGTGGAAGTGACCAATGGGGAAATATTACTACCGGCACTGAATTGATAAGAAGAAAAGAAGGTGGAAAGGCTTACGCAATAACTTGTCCTTTAATTAAAAAATCAGATGGCTTAAAGTTTGGTAAAACTGAGACTGGAAATGTTTGGTTAGATAAAGAAAAAACTTCACCTTATAAGTTCTACCAATTTTGGTTAAATACAAGTGACGAAGACGCATTGATTTATATAAAAATATTTACTTTTTTAACAAAAGAAGCTATAAATATCAAAATTAAAGAGCACTTAGAAGCCCCGCATTTGAGATTATTGCAAAAAACCATTGCTCAGGAAGTAACAACTTTAGTACATGGAGATAAAGCATATTTGAAAGCTTTAGAAGCATCACAAATTTTATTTGGAAAATCAGCTAGTGAGATAATACAAAAATTAGACAAAAAAACTTTTCTAGAAATATTTGAGGGGGTTCCACAATCCAAAATCAAAAGAGATCTCCTAGTAAAAGGTTTAGATATTATAACGGTATTAGCAAATGAAACTGTTTTTTTTAATTCAAATGGAGAAGCCCGTCGTGCACTAAAAGAAAATTCTATTTCAGTAAATCAATCTAAAGTAGCTTTGGATTATTCTATTGGTATTAAAGATTTAATAGCAAATCAATATGTTTTGTTAAAGAGAGGGAAAAAAAATTACTTTATACTTAAGTTTGATAATTAAATTACCATTTGATTACATCCTCTTATTTCTGCATCGTCAAATCTCCCTAAAACTTCAAAACTTTCATCAATATAAACTTTACCAAGGTCTTGTGTTGCAATAAAAGCACAAGAATCGACATTAGCTAAGTCAATTATATTTAATGCTCCAATTTGTTCTCCCTTTAATAATTCAAAGGGATCTTCAATGGACCTAGTTATCACTTTCATCCATGGTGGACATTTAAAAATTCCGTTACCCTTAGAATATGCCTGACTTAAAAGTTCAGTCATCCCATACTCAGAATGAATTTTTTTTACTTTATATGCGCTTTGAAGTTTTTTATGAAGATCTGAGCGCACTAATTCTTCTCTCATTCCTTTCATTCCTCCAGTTTCCATGATTAGTGTTTTATTTAATTTCCACTTATATTTCTCCGCTCCTTCAAGTAAAGCAAATGTAACACCTAAAAGAATTGTTTTTTGTTTTTTATCTTCCAAATTTTTTAGTTTTGTTCTTAATGCATCCCAATCATCAAGATAAAAACCACTATCTGGATTATTTGTTTTTTTAATCAAGTTGTCAGCCATATAGACTAAAGAAGAATTTTGTCTTTGTAAATATGATGGAAGGAGTGCAAGAAGAACATAGTTTTGAATTTTACCATAAAAATGAGCAAAAGTCTTTTCAAAACTTTTGATGTAAAGATTTAAATCATTTACACAATGAATAGAAGATTTTTGCCCTGTTGTTTTACTAGAAGTAAAAATAATTTCAGGAGTTTTTTTGATATGATTTAAATTATGAGTTTTGAAAAAATGGATAGGTAAAAATGGAATTTTTCTGATTTCATCAACCTCGCTTGGATTTATATTGACTAAGTCACAATATGATCTATATACAGTATTTTTTTTGTATTGATAACTAAAAAGATTCAATGCGTGCTTTTTGAAAACTGATTTGGAATTTATTTTCTCAAAGTTTAAAAATGAATTTCTCATGGAATTATAAAAATAAAAAAATGAAATTTATCTAGTTATAAAAATTTTTAGTGTTCTTCATGACCAAAGTGATCTTTTATTTCAATTAAATATTTATATTGTTTATATATTTAAGTTTGTAGTTTATTAATTTATTCAAGTGAAAAGAGAAAGCATAAAAATTCTTCTTGTTGATGATGAACCTGATATCATTGAAATTATTCGGTTTAATTTAGAACAAAAAGGCTACACAATATTTACTGCTTCCGACGGCATAGAAGCAATAAGAATTGCAGAGGAAAAACTACCTCACCTTATAATTATGGATGTTATGATGCCTAATCTTGACGGAATAGAAGCTTGTGAACGTTTACGCGCAGATGACCGATTTAAAGATACTATTATTATGTTCTTAACTGCTCGTTCAGAAGACTATTCATATGTTGCAGCATTTGATGCAGGTGCAGATGATTATGTACCCAAGCCTATAAAGCCAAAAGTTTTAATGTCAAAAGTAAAAGGTCTTCTGAGAAGATTTAGAGATAAAGAGGATATACAAAATATTCTTAAGTTTGATCAACTTATTATTGACCGAGAAGCTTATAAAATAATTAACAAGGGTAAAGAAATATCCTTGCCTAGAAAAGAATTTGAACTAATTTATCTCTTGGCATCAAGACCGGATAAAGTTCACAAAAGACAAACTATAATGGAAAAAGTTTGGGGTAGTAATGTGATTGTTGGAGATCGAACAATCGATGTTCATATCAGAAAATTACGTGAAAAAATAGGCCATAATTATTTCAAAACTATAAAGGGAATCGGCTATAAATTTATTAAGCCATAAATCAAATCACTTTGAAAACTCCAAGATTTAATAAAATAAGTTTTTATTTATCTTTTGTAATTTCAGTTTTTTGTGGGATTATTTTTATTGGCAGCGCTCATTTTCTGTTTAATTTTCTATGGAAGCAAACCCTACTGTTGTCATTTATAAGTTTTTTGAGTGTTTTTGTTTTTTCGTATTTAATATTATTCTATCATTTTGAGAAATATTTGATCACTCGAGTAAGAGAATTGTATAATAACCTTTTTCCAACTACAACTTCAATTTCAACAATTAAATCAGTCTTAGATATCGAATTGTTAACAAAGAATTTAAAGAAACTAAATTCTGATAAAAATTTAGAAATTAAAGTTCTTAAGGACCAAGAGAATTATAGAAAAGATTTTATTGGAAATATTGCACATGAATTAAAAACACCTTTGTTTACAATTCAGGGTTACGTATTGACATTGTTAGATGGTGGTATTACAGATAAAAAAATAATAAAAAAGTATCTGAAACAAACCTCAAAGGGAGTTGACAGATTGAGTTATATAGTTAAAGATTTAGATTTAATTACCAAGTTTGAATCTGGAATAGCTACTCTATTGAAAAAGCCTTTTGATATTCGTCTTACAATAGAAAATGTTTTTGAGTTGTTAGAAATGCAAGCAAAAAAGAATAAAATAAATTTAAAAATGAATCGCAAATACGACAAGCCCATTTTTGTAATGGGTGATGAAGAGAGAATACAACAGGTAATAATTAATTTAGTTATGAATTCACTTAAGTATGGGGTCGATCGGGGCATTACAGAAGTAAGCATTGAATCTTTTGAACAAGATAAAATACTTATTCGAATTTCTGATAATGGTGAGGGAATTGACCAAAAAGACTTACCTCGACTTTTTGAGCGTTTTTATCGAGTAGAAAAAACCAGAAATAGAAAGTTAGGAGGTTCTGGACTGGGTTTATCTATTGTAAAACATATTATAGATGCTCACAATGAAAAAGTTTTTGTAGAAAGTCAAACTAATATCGGTTCTGAGTTTTCTTTTACATTGACAGAAGTGAAAAAAAATTAAGATTAATGGTTTTTAAATTTCTTTATTTATAAAAAATTTATCGTTGGGGAGTAAAAATAAATTAAGACGCTTTAAAGAAAATGAGACATTTTCAAATGTAATTCAGCCTAATAGATCAANCATTCAAAANGATAATTTTTTTTTAANGGGAAGATGGAATTCNGATTATTTTAAAAATGATTACCCCATTGTATTGGAATTAGGATGTGGTAAGGGGGAGTATACNGTAAGTCTGGCAGAGCAAAATCCTCATAGAAATCATATAGGTATAGATATTAAAGGGGCTCGTTTTTGGAAAGGGGCTAAGANTGCTTTAGAAAAAAACCTCAAGAATACAGCTTTTTTAAGAATTCAAATTGAACTTATCGCCAATTGTTTTGCTGAGGGAGAGGTAGATGAGGTATGGATTACTTTTCCTGACCCTCAAATTAAATTTAAAAGGAGTAAACATAGGCTTATAAGGCCTAAACTACTCTCAGATTATAAAAAAATTATAAAAACTAAAGGAATTATACATTTAAAGACCGACAGTGAATTTCTATTTGGTTACACTCTTGCTAATATTTCTCACTTAGGTAAAATTTTGTATGCCCATCACGATATTTATAATAATAATGATGCTCCAATTGAGGCTACTACAATTCAAACTTTTTATGAACAAAAGTTTTTAGATCAAAAAAAAGCTATTACTTACATTAAATTCCATCTGTAGATGAAAGACAATGATTCNTTTTTTGAAAAAGTATACAAGGTAGTCCGANTAATTCCTGAAGGAAGGGTAACCTCATATGGAGCAATAGCTAAATATATGGGTACTGCAAAAAGTTCAAGGATGGTTGGTTGGGCTATGAATACTTCTCATAATGACGTTACTGTCCCTGCGCACAGAGTTGTAAATCGAAATGGATTACTCACTGGGAAACATCATTTTGGAGGTACAAATTTAATGCAACAGCTACTTGAAAATGAGGGGCTATTGATTAAAGACAATCAAATTGTCAATTTAGAAGACTACTTCTGGGATCCGAAAAGAGAACTTCCACCCATTTAAATCATTTGACTTTCTATATTGAATCCTTAACAGTATCTTTGTATTCTAGATTTAAGAGATGAAGATTACCAAAGAAGCTGTCCTTTTAGCCTTAAAAACTATTTCTTTACCAAATAACGAAGGAAATATTGTAGACACCGGTATTATAACCAATTTAATGATTTTTGGTGATCAAGTTGATATTGACATTCAAATAGATAACCCGAGTTTACAAGCTAGAAAAAAATTGGAAGTAATAATTCTAAAGACGATCCATGAACAGGTCTACGAAAAGGCTAAAATAAAAATTAATGTAAAGGTTATATCTGCCCAAAAACAGGATAATATAATTAAAGGAAAACAAATTCCTGGTATTGAAAATATTATTGCTATTTCTTCAGGTAAGGGTGGTGTGGGAAAATCAACTATAACTGCAAACATGGCTGTCACATTAGCCAAAATGGGTTGTAAAGTAGGTATATTGGATGCGGATATATACGGTCCTTCAATTCCAACAATGTTTGATATAGAGGGTTCTAAACCACTTTCTGTTAAAATTGATGGGAAATCAAAAATGCAGCCAATAGAAAATTATGGAGTAAAGATTCTTTCGATAGGGTTTTTTACAAAGCCAGAGCAAGCTGTTATTTGGCGTGGCCCAATGGCTGCTAAAGCATTAAATCAAATGATTTTCGATGCTGCTTGGGGTAATTTAGATTTTTTATTAATTGATTTACCTCCTGGAACAGGAGACATTCATTTGAGTATAGTTCAGTCTTTGCCAATAAGCGGGGCCTTAGTTGTTAGTACTCCTCAAAATGTTGCACTTGCAGATGCCAAAAAAGGTATAGCAATGTTTCAACAAGAAAATATAAATGTACCTGTCATTGGGGTTGTAGAAAACATGAGTTATTTTACCCCTATAGATTTACCTGAAAAAAAATACTATATTTTTGGGAAAAAAGGAGCTGAATTTTTGGCAAAAGATAAGGCTGTTCCTTTTCTAGGTTCTTTGCCATTAGTCCAGACTATCAGAGAAGCATCTGATTATGGTCGTCCTGCTTCTCTTCAAGAAAATAGTATTGTAGCAAATGAATTTGTTGAGATAACGAAAAATATGGTTTCTGAAGTAATTTTCAGAAATAAAAATTTACCACCTACAAAAGCAGTAGAAATTACTAATTTAGTAGGATGTGAAGCAATAAAATCAAAATCATGAATTCCAAAGAAATTAAGTCTAAAGTACTTCTTGCTCTAGAAGAAATAAGACCTTTTTTAAAGTCCGACGGGGGAGATATATCATTAGTCTCAATTACAGATAATAAACATGTAAAAGTTCAGCTTCATGGAGCATGTGTTGGATGTACTGTAAATCAAATGACACTTAAATCAGGAGTTGAATTAACAATTAAAAAACACCTACCACAAGTTGAGACTGTTACAAGTATTGACTCACATATAGATGAATCATCAAATTAACATTCAATTAACTGATAGGGATGGTAAAATCCACCGACTGATTGCACCTACTGATATGCAACTTAATTTGATGGAGCTTTGCAAATCATACGAGTTTCCAATTGAAGGGACCTGCGGTGGTATGGCTCTTTGCGCTTCTTGCCAATGTTATATTACTAGTGATCATGCCCTTCCTGATCGCTCTCCAGATGAAGAAGCTATGCTAGCTGAAGCTTTTAACGTTAAAANAAATAGCCGTTTAGGGTGTCAAATTTATTTAACACCAGAATTGGATGANCTAAGTGTAACTTTAGCTCCTGAAGAATAAATTTNANAATTGTCTAATTTGATTTTGNATGAAAAAGCATGAGTGTGCCTTGTTCGATCTAGATGGTGTTATAGTTGATACAGCTAAATATCATTTTCTGGCGTGGAAAAAGATAGCATCTAATTTTAAATATAATCTAACCCATGAGGACAANGAGCTCTTAAAAGGAGTAAGTAGAATNGAATCACTTAAAATTATNTTAAAATTNGCTAACAAAAGNTTAGACGAAGTTTTATTTGAAAAAATTCTTATTCAAAAAAANAAAGACTATTTAAATTTCATTCAAAATATCACTCCAGAGGATATTTTACCAGGAATTTCTGAAGCATTATTTTATTTAAAGAAAAAACAAATTAAAATTGGTTTGGGTTCTGCAAGTAAAAATGCTAAAGTTGTTCTGGATCTTTTAGAACTTACTTCATATTTTGAAGTTATAATTGATGGAAATAATATTAATAGAAGTAAGCCAGACCCAGAGGTTTTTTTGAGAGGAAGTTCTGCCCTTGGAATTACTCCGGATAAATGTTTAGTTTTTGAAGATTCAGCTTCAGGAATTTTGGCAGCAAAAACTGCTGGAATGACTGCTGTTGCAATAGGAAGTCCTGATACATTCTTAAAACAAGATTTTTGTTATCCTAATTTTTTAACTTTCTTTAAAGGTGATTTACATCAATTGTTTTAATGTAATCAAATTGACTTAAATCAAAATCAATATGAAAGAAATATATTACAAAATAGATCCCTGGAAAATTATTGAAGAAAATTTTGTTGCTAAGAAAGTTAAAGCCTCTGAAAGTATTTTCAGTCTAGGAAATGGCTATATGGGGCAACGTGCTAATTTTGAAGAACAGTATTCAGGGGATACTTTTCAAGGGAGTTATATAGGGGGTGTTTATTATCCAGACAAAACGCGAGTAGGTTGGTGGAAAAATGGATATCCAGAATATTTCGCTAAAGTGCTTAATGCCCCTTGCTGGATTGGAATCAATATTTATATAGGAGGAATTTCTTTAGATTTAAATAACTGTATTGAAATAGCAAACTTTAGGCGAGAACTTGATATGAAAAATGGTATGTATAAACGTTCCTTTGAAGCCCAACTTTCTAATGAGATTAGAGTATCTATAGAGGTAAAGCGCTTCCTATCTCTAGAAGAGGGGGCTTTAGGAGCCATAAGATACCAAATTAAAATGCTTGAAGGTAATACAGATATAAAATTAGACTCTTACATCGATGGAGATGTCAAAAATCAGGACTCTAATTGGAATGAATCATTTTGGAATCACAAGATGAAAGATGTTAAAGAAGATTTACTAATCTTGCACTCAGAAACCTTTAAAACAAATTTTCAAATTGCGACTTATGCACAAACACAGTTTTTTGATGGGAGTGGATCTTCAAAAGGTAAATTCGAAACGAGTGAAAAAAATAATTTTATTAGTCAGAAAAAAAAAGTTCACTTAAATGAAGGAGAGAGTTGTTACATTTTAAAATTTGGAGGCTACATAAATGGAATGAATCATAGTTTTGATGAATTTAAAAGTGTTGCATTAGATATTATTAAACGATCCACCTCAAAAGGCTTTGACAAATTAGCTCACCAAAACTCTAAAGCTTGGGCTAAAATTTGGTATAATTCTGATATACAAATTGATGGAGATATAAAAGCCCAACAGGCCATCAGGTTTAATATTTTTCAATTGAATCAAACTTATAATGGACTTGACGCCAGACTTAATATTGGTCCTAAAGGTTTTACCGGAGAAAAATATGGAGGAGGTACCTATTGGGATACAGAGGCATACTGTTTACCTTTTTATTTAGCAACAAAAAAGCAAAAAGTAGCCCGTAATTTATTGAAATACCGATACGATCAATTAGGAAAAGCTATAGAAAATGCAAATAAGCTTGGATTTTCAAACGGTGCAGCATTATACCCTATGGTTACTATGAATGGAGAAGAATGTCATAATGAATGGGAAATTACTTTTGAGGAAATTCATCGAAATGGTGCAATTGCTTTCGCCATTTTTAATTATGAAAGATATACAGGTGACACTTCATATATTCCAGAGATGGGACTTGAGGTACTTATTGGGATTGCCAGATTTTGGGAACAACGAGTTAACTATTCACATTTAAAAAAGGCTTATGTAATACTTGGAGTAACAGGGCCAAACGAATATGAGAATAATGTAAACAATAATTGGTATACGAATTATATAGCTCAATGGTGTTTAAGATTTACTTCTAAACAAATTTTAAAGATCAAAAAGCAAAATAAAAAGCAATGGGGATTGATTAAAGCTAAGCTGAGTTGGAAAGAGAGTGAATTTATTAGATGGAAAGAAATTGCTGATAACATGTATTTTCCTATTCATCCAGATCATGATCTTTTTCTGCAACAAGATTCATTTTTAGATAAATTGATTATTCCCGCAAATCAAATCGATTATAACGAGCGGCCCATAAATCAGCACTGGTCGTGGGATCGTATTTTACGATCTCCTTTTATTAAACAAGCAGATGTACTGCAAGGNTTTTATTTTTTTGAAGATCACTTTGATAAAGCTACTTTAGAACGCCATTTTAATTTTTATGAGCCTTTAACAGTACACGAATCTTCACTTTCCCCGNGTATTCATGCTATTCTTGCTTCNCATTTAGGNAAAAAGGAAATNGCTTATAATTTCTACCTTCAAACATCTAGGTTGGATTTAGATGATTATAACCATGAAGTAGNGGANGGCCTTCACATAACAAGTATGGCTGGNACCTGGATGAGTATAGTNGAGGGATTTGGAGGANTACGTATTATAAATGATGAATTACATATTAACCCTATACTTCCTGAATCTTGGCATGCGTATGGCTTTAAGATTAATTTTAGGGATACTCTAATAAACGTTAAAGTTGATAAAGAAGTCGTAAANGTTTTATATGATAATACAGATTTGACCGTATATTGCAGGGGTAAAAGCATTTCTAGTCAAGATAGTTAGAAGTTGAAAAATTTTACATAGATAAATCCAACACAAAAATAAAAGCCAGTAACCAAAATTCTTTTTAAATAAACTTAGTTTTTAAAATGAACGAATAAATGAAAAATTATCTCTACATAATATTAGTCCAGTTATTAATTTCATGTAATTCTAAAAAGGAAAAAGCCAGAAAGCCTATTGAAAAGACTCATAAAATGGAGTTTTTGGAACCTATTTCAGAAGATATTCTTTCACATGCTGTACTTTATGAAGCCAACATTCGGCAATATTCTCCAGAAGGAACGTTTAATGCTTTTTCTAAAGACCTCCCCGTGTTAAAAGAGATGGGAGTTAAAATCTTGTGGTTGATGCCAATTAACCCTATATCAGTTTCAAAAAGTAAGGGCCCTCTTGGAAGTTATTATGCGGTTTCAGATTATAATAAAGTGAATCCAGAGTTTGGAACCTTGGATGACTTTAAGGCCTTGGTTCAAAAAGCTCATAATTTAGGTATATATGTTATTTTGGACTGGGTTCCTGGTCATACTGGCTGGGATCATCATTGGATTAAAGATAAAAGTGATTACTATCTAAAAAATAAAAGAGGAGAAATTATTGACCCTATAGATTTTAGAACTGGAAAATCATTTGGATGGACAGATGTAGCAGATCTCAATTATGAAAATTTAGAGATGCGTGAAGAATTACGCCAATCAATGATTTTTTGGTTAAAGGAAGCCAATGTAGATGGTTATAGGATAGATCAAGCATATGCTGTTCCTCAAGAATTTTATAACAAAACATTTGAGGCACTTCGTCAGATAAAACCAGTTTTTCTACTAGCAGAAACAGATATTTATCACCCAGGTGGAATTCAATTGGTTAATAAGTTTGATGCTACTTATGATTGGCCAGGACATCAGTTGTCTAAAGACATAGCTCAAGGAAGAAAATCTGCTAATGATTTCCATCGTCATTTCCAAAGAACTTTACGTTTGTATGGGCCTGAAAATATTTTAGTAAACTTTATTTCTAACCATGATGAAAATTCATGGAATGGAACAGTAAAAGAAAGTTATGGAGCAGCAGAACATATTTTTATTGCAATGAATTATACTTTACCTGGCATGCCATTAATATATTCAGGACAGGAATATGACCTTAATAAGCGTCTTCACTTTTTTGAGAAGGACAGCTTTCCAAAGGTTGCAGGAAAAACCATGNATTTGTATAGACAGTTAGGAGCANTAAAAAATAATCATAAGTCNTTANNTACAGGNNCTANTGGTGGATCNTACAAGCGAATTTANACAACTAAGAATAATAATATACTTGCTTTTGAAAGAGAAAAAGNAGGAGATACTTTGGTTGTNNTNGCTAATTTGAGTNANGAATATACACAATTTACTATGCCTTANGATGGAAATTTTAAACGATATCAAGACTTTAAANCTAAAAATCTNTCNTCTTCATATCAATATGANATGAAACCATGGGAGTTCTGGATTTTAATTAAATAGCTATATGAGGTTTATAATTTTTTGTCTTATAGTATCATCCTGCNCTTCTTCAAACCAACTACTTGTGATTGGNCACCGAGGAGCTAAAGGTCATATTGCAGAAAATACTCTTCCTTCAATTGCTAAAGCCATAGAACTAGGTGTAGATGGTGTTGAAATTGATATTTTTAAATGTGCAAGTGGAGAATTAGTTGTCTTTCATGATAAAACTTTGGAAAAACTTACTAATGCAACTGGGTATATTGAAGATTTAGAACTTGACTCTATCCAGCAAATCAAAGTATTGAATGATTACACAATACCCACTCTTAGTGAAGTTTTGAATTTAATCAATGGCAGAATATTTGTAAATATCGAATTAAAAGGAAGTTCTACAGCATTAAAAACAGATGAACTTTTAAAGACGTATTTAGGTAGTAAGAATTGGTCTTCAGAAAAAGTTCTTATTTCAAGTTTTAATTGGGATGAACTTAAAATTTTTCGTGAAATAAATNATGAGATCCCAATTGCTATTCTTACTGAAGACGACCCTTTGGATGCCATACCAATTGGTATTGAACTNAAAGCAATTGCTATTAATCCTGATTATAAAACTTTAAATTCAGATAATATTAGAAAAATTAAAAAAGCTGGTTTTAAAATATATCCCTGGACAGTAAATAAAATTGANGATATNACNTTAATAAAAAGTCTNGGGGTTGACGGGATAATCACTGATTTTCCAGAACGAATTTNAAAAATCATTTATTAATTAAGATAAANTATACNAATATTTAGTATAGTAGCAAAACTNACCCACGCTAAGTAAGGNTAAAGCATAANGCTAGCATTTCTNTCAATAAATCGAAACCAATATATACTNCGTAGGATTAAGATCCATAGTATNAAAATGANAAGCAAAGCAATAAAGGGGCTNTTNAATCCAAAAAATACTAGCGACCATAAACCATTAAAAATTAATTGTGCAATAAAGTAGTACAGTGCTTTTTTACCTAANTCATGTNTTTTNCCATAAAACCAAACCCGACCTACAGCAATACCCATAAGTGTATATAACAAGGTCCATACAGGTNAAAAAANCCAGTTTGGTGGAGAAAAAAAAGGNTTATTAAGATATTTNTACCAAGTAGGGATTGCATCTCTTGNAACTAAGCTAGANAAGAATCCAACACCTATAGAAATAATTATTCCAAAGAAACAGGCAATAATGAGTTGATTTTTATTTTTTTTCATAAAAAGTAAAACTAACAGAAAAAAATCATATCTAATAATTATAAAACTTATCATTACAATTGAAGCTGTATCTTTGAACTTTATGGATTTAAACTCTTTTATCTCAAAAACTGCTAACCCTGTTCATTATAAAACATCTTGGGAGGCACCCAGTAACATTGCTCTAATCAAATACTGGGGGAAGCAAGAACAACAGATTCCTAAAAACCCTTCATTAAGTTTTACATTATCTTCAAGTGTAACTCGAACTGAAGTGGATTTTCAGCCTAAATTAATGTCAAATTTTGATTTTGATTTTTATTTTCACGGCAATCAGAAGCCTGAATTTAAATTAAAACTTCAAACATTTTTTAAAAGAATAGAACCCTATATTCCTTGGATAAAAGAATATAAATTGACTATTAAGAGTCAGAATTCTTTTCCACATAGTAGTGGAATAGCCTCCTCTGCGTCAGCAATGGCAGCTTTATCACTTTCATTGATGGACTTAGAAAAACATTTATTTTCTAATATAGAAGACTCTTTTTTTAATAAAAAAGCTTCTTTCCTTGCCCGTTTGGGATCTGGAAGTGCTTCTAGAAGCATAAATGGTCCAGTAACTATTTGGGGAAAAAATAAAACTCTTAAAACTTGCTCTGATTTTTATGCAATCAGTTATGAAAAAGATTTAAATTCAGTTTTTAAAAGCTATCAAAATACTATCCTTTTGGTAGATAAGAGAGCTAAAGCTATTTCAAGCTCGAAAGGGCACAATTTAATGTACGATCATCCCTTTGCAAAAACCCGATTTTTGCAGGCTACAGATAATTTAGATACACTTATACCGATTATGAAATCTGGAGATCTAGATGCTTTTATTAAAATAGTTGAATTAGAAGCTTTATCACTTCATGCAATGATGATGACTTCAAGCCCTTATTTTATCTTGATGAAACCAAATACTTTAGAAATTATTCATAAGATATGGGACTTTAGAACAATTCAAAAAATCCCAGTTTGTTTTACTTTAGATGCTGGAGCAAATGTTCATATTCTATATCCATCAGTTTACAAGAGGGAGGTAATTCAATTTATTGATCAAGAGCTTAAATCCTTTTGTAAGGATGGAAAATATCTTCTTGATCAAGTTGGCCAGGGCCCTAAGAAACTGTAAATTAATTTATTACCTTGCAACGAATCGATGAAAGAAACCTTGTTTTTTGCTAAAATATTACTCTTTGGAGAATACGGTATCATCAAAGGCTCTAAAGGACTTTCAATACCTTATAATTATTATAGTGGTGTATTAAAGACGACAGCAAAAAACTCCAGATACGATAAAAAGTCTCACCAAAACCTTTTCTCCTTTGCCAACTATTTAAAAACTTTAAAAACAAATTTAGTTGACTTTGACTGGGAAAAGTTTGATTCTGATTTAGAAAATAAATTATTCTTTGATAGTAAGATTCCTCAGGGATATGGAGTAGGCAGTAGCGGTGCTATTGTTGCAGCCATTTATAATGAATATGCTTTAAATAAAATTGATACATTTAAAAACTTAACTGATAGTAAATTACAAAACCTTAAAAAAGTTTTTAGCTTGATGGAATCGTTTTTTCATGGCAAATCGTCTGGGCTAGATCCTTTAATAAGTTATTTAAATCTACCCATTTTAATTAACTCTGAAGGTCAAATTGAAACTACGAAAGTATCATTTCAAAATTACTTTGGAAATGGAACTGTATTTTTAATTGATAGTGGTAGAAGTGTAAAAACAGCCTCAATGATTTCAATATTTACTGAAAAAATGAAGGTAAAGTCATTTAGAAATATGATTGAAAAAGAATTTATTAGATATTCTGATGCTTGTGTAAAAGAATTTATTGATGGAAATATCAAAGCACTTTTTAAAAATATAAAATCTCTATCCTTACTTGTATTAAATAACTTTAACCCAATGATACCTATTACTTTTTATCAACTTTGGAAAGAGGGGATAGATTCCAATGACTATTACCTAAAGCTTTGCGGTTCAGGAGGGGGAGGTTTTATACTGGGGTTTACTAAAGATTTTAATAAGGTTAAGAAAGTTTTGAAAGATTATCAAATAAATATTGTTTGTCATTTTTAAAATTGGGTTTTTTTAACGCTTTTGTGATTTTCAAAAGACTTACCTTTATTTATGATATTAAATATGTTTAATCCACTCACCAATTCAATTATCATGAAATCAAAGCAACTTTCCTCATATTCTAAAACTGGTTATTCTGAAGTCGATAAAACTATAAGATTAAATAAATTTTTATCCAATGCTGGTATTTGTTCTAGAAGGGAGGCCGATGAGTTTATAAAAATGGGATTGGTCCAAATTAACGGTAAGATTATAACAGAAATGGGATATCAAGTCAAGTCTAATGATGAGGTTAAATATGATGGGTCTCGCGTTCAAAAATCTCCTCCAACATATCTTTTGCTTAATAAACCCAAAGGATTTGTTGCTACTTCTCAAGGAGGGAAAATTAATAAGTCTGTTCAAGATTTGATACGTTCTGGATTAAAGACAAAGGTTTTACCAATTGGAGATATGGGTCGGCCAATGACGGGACTTTTACTCTTTACAAATGATGAGCTTCTACGAAAAAAACTAAAAAATTCTAGTAGAGTTTCTATGATCTACCAGGTTTTAACAGACCAAAACATCACAAAAGGGATGATGGATAAACTTAAAGATGGACAAATGGTTTTTGAAAAAATTCAAAAAGTAACTTCAATAAGTTTCATACAAGGAAAATCAAAAAAAGAGGTAGGTGTTGAGGTGCACTCCCTAAGTCCATCAGTAATGTTCAAACTTTTTGCCACTATAGGATTAAAAATCTTACAAATGGATAGAGTCACCTATGGAGGTTTAACTAAAAAGGACCTTCCAAGAGGAAAATGGAGAAAGCTAAATTCTAAAGAAATTGGATTTATGAATATGATTCCCTAAACGCCCTATAGTTATTTCATAAAAGAAACAGATATATACTAGAAGATAAGCTGATAACTGCCATCCTATTTTTTCTTCTACAATATTAACACCGTAAGAACTGTAACTCCAAAAAACAGTCATACTCCAAAGAATTGGGAATGCATATCCTGTTAGAATACCTAAGAAAATTATGTTAATAATATACCAAGGGTGAACTGTTGTAGAAATAAAGAAATAGCAACTAAGGAATAGAAGCATATTTTTAAAAATATTTTGAGGCTTGTGGTTTGAATTAAAAATCGAAAAAATAACAATGAAAAATGTATTAATGAAAGGAGTAATTTGTCCTAATTTTCTTATGATATTGTAACCTTTGATCTCATAACCAATGGCCCTTATAATTTTATAAATGCTACCGTTAAATTCAAAGGTAGTAAACCAAAGCTGAATAGTTTTGGTATAATTTTCAATCATTTCTGAATTAAAAAAGGGGAACCAGAGAAAAATTGAAAAAGTGAGTATGCTCAATCCAAAAACTATAATCTTTTGTAACCTTAAATATTGAAAAAAAAATGGTATTAGTAGCAAGGGAAGAAGTTTGGCACCTATTGCTAAGCTCATAAAAAATCCACCCAAAATAGGTTTTCTTTTAATACAAAAAAGCCAAGATAAAACTGTAAATAANGTCATTAGAGTCTCACCGTGAAGATTCCCAAAACCTTCAACAATTACCAAAGGGTTTAAAAAATACCAAGAGACATAAATTGACGGAATTTTCAAATGTTTAAAAAGTAAAATAGATACAAAAAATAAGACCAATTCTCCAATAAAATATAAGACTCTAAGTNCAAGTACAGGATAAATAATTGCCTCTCTNTTAAAATAAGCCATNANCTGATAAANATACTGACTCAAGGGTGGGTAGTTAGAGTAGTGACCATTACTTAAATCACCCATTTTTTCATATAAAAGCTCTGCATTAGGAAAAACAATCAAATCAATTATTTCACTTGGGGTGTAACGATAAGGATCAATCCCTAACAGTTGAATATTNCCGTCCCAAATAAATCGATAAAAATCTTGTGATAGNTCTGGAATATGATNCCAAAAGATTAATCGACATGTTATACCGATAAAAAAGATACTGGTTAAGTTGCTACAATTTCTAATCCAGAACCAAATAAGGACAAATAAACTACTGTAGGTTACAATTAGTGGAATAGTATCTGTTCTCTGTAATTCAAAAGAGAGTAAATAAAAACCTAAAAAGAAAAAAAAAGGGATACACCAGAATAAAACATTATTTAAGCGCATTTCAAATACTTTGTTTTAAACCGTGATAACTAATACTAGAAAACCCAATAAATAGTGCAATATGAAATAAAAATAAACCAAAATCTCCTTCTGGGACAACTTTAAATGAAGCATAAATACCAAATAGAAAATAAAAAGCTAGAAATAATTCAACTAATGAATAAATAGATATTTTCTTAACGGAGTATTTATTTGTCTCAATGTCACTTTGATTGAATTTAGGTGTTCGAATGAAAGAACTTTTTTTACCAATGAGCCCTTCTATTACTGCAATGGAATTATGAATCGAAAAGCCCATTAATAGAATATAGAAGTTAACAAAGCGTTTTACATATGAAAAAAAAGAACGAATCCCACCTCCAAAAATATATTTATGAACAAACCAATAGCAGCTGAANAATACAATTGTAGAAATTATAAATAAAGAACTTAAGTTAAAAGGTAATGATAATTCAGGACGGGCTGCTTTGATATAAAGTAATGGAACACTAATAAGAGAAACTATNAGAATATTCAAAAACATAGTACTACTAAGCAAGTGAAAAAAAGCATCGATTTTAACCCCAATAGAGAGATCTTTAGTAAATAGTACTCTGCTAATANATTTCCTAAAATTTTCTGCACCACCTTTATTCCATCGAAATTGTTGGGATCGAATCGCGTTTATAGTAATAGGTAGTTCTGCTGGTGTAACAACATCAACTAGATAGTTAAATTCCCAANCTTTTAGTTGGGCCCGATAGCTCAAATCCAAATCCTCTGTTAGGGTATCGCCTTGCCAATTTCCTGCATCAACNATGCATGCCTTTCTCCAAATTCCAGCAGTACCATTAAAATTAATAAAATGTTTTTGTTGGTTTCTTCCTACTTGTTCCAGAATGAAATGTGCATCTAAAGCAAATGCTTGGACTTTTGTTAGAATAGAATATTCTCTATTTATATGTCCCCATCGAGTTTGAACCACTCCAATTTTGGGATCCTTAAAGTGTGAAATAGTTTTTAAAAGCCAGTCTGATTTTGGTAAAAAATCAGAATCAAAAATNGCAATAAATTCTCCAGTAGCTTTTGTTAATCCATATTTTAATGCNCCAGCTTTAAAGNCTNTTCTATCGGCTCTAGTNATTAGTTCTATTGGAATTCCTTTTTTTTGATATTTCAATACAAGCTGACGAGTTATCTCTAATGATTCGTCAGTAGAATCATCTAAAACTTGAATTTGAAGTAAACTGTGTGGGTATTGTAAAGNTGTTATACACTTAAGTAGTCTCTTNATAACATAATACTCGTTATAAATTGGTAATTGAATTGTTATTTTGGGTAGTTTTTTTGGAATTTCAGGCTCTTCAAATTTTTGATTTAAATAGCATAAAAAATAGCGTAGCATATTAAGTTGTGATAGACTATATAAAAAAATAATAATCAAACAAGTTATATATATTG
The DNA here is from genome assembly GCA_002169865.1 of Flavobacteriaceae bacterium TMED179. GTDB lineage: Bacteria > Bacteroidota > Bacteroidia > Flavobacteriales > Flavobacteriaceae > MS024-2A. The sequence continues at coordinate 147,062 of NHIC01000006.1, read as the reverse complement.
AAAAGACTCCGTANGANATATAGTTTAATTTAAAAAGTGAAGTTATTTCCATTTTGAAAAATAAAATTTACCGATCCAAGTTAATATTTTACAACCTGCCAGAATGGCCCCTTTTATAGTACCAGAAACTTTAGAAACTCCNATTCTTTTTCGATATCTAACTGGGATCTCAATATANGGTAACTTTCTACGAAGNATTTTTAATTGCATTTCTATTGTCCACCCAAANGTCTTATCCTGCATTCCNAGACTTTGCAGAGTATCCCATCGTATCGCACGAAAAGGGCCTAAATCAGTAAACTTACCATTATATAATAATTTCATTAACATACAAGATAAAGCATTTCCAAAAACCTGTGGGATAGTCATTGATCCCTTTTCTCTTAATTCTTTTCTTCTTGCTCCTAAACTAAAAACAACTTCTCCAGCTAAAACCGGTTTAACTAAAATATCTAGGTCTTCAGCATAATCAGAATAATCAGCATCTAAAAAAACTANAATTTCTGGATTATNNTGCTGCAANTGATTTATTCCCTTAAGGCAGGCATTNCCATATCCTTTTTGTTTTTGAACAATGACCTCAGCTCCTAGNGATTTTGCNATTTTNCCTGTGTCATCAGTTGAACCATTATCGACTACGATAACTCTATTNACATTTTTGGGAATTGATTCAATTACTTNCCCTATTGATAGAGCCTCNTTAAANGCAGGTATAANTACATCAATTTTAATAATTGAAAATATTTATTTTTTTAATTCTATTTGTTGTTGGGGAACTATAAATTCATCAAAATACCAAGCAGATAAATTTTCGAAAGCTAGGAAAAATGAAATCCCAAAAGTAAGTAGTAAAATGGATAATAAAGTCAAGTTTAATTTTTTTCTTCTAGGATCAATTGAGCACTGATTNTGTTTTTTTCTAAATAACACAAAACCATAAATACCNAGACCGAAAGCTAGTATTCTGAGTAAAATTGATCCANTTCCTAANCTACCATCTTCAGCATAAAAAAAATCTGCAAAAGAAATTGCTACCACTCCGCCCATAAGTCCAAACATGAATAAGACTGCGGGAGCCACACAACATATCATTCCTGCTAAAGCAGAAATTAAACCATATTTCAAAGACCACTTAAGAGCATTTGGACTTTTCATTTTAATTTTCAAATTTTTTATAAAAGTAATACTTATCGTTTATTTAATGACCAATCATAATCAAGATAATTTATAATAGGTTTGTCGAATTTTAAATTTGAATATTTTTTAATAAAGTCTAACCGTTCTTTTTTTGATCCAAAATCTTTTTTAAACCAAAAAAATATTTTAGAAAGGCTAAGTTTTTTATTATTTAATATGTTTTTTGAAGGATCCAATAAAAAAGAACGTGTAGCATCAACCAACTGAGACTCTATTTTTTTTTCTTGATATGCTTTATTTAATAATTTTGGACATGAAATAGATGCGCAGTTTATAGCAAAATGAATTCGAGGCTCTCCCATTTTTCTCAGTATTTTATGTTCTATNTCACCTAGACTATAATTNTTTCCTTNCATATTAAAACATTTAATATTCCAAGGTGATTNAATTTCTTTAATACTTTTTAGGGGNTAATTTTCTAAGATAAGTTTAATGGTCAATGAGTTGTANGCATTTATCCAATAAGCNAGCTTATAGTTTTTTGAAGCACCATCTCTAGGTGGATTATTCGATAAGGTATTAATATATGCATCTAAACTATTTTGATTCTTTTTCCATGCTTTATAATTAACTAGTCCAGTTTCAGAAACAAACTCTTGTAGTTGATTATTCCATCTATGATGTATATTCTTTTGTCCAAATGAAATAAAGCTTATTAGACCAATTAAAAAAGGAAAAAGAAACTTCATAAGTTTGATTTTGTATTTGAAAATAAAAGTATAAAATAAATGCTTTAAAAAAGGGCGTAAGCTATTTAACATTTTTAAAAAAAGTCTTTTTGTAAAGATCATATAAAGGTTTATGAGATTTGAGACTTTGCTCATTATCAATGTCATTCTTTATATTTAGATAGTAGACTGAATTTTCCGAAACTTTTGACAAAGTTTGTTTGAAAACCTTTTGTTCACCCCACGAAATACCTTTAAATAATTTATNATTTAATTTTTTCATTCCNATTAGATAATAACCTCCATCATAGCANGGTCCAATTACTAAGTCGTTATATTCTAATGCTTTTTCTGCCTCAATTAAAGTCTCTTCATCCAAGCTCCATAGGTCACTNCCAATAAGNATNACTTTTTNATATTTTTTAGAAAAAGCCCAACCAAANGCATTTTCCATTTTTGAGCCTAGATCTTCCCCCTTTTGGATTTGAAATTTATTAACATGTTTAAAAATAGTTTTTAATATTGGACTTACTTNATTTCCAAAGAGTNCAGTTTTAAGTTTACTTTTTAATGTGACTTTTGACGTATGATAAAGTAGTTTTTTATATATCCAAAGTGATGCTTCTTTACCCACTTCCATTCCGAGACGACTTTTGACTTTTCCGAGTATGGGAGGTTTTGCAAAAACAATAATTATTGTTTTCATGNGTAAAACATCAAAAATCTAAAACTTTTTCTTTTTAAGTCGAACAGCTTAAGAAAATTAATCCCTAATGGAACGAACAAATTCATTAATTTTATCAACTCCCTCATCTTCTAAAAATTTTATAAATGCAGAGCCAATTATAGCTCCNTCTGAATATTTTGTTGCTGAAGAGTAGGTGTCAGCATTACTAATACCAAAACCTACCACAGTNGGAGTATTTAACTTCATTGCTAAAATACGTTGAAAATAATTTATTTGAGCATCACCAAAGGTATTTTTTGCTCCTGTTACACTTGCACTACTCACCATATAAATGAATCCGTTTGACACTTTATCGATATAACGAATACGATCTTCTGGAGTTTGAGGGGTAATTAAAAACATATTATATAAATCATATTTATCAAATATTACTTTGTAGTCATCGTGATAAACATCTACAGGTAAATCAGGAATAATTAAGCCATCGATACCGATTGATTTACAACACTTACAAAATTTTTCAATTCCAAATTGCATTATAGGATTGAAATACCCCATCAAAACCAAGGGTAAGTGAATGTATTCTCTAATATTTTCTAATTGGGAGAAAAGCTTATCTGTTGTCATTCCATTATTTAGAGCTTTGGTAGAACTTTTTTGAATAGTAGGTCCATCGGCTAAAGGNTCAGAAAAAGGTAAACCAATCTCGACCATATCAATATTNGCAGCTTGTAANTTTTTTAAAATTGNTATNGTGTCCTCTAAACTNGGATGTCCAGCAGAAAAATAGATNGATAAGAGTTTTTTACCCTCCNGAAATTTTTTATCGATTCGATTCATTATAACTTAAAATATTCGATATAGGTATCTAAGTCTTTGTCACCACGACCTGAACAATTAAATACTATTATTTCTTTAGGATTAAATTTACGTATATCTAGTACTGCAAAAGCATGTGCTGTTTCAATAGCTGGAATGATGCCCTCCATTTGAGAAAGAGTTAGCCCCCAATCCATAGCTTCCTGATCTGGAATTGAAATAAACTCTGCTCTTTTAGATCTGTATAGATGAGCATGCATTGGTCCAATACCGGGATAATCAAGACCAGCCGAAATGGAGTAGGGTTCTGTAATTTGTCCATCTTGTGTTTGCATTAATAAAGTTTTACTTCCATGTATAATCCCCTCTTTTCCTAAGGCAGAAGTTGCTGCACTATGTCCTGTATTAATTCCCTTCCCAGCAGCCTCAACTGCAATAATATTCACTCGCTTATCATTTAGGTAGTGGTAATAAAGACCAGCAGCATTACTTCCTCCTCCAACGCAAGCTATAACATGGTCGGGATATTCACGTCCTTCTTGTTCTTGTAGTTGCCATTTTGTCTCTTCACTAATTACCGATTGAAAACGAGCTACCATGTCTGGATATGGATGAGGACCTACTACTGAACCAATTATGTAATGTGTTTTGATGGGATTGTTTATCCAGTCTCGTATGGCCTCATTAGTCGCATCCTTTAGTGTTTTACTCCCTGATTTTGCAGAGCGAACTTCAGCTCCTAACATTTTCATTCGGGCTACATTGGGTGCTTGACGTTTAATATCTACTTCACCCATGTATACGATGCATTCGATTCCCATTAGAGCACAAACTGTTGCTGTAGCTACTCCATGTTGACCTGCCCCAGTTTCAGCAATAATTCGGCTCTTACCTAGACGTTTAGCTAATAAAATTTGTCCAATAGTGTTATTTACTTTATGAGCACCTGTATGGCATAGGTCTTCACGTTTCAAATATATTTTGGTATTATATTTTTCCGATAAACGCTTAGCAAAATATAGTGGAGTAGGACGCCCTACATAAACTTTTAATAGATCATCAAACTCTTTTTTAAAGCTATACTCAGTGGATATTTTTAAATAGTTTTCTCTTAGTTCAGCTACATTTGGATACAACATTTCAGGAATGTAAGCGCCTCCAAAGTCACCATAATATCCTTTTTCATTTACATTATAATTCATATAATTCATTTTTAAATTTGATTATTGCCTCTATTTTTTTTAATCCTGGAGAGATCTCAAATTTACTATTTACATCAATAGCATAAAGAGGTAAAGTTGTATTTAATAATTCCTTAATTTGTTGCGTATTTTCTATTCCAATTCCACCACTGAGAAAAAATGGTTTTTCAGAAGAATAATCATTTAAAATACTCCAATTAAAAGTATAACCATTTCCCCCTGGTAAAGAGCCTTTAGTATCAAATAAAAAGAAGTCACACTTTTCTTCGTAGGGTTTAAGTATTGAAAAGTCAAAATGATCATCTACAGGAAATGCTTTGATTACTTCAACTTCCAAATTTTTGATAAGTTTACAATAATTGGGTGTTTCTGATCCGTGCAATTGTACTGCTTGTAAATGATGAGAAATTATCTTCTCTTTTATATAATCAACAGAAGCATCAACAAATACGCCCGTTTTTTTTATTTTTTTATTAAGTTCAGGAGTAGAGTCNGAGACATAGCGACTTGAAGATGCCCAAAAAATAAAACCNATATATTCAGGCTTCAGATCNCTNAGNGCTNAAATATTTTCNATATCTCTCATACCACAAACTTTTAATTTCATAATNTTATTTGNTTAATGAAATTCTGGGCTTCTAGTCCGGGATTTTCAGTTTTCATGAAATTTTCNCCNACGAGAAATCCTTGGTAGCCTAATGATATTAAATCTTTNATANTAGCNNCNTCACTTATACCGCTTTCTGATATTTTGATAAAATCATTTGGTATTTTTTCAATTAAATTTNTACTAGTATCTAATGANATTTCGAAGGTTTTAAGATTNCGATTATTTACCCCAATTATATCNAANGTTGGCANTATNGANTTTTCCAANTCTTCNAGATTATGTACNTCTAGNAAAACATCCAGACCATAGCCTTTTGCTGTTGNTGATAAATNTTGTATTTCAGTNTGATTTAATANTGATGCAATTAATAAAATNGCNTCAGCTCCGTGGGCTTTCGCNTCAATAATTTGATATTCATCGATTATAAATTCTTTNCNTAANATTGGAANGCTTGTTACAGAACGTGCAANGGTTAAATCATNGAGTGATCCACCNAAATACTTTCCATCAGTCAAAACTGANATTCCACANACCCCNGCTTTTTCATAGCCACTAGAAACGTCNAANACAGAAANAGAACTATTGATATTTTGCTTTGAGGGAGAACGNCGTTTGTNNTCAGCAATTATACCTGATTCACTTTTTTGNATGCCTTNTGCCAGTGAATTTGTTTTAAGATCAAAAAGTGGGGAAGCTTCCCAATAAGNAGCTGGGAATATTTTTTTTCTTTGATNTACCTCAATACGTTTGTCAACTATTATTTTATCTANAATNTTCATTCACTTAATTTTTGAAGTGTATTAANAGCATTTAATGCTTTTCCAGAAAGTAAAGATTCTTTGGCNNTTTCAAATCCTTTAATNGGAGNAATACNTAAGGCTGTCGAAATAGCCATTCCTGAGTTAGCACAGACTACTTCTTGCTGAGCTTCAGTTCCTTTGTTTTGTANTACNTNCATGAATATTTTAGTTGAAGAATCTATATTTCCCCCTCCAATTATAGCTTTTNCTAATANTGGTGATACNCCAAAATCTTCNGGTTTTANNACACTTTCACNATTTTTACNAAAGACTTTTGTAGNTCCGGTTAAAGATATTTCATCATATCCATCTAAAGCATANAAAANAGTAAAATTAATATTTGTTTCTTGAAATAGATAGTTNTAAAGTCTTGCTAATTCGAGATTGAATACTCCGGTTAGCTGATTTTTTGGNAAGACAGGATTAACNAAAGGACCTANCATATTAAAAAAAGTTTTCACTCCCANTTCACGTCTTANAGNAGCTACATTTTTCATTGNAGGGTGGAANAGNGGAGCNTGNAAAATACAAATACCTGCTTNATCTAAGCACNTTTTTAAAAAATCTCTTTCATTTGAAAATTTAATTCCAAGNGCCTCTAGTACATTGCTAGATCCACATCCTGAAGAAACACCATAGTTACCNTGTTTGGTTACTTTAACNCCGGCTCCAGCAGTAANAAAAGATGAAAGAGTTGANATGTTAAAGGTNTNTTTTCCNTCTCCCCCGGTNCCGCAGAGGTCAATAGTATCANATTCATCTAGATTTATCCTAATACATAATTCTAACAAAGCAGAGCGAAAACCTTGGAGTTCCTTTAAACTAATACTTCTCATCATGAAAATAGTCAGGAAAGAAGCAATTTGAGAAGAATTATACTGTCCATCCGCAATATTGATAATCATTTGTCTGGACTCTTCCTTACTTAGTTTTTCATGATTTGTGAGTTTGTTAAGAATATTCTTCATATTTAACTATTTATCCAGTTATTTAATATTTTTTTTCCATAACTGGTTAGTATCGATTCTGGATGAAATTGAACCCCGCAAACATTATATGTTTTGTGACGTAGTGACATTAAATGTCCTTGTTGGTCAATTGAGGTGGCAATAAGCTCTTTAGGAAGGGGGGTTTCAACTACCCAGGAATGATAGCGGCCAACATTGAAAGCATTAGGGAGACCTTTAAATAATATATCTTTTTTAATAACATTTACAGGGGTTGCAATACCATGATAAACTTTATCTAAGTTGACTAATCTAGCACCAAAAACTTCTCCAATGGCTTGTTGCCCTAAACAAACACCTAAGATTTTCTTAAACGGTGAATAACGTTTAATTGCTGTTTTCAATAAACCCGATTCATCAGGAATTCCGGGGCCAGGAGATAATAATATTAGCGGGTAATTATCAAGCTCCTCAAGGTCAAATTTGTCATTACGTTTTACCGTAACCTCACAATTCATTTCTTCTAGATAATGAACTAGATTATATGTAAAAGAATCATAATTATCGATAACAAATATTTTTTTCATAATTAAACTCTCTCTGCAAGTGTTAAGGCTTTATCTAAAGCACCTAATTTATTATAAACTTCTTGTAATTCATTTTTTGGAACTGAATCAGCAATAATTCCTGCTCCTGCTTGGTAATGTAATTTATGGTCCTTGCTTAGAAATGAACGAATAATTATTGCATGATTGAAATTCCCATGAAAATCCATATAACCTATTGCTCCTCCATAGAAATTACGTTTTGTAGTTTCATAACGATCAATTAATTGCAAAGCCTTGTGTTTAGGTGCACCACTTAATGTTCCTGCTGGAAAAGTATCTGCTACTACACGGAACGTTTTAGTTGATTTCTTCATGTTACAACTTACTTTTGAAACTAAGTGGATGACATGTGAGTAAAATTGAATTTCCCTGTTTTTTTCAACGATAACTTCTGATCCATTGCGACTTAAATCGTTTCTAGCCAAATCGACAAGCATCACATGTTCACTATTTTCTTTTGGATCTTTTGCCAATTCCTCAGCAGCTTTTGCATCTTTTTCATCATTTCCTGTACGTCGGAAAGTACCAGCAATTGGGTGAATTTCTGCTTTACCATTTTGGACTATAAGTTGAGCTTCTGGTGAACTTCCAAAAATTTTAAAATTACCATAGTCAAAGAAAAACAAATATGGCGAAGGGTTGATAGACCTCAAGGTTCTATAAACATTAAATTCGTCTCCTTTAAAACCTTGAGAAAAGCTTCTAGAAAGCACTAGCTGAAAAACATCACCCCTATAACAATGCTCCTTCCCCTTTTTAACAAAATCAATGAATTCTTCATCGCTAAGGTTAGATGATTTTTCTCCTACTTTTTCAAAAGTAAAATTACAGTTATTTTTGGCTTGGAGTAAAAGTTCTATTTCATTAAGATTGTGATTGCCGTCATATATATTTGAAAACAGGTGAGCTTCATGATTAAAAAGACTAATGGCAATAATATTTTGATAAACAGCATAATATAAATCTGGAATATCTTGTCCCGGTTTATTTTTATTAAGTTCAATGTTTTCGAAACGCTCTACGGCATCATGTGCTACATAACCAAAAATCCCATTACTTAAAAATTTAAATGGAGAATTTTCGCTATCAAAATGCTTCGAAAATTGATGGATCCGTTCAGGAATATCAATTTGAAAATCAACTTTTTCCACTTTTGAGCTATTATCTGGTAATTGTGTTGTGAGTTTATTATTTTTAAGTTCAATGTAAGCAATAGGGTTACAACAGATATATGAAAAGTCATTTTTATTTGCGTGATAATCACTGCTCTCTAAAAGTAAAGAATGTGGAAATACATCCCTTAATTTTAAATATACACTTACTGGTGTAATAGTATCTGCAAGTATTTTCTTATGCTTAGTTTTAAGGCTAAATGTTTTTATTTTTGACATAAATTAAAAAAGGCCTGTCGTGATGACAAGCCTAGATATTTTATTACAATTGTTTTCACGCGAATCTCTATTGAATCGAATGCCACCAGTTGTTAGATGTAATTAATAATTTCATAAGTTCAAATATAATATAAAATTTACAACTCTTTGCTCAGATTTAAACAATTTAATGGTCTGCTAAAATTTTAAAATATAAAGTTTTAATAAAGTAAGTTAAAATACTAAATCTACCTTAAGCTCAATATCATCGTAAATTAATTTATCACCTAATTCATCGAAAAACGTAGAAGAACGAAATTTTATGTTGTATTTGGACCTATCAAAAATAAGTTCTGCAATTGCACCTTCTTCTTTGAACAAAAGATCAAAATTTATATTATTAGTTATACCTTTTATTGTAAGTTCTCCTAAAACTGAGAGTTTCTCCGGAGTAACTTTTTCTGAAGAAATGACTTTTAAACTAGCTGTCGGATATTTTTCAACAGAAAAAAAATCATCTGAACGTAAATGCTTTTCAAGATAACTTTTAGATCCACCGCTCAAATCATGATTTTCAAGGGTTTGCATGTCCACAATAAATTCACCAGCAGTTATTAAACCATTATCAATTGAGATATTTCCTTTTTTGAATTTTAGAGATCCAAAATGGATTTTAGTAGTAATTTCTTTTCCAGTCCATATAATATTACTTGTAATTATATCAATATTTTTTTCTTGGCTTTTTAAAGTCATGCTAATTGAAATCAAAAGCATAAATAGAACTTTTCTAATTTTCATCTTTAATCATTAATTTTTTTAAGTAAAAAAGTAAGTTTATCCTTCTCTTTTTCGTTAAGTTTTTGGGTTTCTATGTCTTCTGTATTTTCAACAATACTATCTATTACAGAAAGTAGTTTTAGGCCTTCCTTGGTTATAAATAATTCTATTTTCCTTCTATTTTCTTTACAAACGGTTCTTTTCACAAAATTTTTGTTGATTAACTTATCAACAATCCTGGTAGTATTACTAGTTCGATTAACCATTCTTTCATGTACAGTAGAGAGATTAGCAGCAACACCTTTTTGTCCCCTTAATATTCTCAAAACATTAAATTGTTGGAATGAAACACCGAAGGGTTTCAAAGCTTTGGATACAGATTCGTTGACTTTACAATTGTATTTAATTAATGCAATTACTAAGTTTTGTGAACTTTTAGACATACTATATACACAAATGTTGTAGGTACAAATATATAATTAATATTCATAATATGTTTTTTTGATTTGTTTATTGATTTACGCTATTGTATTTTAGAATAAAATTGAATGATGAATTTATCTCAAAATCAATGGGTAAAAAAACAAAAAGCCTCCTCAGCCAGCATTATTTTAGATGTAAGGACACATGAGGAGTATGCGGAGGGCCATTTATTAGATGCCAAGCTACTTGATATTAGAAACCCAGTTAAATTTATGGAGGGTATAAGCGCATTAGACCCATCAAAAAACTATTATGTGTATTGTCGCTCAGGGGCAAGAAGTGCTCAAGCTTGTCAGCTTTTAAAACAAAAAGGAATCTCAAATTGTTATAATTTACTTGGTGGGATTATTGAATGGAAAGGTGAAGTAATAAGCGAATAAAACTATCTCGAATGTCTAGGCCCGATAAAATCCGAATTTTTTTTGAAAGAAATGGATTTGCAGTTTGTAGTCGAATGGCAGAGGTGCTAGGAATGAAAGTAAAAAGTGTCCGCTTATTTTTCATTTATTCATCATTTACTACTTTGATAGGCGGTTTTATACTTTACTTGATTCTGGCTTTTTGGTTAAAGCTAAAAGACCTTATTTATACAAAACGTACTTCAGTATTTGATTTATAAAATTTATTTAATAACATGTGTAAGGTTTTTAATAGAAAGTTTTCAAATTTCAAAAAATTAAATAATCTTTCATTTGATTAATTTGTTTTTCTATTCCTTTTTTAGATATTGAGCCCTTCAAATTATTAAATATAATTATGACTCATTTATCAAAAATAAAGTTTAAGACACTTGCTTTATTATTATTAATAAATACTCCAATTTTTTCTCAAGATCAGGGTTTGGATGAACGTATTAATGAAGCATTTACTCCGGTTGCTAATTGGTGGGAGGGTTTAATTTTACATAATTTTCCAGGCACCGAAATTCCTACAATTATTTTCTTATTAGTTGGAGGAGCTCTTTTTTTTACAATTTATTTTGGTTTTGTAAATGTCCGTCACTTTTCAACTGCTGTAAATACAGTGAGAGGGAGGTATGATGATATAGAAAAAGAAAATTTTTTTAATACTGAAACTTCCTCAAAGAAAGACGAGAAAGTCCTTAAATCAGTTGAAGACAAGGATGGAGAAGTGAGTCATTTCCAAGCTCTCGCAACAGCAGTTTCTGGAACTGTTGGAAATGGAAATATTGCAGGAGTTGCTTTAGCAATTGCAGTCGGAGGTCCTGGTGCAACATTTTGGATGATCCTATGCGGTTTGTTAGGTATGTCGACAAAATTTGTTGAGTGTACTTTAGGAGTTAAATATAGAGATGTTGGAGAGGATGGAACTATTTATGGAGGGCCAATGTATTATTTGACTAAAGGATTAAAAGAAAAAGGATTTGCAACACTTGGAAAAGTTTTAGCTGGCATCTTTGCCTTTTTATGTGTGGGCGCATCCTTTGGAGGAGGAAATGCAGCCCAGTCAAATCAGGCTGCTATGCAATTAGTTGGTTCTTTAGGAATGTCTGGAGGAAGTTCAAGGACTATTATAGGAATTATTATGATGATTTTAGTAGGAATTATTATAATTGGAGGAATCAAAAGAATAGCTTCAGTTACTGAAAAAGTAGTCCCTTTTATGGCCCTTATGTATATACTCGCATGCCTATATATAATTTTTACAAATTTTAGTTTTGTGGATGACGCTTTTGCAATGATATTTAATCAAGCTTTTAATCCGCAAGCAGGTCTAGGTGGATTACTTGGTGTATTAATTACGGGTTTTAGGCGCGCAGCTTTTTCAAATGAGGCAGGAGCAGGCTCTGCATCAATAGCTCATTCTGCAGTAAAAACGAAATATGCTGCTTCAGAAGGATTGGTTGCATTATTAGAACCTTTCATTGATACTGTCGTTATTTGTACAATGACTGCCTTAGTAATTATTATTTTTAATGGTGATAATGCTGTGTTTAATTATGGAGGTGAAGGAGGAATTGTGACTATCGACGGTTTACCTGCTGAGGGAGCAGGAATAACAGCTGCAGCTTTTTCAAAATATATTTCATTTTCAGGCCCATTTTTGACAATTGCTGTTGTGCTTTTTGCCATTTCAACTATGATTTCTTGGTCTTATTATGGATTGCAATCTTGGATGTATATTTTTGGAAAAAGTAAAGCCTCTGAATTGACCTACAAGTCTTTATTTTTAGTTTTTATAGTAATAGGTGCAGCTGGAGACATGTCTTCTGTTTGGGCATTTTCAGATGCAATGATTCTAGCATTGGTATTCCCTAATATGATAGGATTATTATTTTTGTTTCCACGTGTACGTGAAGAATTAAATAACTATCTGTCCGCTTTATTAGCAATCAAAAAAGATTAAATTTATATTTGTATTAAAAATTGTATATGATAGATATAGAATTGCGTCCTGAAATTGAAACTTCTGAGACTCAAAGAATGGTTTATGAAGCAGCAAGGGACTTTGCTGCTCAATTCATAAAGCCCAATATAATGAAGTGGGATGAATCCCAATATTTTCCCTTAGAAATTTTTGAAAAGGCAGGAGCACTTGGTTTTATGGGAATGCTAATTCCGGAGTCTTATGGCGGATCAGGAATGGGATATCACGAATATACTACTCTTATAGAAACAATTTCTATTGTAGACCCTTCTATAGGATTGTCAATTGCTGCACATAATTCACTTTGCGTTAATCATATATATGAGTTTGGAAACGAAACACAACGTCTTAAGTGGTTACCCAAACTTTGTGAAGGAACTTTTCTAGGAGCCTGGGGACTTACCGAACATAATACTGGTTCAGATGCAAAAGGAATGTCGACTACAGCTCGAAAGGAAGGTGATAATTGGATATTAAATGGGACGAAAAATTTTACCACCCATGGAATTTCTGGGGATATTGCAGTTGTTATAGCTAGGACTGGAAAAAAAGAAAATAATCGATCTATGTCCGCATTTGTTGTTGAACGAGGAACGAATGGCTTTTACGCAGGTAAAAAAGAAAATAAATTAGGAATGCGTGCCTCTGAAACAGCAGAGATGGTTTTTGAGGATTGTATTATTCCAGATGAAAACAGGCTTGGACCCGTTGGTGATGGTTTTATACAATCAATGAAAATATTAGATGGAGGAAGGATTTCCATTGCAGCTCTTTCTTTAGGAATTGCTAAAGGTGCTTATAACGCAGCTCTAGCTTATTCAAAACAAAGAAAGCAGTTTGGAAAGCCAATAAGTAGTTTTCAAGGAATATCTTTTAAACTAGCAGATATGGTAACTGAAATTGAGGCAGCGTCTCTATTAACCCAAAAAGCATCGGAAATGAAAAATCTAAATCTTAGTGTAACCCAAGCTGGAGCTATGGCAAAACTCTTTGCTTCAGAAACATGCGTAAAAGTTGCAAATGAAGCTGTACAAATTTTTGGAGGTTATGGTTTTACCAAAGATTTCCCCGTTGAAAAATTTTTAAGAGACTCTAAACTTTGCACAATTGGTGAGGGTACAAGTGAAATTCAAAAAGTAGTTATTGCTAGAAAAATATTAAAAGATTAAACTTTAATCGAGAATTTAAGTATCCTGACTCGTTCTTTTAATTATATTTGTATATATTATGAAGGGAGGTATTTTGTTATGTTAGTAATTCCAATTAAAGACGGCGAAAATATTGATCGTGCATTAAAACGATTTAAAAGAAAATTTGATAAAACTGGAGGCATGCGTCAACTTCGATCTAGAAAACAGTTCGTAAAGCCATCTGTAAAGCATCGTCAAAAGATCCAAAAGGCTCAATATATTCAGCACTTGCGGGATAGTGAGAATATTTAAGACTTTTTTCTAATCATTCTAGTAGCGTTAACTTAACTAAGTTTTTTAACTTTATAATGTAATGCATAATTATGTCAGTTTCTGCTTTTTTAGAATATATTTCTTTAGAAAAAAAATATTCTAAACATACGATTAAATCATACGAAGCTGATCTTTTGGCTTTTAAGACCTTTCTTGAAACTGAAGATATTTCTACCGAATTAAAATTAGTAACCTACAGTGAAATTAGAACTTGGGTAGTATATTTAATTCAGTCCGGAAATAGTTCAAGAACAGTAAATAAAAAAGTATCGGCGCTACGATCCTATTATAAATTTCTTCTTGGCATTGGGAGTGTAGAGGTTTCTCCTTTAAAAGAGCATAAAGCTCTTAAAACAGATACTAAAGTTGCCTTACCATTTTCTCAATTAGAAATCAAAACTTTATTTGATTCCGATATTTTTCCAAAAAATTATAATGGATCAATGATACGTACTATGCTTCAACTTCTTTACTTCACAGGAATTCGTAGAGCAGAGTTGATTAATTTAAAAGATCAAAATATCGATTTTTCAGAGGGATTAATTAAGGTTTTAGGTAAAAGAAACAAAGAAAGATTACTGCCTCTTTTACCTGAAATAAAAGATGAACTGACTCTTTTATTACAACTCCAAAAAAAATTAAAAATTATTAAACAGGACGATTTTTTCTTTGTTAATGAAAAGGGAAAAAAGCTTTCTAACTCATTTGTTTATCAATCAGTAAAAACTTATCTTGGAAAAGTATCAACTAAAACCAAAAGAAGCCCTCATGTCTTAAGACATAGCTTTGCTACTCATATGCTAGATCAAGGAGCTGATTTAAATTCTATCAAAGACCTTTTAGGCCACAGCAGTATAGCTGCTACTCAGAATTATACACATAGCAGCATGTCTAAGATTCAGGAAATTTACAATAAAACGCATCCTAGAGAGAAAAATAATAATTTAAAATAAATTTTATAGCGACTATGAATTTTAGATCCATAAACTATAAGGCTGATATAAAGTTAAAGGCCTTTGCTAAAACAAGAATTGAAAAACTTTCATTATTCTATAATAAAATAATAGATGTATTTATTTTCACAAAAGTTGAAAATACATCAAATGGTATTAATAAGTGGGCAGAGCTAAAAATTATTATCCCTGGAGATGACATTATTGTAAAGAAAATTTCTAAGTCTTTTGAGGAATCTATAAACCTAGCCGCAGAAAGCGCAGAGCGTATATTAATAAGAAGAAAGGAAAAAGAAAGAATAATATAAAAATTTCATTTTTTTCTTTTGATAGCAAAAAAATTAACATTTAATTTGCAATCGATTTTATGAAAATGGAATCTAAAGGCCGATGTAGCTCAGCTGGCTAGAGCAGCTGATTTGTAATCAGCAGGTCGTGGGTTCGAGTCCCTCCATCGGCTCTTAAAATTATTTTTTTAAATCGTTCATTGAAACTGGGGAGATACTCAAGCGGCCAACGAGGGCAGACTGTAAATCTGTTGTTTTTAACTTCGCAGGTTCGAATCCTGCTCTCCCCACAATTTTGTATTTATAAAATGTTTTATATTTACTCATATCAACATTAAATTTTCCCTTAAATGCGAGAGTAGCTCAGTTGGTAGAGCGTCAGCCTTCCAAGCTGAATGTCGCCGGTTCGAACCCGGTCTCTCGCTCTTCTTTTTTAATTGCCGATGTAGCTCAGGGGTAGAGCGTTTCCTTGGTAAGGAAGAGGTCACGAGTTCAAATCTCGTCATTGGCTCTACAGATATACAAGCATTTAATTCTTTAAAAAAATAAAAGTTTTTTTCTAAATTTACTAAATGAATAATAAATCTTCTCTTTTGATTGCTGCCTCCATTATTGTTTCAGCAATTATAATATCATTCTCTAAAAGATATCAACCATCTCCAGTTAATGAATCTTTTGTAATAGATTCTTGGACAGGCGACATTTACGATATACAAGGGAATAATTTAACTGAAATACACAAAAACGTCTCTGCTCCTGAATTAAGAAATCCTACGCAAACTGATAAAATTCAGTAGCACGAATAAAGATTTAAGAGAATTAGATTCTATAAAGTAATACTACAGGTTTATTCCCCTTAATTTCCTAATTATTTCTTTAAATTTAGAGACTAACGAATTTCCTAAAATATTCTAATAATGAAGTATTTAAATCATTTTTTAAGATTAGGTCTTCTCCTTATAATTGTGAGTTGTAATCGTGACAAGAATAACTCTAATTCTTATCCACAATTATTATGGTATGAACAAGCTGCTTCAGTTTGGGAAGAAGCACTTCCTATTGGAAATGGTCGTATAGGGGCCATGGTTTTCGGAAATCCAATTAATGAACGTATTCAACTTAATGACGACTCACTTTGGCCTAAAAATTTGGGCTGGGATCATCCTGAAGGTACACCAGAAGATTTAGCTAATATCAGAAGACTTTTAGTCCAAGGATATCATACAGCTGTTGACTCACTTTTAGTAGAAAAATTTTCAAATAAAACAGTTGTTCGCTCTCATCAAACCTTAGGTAATTTGTTTATCAATCTTCAACATGACGTTGCGACAGAATACCAACGGAGTTTAAAATTAAATGAGGCAATTACTTCTGTAAAATATAAATTCGAAGGATATAAAGTAACCCAGGATGCATTTGTATCTGCTCCAGATCAACTCTTAATTATCAGTTTGAAAAGCGAACATCCTAATGGATTAAATGGTATTATTCATTTGAGTCGACCAAAAGATAAAGGAGTAGCAACTACTAAAACATTTACAAAAAAGGGCTGTCTTATTATGGAAGGGGAAGTTACTCAACGAGAAGGAGCTTTTAATTCAAAATCAAATCCAATTTTAGAAGGTGTTCAATTTCAAACTATAGTCCAACCAAATCATCATGGAGGAACAGTTAAAACAGTTGAAGATGGAATAGAACTAAAAGGAGTAAAAGAGATTGAACTTCGTATTGTTTCTAATTCATCCTATTATCACAAAAACTATAAATCAGAAAATATTAATCAACTCAGTGAGGTTCAGAATTATTCATTTGAAGATTTAAAAGGTCGGCATGTTAGAGATCATCAAATGCTGTATAATAGAGTTAATTTTGACATAATTACAGACAACAAACTCCAAACTATTCCCACAGACAAACGCTTAAAGGCAATTAAAGAAGGTACTGTAGATTTGGAACTCCAAGAAACTTTATTTCATTTTGGACGTTATTTACTTATTGCCTCTTCCAGACCTAGTACGTTACCCGCTAACCTTCAAGGTCTTTGGAATCCACATATCAATGCTCCTTGGAATTCAGATTATCACTTAAATATTAACCTCCAAATGAATTATTGGCTCGCCAACCTCACTCAATTGGATGAGCTCAATAGTCCTTTGTTTGACTTCATCGATCGATTAATAATAAATGGAAGAACAACTGCTAAAAAAAACTTTGGAGTTAGAGGATCTTTTTTACCTCACGCAACGGATATATGGACCCCCACGTGGCTAAGGGCACCAACCGCTTACTGGGGGGCATCTTTTGGGGCTGGAGGCTGGATGATTCAACATTATTGGCAACATTATCTTTTTACTAATGATATCGAATTTTTGAAAACTCGAGCATTTCCTGCTATGGAAGCTGTCGCCCAATTTTACAGTGATTGGATTATAGAAGATAAACGAGATGGAACTTTAATTGCTGCTCCTTCTACATCTCCAGAAAATCGTTATTTGGATACCAATGGAAATCCTGTAGCAAGTTGTTTGGGAAGCGCAATGGATCAACAGGTGATTACAGAAGTATTTACCAATTACTTGAAAGCAGCTAAGATTTTAAATCATAAAGATAATTTGATCGGAATTGTAAAGCAACAATTAATGAGACTTCGCACAGGTTTTCAGTTAGGTTCAGATGGACGTATATTAGAGTGGGATCGTGAGTATCCAGAATATGAGCCTGGGCACCGTCACATGTCTCACCTTTATGGTTTTCATCCTGGAGATCAAATTAGTCTTTCGAAAACACCAAAATTATTTGATGCTGTTCGTAAAACTCTGGAATATCGACTTAAAAATGGTGGAGCAGGAACAGGCTGGAGCCGCGCATGGCTTATCAATTGTGCGGCTCGATTAATAGACGGAGTTATGGCACAAGAACATATTCAGCTTCTTTTTGAAAAATCAATATTTTCAAATTTATTCGATGCCCATCCTCCATTCCAAATCGACGGTAATTTTGGATATACTGCTGGAGTTGCAGAACTCTTAGTTCAATCACACGAACCTGGTATCATTCGCGTACTTCCAGCATTACCTCCTAATTGGAAAAACGGAATGGTTAAAGGAATTAAGGCTAGAGGAAATATCCAAGTTGACTTAAAATGGGAATGGAATGAGTTAAAACACCTCCAGTTGATATCAAAAAGCGATACTCAAACCGATATTGTTTACAAAGAGAAAAACTTCAGGGTCAAATTAAAAGCTAATATACCTTATGAGCTAAAAATCTAAATATTATTTACTATTTATTTAAAAGTAAGTATTATTAAGGTATTTGTTAGTCATATACTCCATGGATAGATATTCGTTCAAAACCTTTCTTAGTAAACTCATCAAAGAATGTAAACAGGTTTTTTTAACTCTATTTTACAGAATTATCAAAGTCTGTTGGATTGACCCAATCAGAATCTAATAATTCTCCACTCATATAGCGGTTGTAAAAGTCCCTAGTTCGTTTTTCTGCATAGGGGTAATTGTCAAAAACATCTCCATTTCCGAGGATTCTAGGATCTTTATTTTTTGTTAAATCGTCAATTAATATTTTTTTTAAACTATCCTTTAAAGTGGAAAATTTATTGTATTCAGCAATATTTTTAATGCAGTTGGGATCTTTATTCAGGTCATATAAGGTCTCCTCAGGTCTTTTTCCGAATGCAAGACGCCAATACTCTAACATCTTTCCTTCCTTTTTAAGGTTTAAAATTTCTGTCTTAGTTGGACTACCATCAGTATTAAGGTACCCAGTTTCAGGATTTCCAGCTGGCCAACGTTCAGGCTTAAAGTTAATACTGTAAAAATATTGTCCGGATATAATTGCCCGAACAGGATAACCCTGATCGTTTTCTCTGCCAACATCATGACGTTCTTTTCCAATAATCATGTAATCTCTTTTTTTTGAAATTTGGATATCGTTAAATATTGTTTTCCAGCTTACACCGGAAAAGTTTTTCATATCGTGTTCAGTTGATTGAATTCCGGCTAGATCCAAAAGGGTTGGTGCAAAATCTGAAAAACTTACATAGTCATCAATAATCCTTCCTGGATTTTTGATTCCCTTTCCCCAACGTATTGCTAAGGGCAACCTATTGTCAAAAGGAAATACCTGACCTTTTACCCTGGGAAACGGCATACCATTATCTGATGTAACAATTATAATGGTATTTTCTAATAAATTTCTTCTTTCCAATTCATCAATTATAATTCTTAAGTGACTATCAAAATATTCAATTTCAAATGCGTAATCCAAAATATCTGTTTTGACATTATCAGAGTCAGGCCAAAATTCTGGTACTTTTTCAACTTCCTCGATTTCTTTTTTTCCATATCTTATTCCTGACTGGTATTCATAACGACGGTGAGGCTCAAGTCCACCGACCCAGAAGAAGAAAGGTTGATTATCTTTTACTTTATCAAGAAAATATTTAAAGTTTTCGGAGTAATTATTATTACTAATAAACTTAGCAGGAGGCTCAACCTTCAAAATACTATAATCTTCACCGATTAATTTTCTTTTTTTTCCATTTTTCAATGCTATACCCGGAGCCCATCCTTTACCAGTTTTTCCTGTTTTGTAACCATTGTTTTTTAAAACTTCAGGGAAAGTTGAAAATTTTTCAGGAAAAAAAGGGACATGATTTGTTGCCTCTTCTAACAGCCAACTGTCTCTCCCAGTCAGAATAGTTGATCTAGAAGGTGAGCACTTCGCATTTGTTGTATAAGCATGTCTGAACAATAAGCCCTCCTTCGCAACACGATCAAAACCAGGTGTTTTCACCCACTTTGTACCATAAATACTTGTATGTGGATAAGACTGATCATCAGAAATAACAAACAATATATTGGGGGGGAGATTTTCCGAATTACATCCCATGAATAAAATCAAATTAAAAACTAATAAGATTGATGTTTTTTTCATTTACTAAAGCTAAAAATTATCGCTAAAATCAATTACAATTTTTCTTTCTTTTTTAAACGAATAAGTTTTTTTGTAGATTTAACAATTATTAACCATAAACCAATAAAAATGAAAAAAATCATATATAGCTTAATGTTCTTATTTACATTGAGTACAATCGCACAGAACTCTTTTAGATCTTTTAATTTGAATGTTAAAAGGGGTCAAGCAGCAA
Organism: Flavobacteriaceae bacterium TMED179; assembly: GCA_002169865.1. GTDB lineage: Bacteria > Bacteroidota > Bacteroidia > Flavobacteriales > Flavobacteriaceae > MS024-2A. The sequence continues at coordinate 126,632 of NHIC01000006.1, read as the reverse complement.
ACGTTCTAAAACTTTTTACAGATTTTACTGAAGGTGGAAAATGGAAATCTGGAGGAATAATGCTTCAGGGTGTAGGTTACAAGAATGGTGTTACTCATAGAATTGTTGTCTATGGGGACCCATCAAATTGGGGAACTGAAAACCAGTGGAGTGAACAGAAATGGGATTTGTGGAGAGAAAAGATGAATGATCTTACACACCCAAACACTCCAGATAGTGCTTCTGGCTCTATTTTAAGTTCTACCGAAGGGGCAGATTGGGAAAAATATCCAACAGCAAGAGTTTATGATGTAAGAGTTCATGAACCCACAAAATTTAAATCAGCATGGGATAAAAATGCCAATGCTGCTGAAAAAATTCTTGATGGTAGAAGAATGATCTTGGTAAGTTATGAATTAGGTGGAACACCAGGAGCTACTCATGGATTAATTATTTACGGAAAAGACCAAAATGATGTTCAATTAACTTTAAGAAAAATACAACAAACAAAATCATTTAGAGATTATTTTGCTTCAAGAGGTGAAGTTGATTACATTCAGACTTATCAAGTCACAACAGCAAAAAGATTATAAATTTATCTAATAACAATTAAATTTCTAAATTAGTGTGTTATCAAATCAGTCGATTATTAGTTTTTCAATGAAACATAAACTAGAATTATCATACGAGCCCCCTCTTAATCGAGGGGTTTTTTTATAGTTTAGTTAATTATTAAACCAAAATTTTAAAAATGAAAAAAATATTTTTGCTCCTATTTTTAATACTCTGCGCTAAATTCTATTCACAAGATAACATAGGAAAAACAAATTTTAATGTTTCTGATAGAATAGCCATTAGAGATGTAATTGATGCTTACGGGTTTTACTGGGATTCTAATAATTTAGATAAATTTTTTTCCTTATTTACAGATGATGCTATTGGAGTTATTTATAATAAAGGGGAAAAAGTTTTTTATAAAATTAAATCTGAGGAGCAAATAAGAAGTAGTCAAGAAAGAATGAGTTTTTTTATAAAAAATGATGTACAAAGAAGACATATGATGTCAAATACCTTAATGTTAGAGCTTACAGAGGAATTTGCTCATTTATTACAGTATATGACTTTACTAACCACAAATCAGAGAACTAATACCGAATTTGTGACACCAATTCTGTATAAGTTTAAACTCAAGAAAATAAATGAGTTATGGAAAATTGCATACCGTGAAATTAATGTCGATAAACCTTTAGACTTAGAATTAAATACTAACAAAAAATATAGAAAAGGAATGCTTCTACCAAAAAGAGGAAATGACAAAGTAAACAAAACTAGAAATGACTATAAAAGGGGAATTAATCAAAAAAAGAGTTAATTAAGGTTAGTGAATTTGTCTCCCTTTTAATCGAATTAGTTTTTTGTATATTAGGGTTATGAAATGCAAAATTTAATTTAGAATATGGAAGCATAAAAATAATAGTTGATTTAAATTTTTATGTTATTTTAATTATTCTAGTTGCCTAATTTTGTTATCTTTTAAGAAATAGATTTGAAGTGCTTATCAAATTTAGAAATAAATGATTCGATGTTTTCACAACAAAAAAACTAAAAGTAATTTTAACCATTATTAAATATAAATGAATAAAAATATTCTCCTTTTATTTTCCTTTTTCTTAATAATTAAAATAACTGCTCAAAATAAGTTGCAATTACAAAAAATCGATTCAAAAAATAAGCCATGGACCTCTGAAAGAGTAAACGATTATAAAAACAAATTTAATTTTGTAGTTGTTACCGATAGAACTGGAGGTGAACGAAAAGGGATTTGGGAAAAAGGGATAGAAAAAATAAACTTAATGCAACCAGCATTCGTTGTTAGTGTAGGTGATTTGATCAACGGTTATTCCGATAATCTTGAAAAAATCGAGACTGAGTGGCAAGAATTTAATTCTTTTACAAAGAAACTTGAAATGCCATTTTTTTATGTTGCTGGAAATCACGACTACACTAATGAAGTAATGGAAAATGATTGGTTTAAAAGATTTGGAACAGACTATTATTATTTTTTATATAAAAACGTTTTGTTTATTTGTTTAAATTCAGAACATGGTCATACTGCTCTAAAAAATCCTGATTTAGGAGAGAGTCAAGTTAAGTTTGTCGAAAAAATTCTTAAAAAAAATACAAATGTTGATTGGACTATGATATTTATGCATCAACCTCTATGGCTTAGAGAAAGTGGTAAAAATTGGTTAAAAGTCGAAAATCTACTTAAAGGAAGAAAACATAGTGTTTTCACAGGCCATCATCATAATTATAAGTTATATGAAAGAAATAAAAATGATTATTTTGTTTTAGCAACAATGGGAGGTAGCAGTAAATTAAGAGGTAACGAATACGGAGAATTTGATCATTTTATGTTTATTACAATGACTGAAAATGGCCCATATTTTTCAAATCTAATGCTAGATGGAATTGAAGATAAAAATGTAAGAAAAGAATAAAGATAAAATTTAGGCTTCACTTTCGAGCTCCTCTAATCAATGTGTTTTTGCTTTTTAAATTTATATCAAACAAATTACTTTGAAAGTAAACTTTGATAAATTCCAGCTTTACTATTTCCTTTAAATAATTCAAGTCTATTTTTTATATTTGGGTCAAGTTTTTCCCATGTATCTTTAGTAATTCGAATATAAAATGTAGCACCACTTTTTATTAAATATTTTAGTTTCTCTTTATCAATTAATTTTATTAAACCCCTTGTATAGAATTGGCTAGAATATGTTTTTTTATTTAAAGAGTAGATTGGTGATTTTGGGTTCAGATTTTCCAAAATATATTTATCTGTATGATTTACATAAAATGGACGAGCCAAACCAGAAAGAAAAAGAAAAAAAACTATAAGTGGTATACCCAAACCTATATACAGATATCTTTTTTTAGCTTTTACAGTTTCCCAATAATCTACAATAAATAGTGCAACAGGAATTGAAGATGGAAGGATGTAAGGATGTATTAAACTTTTTGAACTGGTAAAAAAAACTGGTATCCAAAACATCCAAATTAATAAAAATAATGCCCATGAGTTAATTTTTATCGAGGTCCATCTTTTAATTAATAAATTAATTAGTAAAATCGACCAAGGAAAAATGGATATTATAAAGAAAATCCAAATAATTCCAAAAGGTTGTTGTTTCACAAAGCCGTATTTATCTCCTTTCCACCCTGGATTAAAATAACGTTCAAAATGTTCCCCCTTGATAAAGTAGTCATAAAAACCTGGATTACTTTTTTCTGCTAGATAATACCATGGTAAGCTTATGGAAAATAATAAAATGATTCCTAGAATCCAAGGTAAAGCTTTAAAAGCTCTCTTGATATTGTTTGTAATTAAACACCAAAGTGCAATAGGCGGTAATGTTAAAATTACTGCTATTGGCCCTTTAGCTAAAAGGCCTAATGCTAGCCCTAAAAAGAACAGATATTTCCAATATGTTTTACTGTCATCTTTAATTGCTTCCCAAAAACTAAGCATTATTAGTCCTATACTAAAACTGAGGAACATATCTGTAGAAACTACTCCACTATGCAAATAAAATTCTGGAATACAAAGAAGCAAGACACCAGGAAAATATTTAAAAGTAGTTTTTCCATATCGACTTAAAAAAAGGCCAACACCTATAGTTAACAGTAAATACGGTAAGCGAATAAAAAAAGCGTGATCTCCAAAAATATTAATACATATCGCACTTGCCCATGTAGATAAAGGAGGTTTTGCCAAAAAAGGAACACCATAATCTATATGAGGAACAATCCAATTCTGTGTTTCGGTCATTATGCGAGCAATTTCTGCATACCGTGCCTCAGTATTATCCATAAGAGGGAGACCATAATTAAAGACAGCCCTAATTGAAACTAATCCCCAGAAAATAATCTGAAAAAGTTTTTCATTAAATAAAAAAACTTGATTTTTTTTCATCTATAAAATTTGTAAATTTTTATAAGGTCTAACCAAACCCAAAATGCATAACTGAGTTTGATTTTAGAATCTCCCGTATCTATCCAGGATTTTAATGGGCTTTCGTTGGAAAAATCAATTAGATTTGAAGTTCCAAAATGATTTTTAAGACGATAAAAAATCTCAACATCAAAAAGCCATTGGGAAAGGAAAGGTTTATTGAAAGCAACTGGAGTTAATTCAGATTTAAAAATTTTACAACCACACTGGGTATCATATATTGACAAATTAAGCATACTAGAAATAAAGGTTGCTAAAATCCGTCCCACTATGAATCTATACCAATATCTTTTTATATTGTTATCTAATTTTTTAACTCTAGAAGCAAATACAAATTTTGTTTTTGAATTTATCTTTTTTGACAACTCATAACATTCATCTAAAGAAGTTGAAAGGTCAGCATCTAAAAAAGCAATTTTTTTATATTTTTTTTGTTTGAAAAAAAAAATCATCCCTTTTTTTACAGCATTCGCTTTGCCTCTATTTTCTTTTAAATTTATTACATGAATACGACTAGGATGATTTAAATGAAACTTTTTCAGTAAAAAGAATGTTTTATCTGTTGAACCGTCATTGACGAAGCATATGGATGTTTTTTGTTTCTTTTTTAGAAAGTTTTTAAATACAGACTCTACTAATCTATTTGATTCATTAAAGCAGGGGATTACAATGCCTAAATTCATAATTAATTATAACCAATTGAGCTATTTTATTTTGTTTGACAAAGAAACAAAAAATGAAACTGGTTGGACTTTAGAATTAAATAATTGAGATAACTTATGTTTTATTTAATTCATAGTTAACTTTTAAAAACTCCTAAAATTAATATAACCATTATAATTGATTCAAAAATTTAGTATTTATTACTAAAAAAAACAGTAAAACAATATAAGAAACGAAAAAAATTAATAAATTTGCGCTCCTAAAAATAACATTGAAATAACATTAATTATGGCTAAAGAAACATTTGACCGGTCGAAACCACACCTAAACATTGGAACAATTGGTCACGTAGATCACGGAAAAACTACCCTTACTGCAGCAATTACTAAAGTACTTGCAGATGCAGGTTTTTCTGAAGCGAAAAGCTTTGATCAAATTGACAATGCTCCCGAAGAGAAAGAGCGTGGTATTACAATTAATACTTCTCATGTAGAATACCAAACTAGCAATCGTCACTACGCCCATGTTGACTGTCCTGGTCACGCTGATTATGTAAAAAACATGGTTACAGGAGCTGCTCAAATGGATGGAGCTATACTTGTTGTCGCAGCGACTGATGGTCCAATGCCACAAACTAGAGAACATATATTATTAGGTCGCCAGGTAGGTGTACCTAGAATTGTAGTTTTTCTCAACAAGGCAGATATGGTTGATGATGAAGAATTATTAGAACTAGTTGAAATGGAGGTACGAGAACTTTTATCTTTTTATGATTACGATGGAGACAACACTCCTGTTATATTAGGCTCTGCTCTTGGAGCACTTAACGGTGAACAAAAATGGGTAGAAACAGTCTTAAAATTGATGGAAGATGTCGATTCTTGGATAGAGCTTCCTAAGCGAGACGTCGATAAAGATTTTTTAATGCCAGTAGAAGATGTGTTTTCTATCACAGGCCGTGGAACTGTTGCAACAGGTCGTATTGAAACTGGAGTAGCTAACACTGGTGATGAGATTGATATTATTGGAATGGGTGCTGAAAAAATGAAATCCACAATTACTGGTGTTGAAATGTTCCGTAAAATTTTAGATCGAGGTGAAGCTGGAGATAATACAGGGATTCTTCTACGAGGTATAGAGAAAACGGATATAAAAAGGGGAATGGTACTTTGTAAAGTAGGTTCTGTAACTCCTCATGCAAAGTTTAAGGCTGAAGTATATATCCTGAAAAAAGAAGAAGGAGGTCGCCACACACCATTTCATAATAATTACAGACCACAGTTCTATGTAAGAACAACTGACGTGACTGGCAATATTGCATTACCTGATGGAGTTGAAATGGTCATGCCAGGCGATAATTTGACCATTAATGTTGACCTTATACAACCAATAGCATTGAGTATTGGACTTCGTTTTGCAATACGTGAAGGTGGAAGAACAGTAGGAGCTGGACAGGTTACAGAGATTTTAGACTAAGTAAAAATGTTTTTAAAATTGGGAGTAAGGTGTTCATATCTGGTGAATACCTTTTTTGCTAAATGAAAACGGGTTTAGCTCAGTTGGTAGAGCACTGGTCTCCAAAACCAGGTGTCGGGAGTTCGAGCCTCTCAACCCGTGCTGAATAAAAATAATAGATGGCAGCAATGATTAACTACATCAAAGATTCCTTCGAGGAATTGAAAAATAACGTCTCATGGACGGAACGTTCAGAACTTCAGCGTTTGGTGGTCATTGTATTAGTTTTCTCTATTTTATTTTCTTTAGCAATATGGGGTGCAGATACTGTACTTTCTCGTATTATACAATTTTACTTTAATCTTATAGGATAAAAATGACTAAAGTATTAAGTGATAAAAAGTGGTACGTTATTCGTGCTGTAAGTGGCCAAGAGGCAAAAATTAAAGACTACATAATGTCTGAGATTACTCGTTTTGGTTATGACCACTTGGTAGAAGATATCTTGGTTCCAACAGAAAAGGTTATTCAAATTCGAAATGGTAAGAAAATTAATAAAGAACGAACATATTTTCCAGGTTACATAATGGTTAAGGCTAATCTTTCAGGGGAATTACCCCATATCATTAAATCAGTCACAAATGTTATTGGGTTTTTAGGAGAAACCAAAGGTGGAGAACCAATACCCATGCGTGAAGCAGAAGTGAATCGCATGTTAGGTAAAGTAGATGAATTAGCCCTAACAACAGAGCACATATCAATTCCTTTTACGGTTGGAGAAACAGTTAAAGTAATAGATGGACCATTTAATGGTTTTACTGGAGCAATTGAAAAAGTAAATGAAGAAAAACGTAAACTTGAAGTTATGGTAAAAATATTCGGAAGGAAAACTCCCTTAGAGTTAAGTTATATGCAAGTAGAAAAGTTATAAATGTTACAATAAATTAGGAATGATGTAGTCGCTTCTATATTCTACATCTTCCTAAAATTAAAATAGATAATGGCAAAAGAAGTTAGTAAAGTTTTAAAACTACAAGTCCGTGGAGGTGCTGCGAATCCATCGCCCCCAGTTGGACCAGCACTTGGATCTGCAGGAGTAAATATTATGGAGTTTTGTAAGCAATTTAATGCCAGAACTCAAGATAAACCAGGCAAAATATTACCAGTATCAATAACCGTTTATTCTGACAAATCATTTGAATTTATCATTAAGACCCCACCAGCTGCTGTTCAGTTAATGGAAGCAGCTAAAGCTAAAAAAGGTTCTGGTGAACCTAATCGAAGCAAAGTAGCGACTGTATCCTGGGACCAAGTAAAACTTATCGCTGAAGATAAAATGCCTGATCTTAATGCATTTACAGTAGAATCTGCTATGAAAATGGTTGCTGGAACCGCACGTTCAATGGGGTTCCAAATTTCTGGTAAGTCTCCCTTTTAATTTTTAACGTTAAGTAATGGCTAAAATAAGTAAGAACCAAAAAGAAGCAAAATCAAAATTAGATCTCAAGAAGATTTATTCTCTTGAAGAGGCTTCCTCATTGGTAAAAGAAATTACAAACACAAAATTTGATGCAAGTATTGATCTAGCAATCCGATTAGGTGTAGATCCAAAGAAAGCTAATCAGATGGTCCGAGGTGTTGTTACTTTACCCCATGGCACAGGTAAGAATGCACGTGTCCTTGCCCTAGTTACTCCTGATAAAGAGTCCGATGCTAAGGAAGCAGGAGCTGATCATGTGGGTCTTGATGAGTATTTACAAAAAATAAAAGATGGATGGACAGATATCGATGTAATTGTTACAATGCCAAGTGTTATGGGTAAATTAGGTCCCTTAGGACGTATTTTAGGGCCACGAGGATTAATGCCTAATCCAAAAACAGGTACTGTAACTATGGACATTAAAAAAGCAATTTCTGATGTAAAGGGTGGTAAAATTGATTTTAAAGTTGATAAAACTGGTATAGTTCATGCATCTGTTGGTAAAGTATCTTTTACCGCTGAAAAGATTTTTGATAATGCCGATGAATTATTAAAAACAATAATGAAATTAAAGCCCTCTACAACAAAGGGAACCTATGTTAAAAGTGTTTCTATGTCCAGTACTATGAGTCCAGGTATTTCTATTGAAACCAATATAGATTAATTTACAATATTTTAAGAAATGACTAGACACGATAAAAATAATGCAATAGAAAATCTTAAAGAAGCTTTAGGAGAGATCAAAAATCTTTACTTTGCTGACATTGCAGGGCTTGATGCTATACAAACAAGTGCCCTTAGACGTGCATGTTTTAAAGAGAACATCAAACTCCAGGTGGTCAAAAATACTTTACTCGCCAAGGCTATGGAAGCTTCCAACTATGACTTTGGTGAGCTGAGAGAAATTCTCAAAGGGAATACTTCGTTAATGTATTCCGAATCGGGAAATGCACCTGCAAAGGTGATTAAATCTTTTAGAAAAAAGTCAGACAAACCAATATTAAAGGGTGCTTTCATCGAAGAAGCTATTTACATTGGGGATGAACAACTTGAAGCTCTTGTAGCCATAAAATCTAAAAATGAATTGATTGGAGAGATTATAACATTGTTACAATCGCCGACCAAAAACGTAGTTTCAGCACTTCAGTCAGGAGGTGGGAAACTCTCTGGAATATTAAAATCACTTTCAGAACGTTAATTCCTGACCAAAAATTATTACGCACTCGAAAATAAAATAAAATTTAAACCAAAAATTAGTAAAAATGGCAGATTTAAAAGAATTCGCAGAACAACTAGTCAACTTGACTGTAAAAGAAGTAAGTCAGTTGGCAGATATTTTAAAAGATGAGTACGGTATCGAACCAGCTGCTGCAGCAGTAGCGGTTGCTGGGCCTTCAGGTGGCCCTGACACTGGTGATACTGAACAGGAAAAGTCAGAATTTGATGTAACCCTTACAGCAGCTGGAGGTTCTAAACTAGCAGTAGTGAAATTAGTAAAAGAATTAACCGGTCTTGGGCTTAAAGAAGCTAAAGAATTAGTTGATAATGCACCATCTCCTATTAAAGAGGGAATAGCTAAAGACGAGGCAGAAGCCCTTAAAAAGTCATTAGAAGAAGCAGGTGCAGAAGTTGAGCTCAAGTAGTCTCAAATATCATCCTAACCTAGGATTTAGGCTTTTGGAATTTTCCAAAGGCCTAAATCTCTTTGGAGACAACCCTTATTAAAATATTATCATTAAAATATATTTAGATGCACAATAAACAGAGCCAAAGAATAAATTTTGCAGTAACAAAACACTCTCCAACTTATCCTGATTTCTTGGATATTCAAATTAAATCATTTCAAGATTTCTTTCAATTAGAAACTAAATCTGATGAACGTAATGTTGAAGGTCTTTTTAATACATTCAAAGAGAACTTCCCAATCTCAGATACTAGAAATCAATTTGTTCTTGAATTCCTAGATTACTTTGTAGATCCACCAAGATATTCAATTCAGGAATGTATAGAAAGAGGTTTAACATACTCTGTACCACTTAAAGCTCGATTAAAACTCTTTTGTAATGATCTAGAGCATGAGGATTTTGAAACTATTGTACAAGACGTTTTTTTAGGAACTATTCCGTATATGACACCTAGTGGCACTTTTGTTATTAACGGTGCTGAACGTATCGTGGTTTCACAACTACATCGTTCTCCTGGTGTATTTTTTGGACAATCTTTCCATGCTAATGGAACAAAATTATATTCTGCAAGAGTGATTCCATTTAAGGGATCTTGGATAGAGTTTGCAACAGATATAAATAGTGTAATGTATGCTTATATTGACCGAAAGAAAAAATTACCAGTAACTACACTTTTTAGAGCAATCGGCTTTGAGCATGATAGGGATATTCTTGAAATCTTTGATTTAGCAGAGGAAATTAAAGTCACCAAAACAGGTTTAAAGAAAGTTCTTAAGAGAAAACTTGCTGCCCGTGTTTTAAAAACTTGGCATGAAGACTTTGTTGATGAAGATACAGGTGAGGTAATATCTATTGAACGAAATGAAATCATTATTGACCGTGACACAATTCTTGAAAAAGAACATATAGATGAGATTATAGATGCTGGAGTAAAGAATATTCTTTTACATAAAGTAGATGCACATATGTCGGACTATGCTATAATTTATAATACTCTACAAAAAGATCCTACTAATTCAGAAAAAGAAGCTGTAGAACATATTTATCGTCAATTGAGAAATGCGGAGCCGCCAGATGAGGATACAGCGAGAGGTATTATAGATAAGCTGTTTTTTTCTGATCAACGTTACAACTTAGGAGAGGTTGGTAGATACCGGATGAATAAGAAACTTGGTTTGGACGTTGAAATGGATAAACAAGTTTTGACTAAGCAGGACATTATTACAATCATAAAATATTTAATAGAATTGATTAATTCAAAAGCTGAAATCGATGATATTGACCATCTTTCAAATCGGCGTGTGCGTACAGTTGGTGAGCAATTATCTTCTCAATTTGGCGTTGGACTTGCTAGAATGGCAAGAACTATTCGTGAGAGAATGAATGTAAGAGATAATGAAGTTTTTACACCTATTGATTTGATTAATGCTAAAACACTTTCTTCAGTAATTAATAGTTTTTTTGGAACTAATCAATTATCACAGTTTATGGATCAAACTAATCCATTAGCTGAGATTACACATAAACGTCGTCTTTCTGCACTCGGCCCCGGTGGGCTTTCTCGAGAGCGTGCAGGATTTGAGGTAAGAGATGTTCACTACACTCATTACGGACGTTTGTGTCCAATTGAAACCCCAGAAGGTCCAAATATTGGATTAATTTCATCTTTAGGAGTTTATGCCAAGGTTAACAGTTTAGGATTTATTGAAACACCTTATCGTAAAGTAAAAGATGGAAAAATAAATTTAGAAGAGACTATTTATCTTAGTGCTGAGGAGGAAGAAAATAATCTTATTGCCCAAGCTAATATCAATTTTGATAAGTCAGGAAAAATTATTGATGAAAAAATTATTGCTCGCGACCAGGCAGATTTTCCTGTTGTTGGGCCTGATCAAATTAATTACACAGATGTCGCTCCAAATCAAATTGCTTCTATTTCTGCATCCTTGATACCTTTCTTGGAACATGATGATGCAAATCGTGCTTTAATGGGATCAAATATGATGCGTCAAGCGGTACCTCTTTTAAGACCCGAGTCTCCAATTGTCGGAACTGGTCTAGAGAAACAAGTAGCTTCGGATTCTAGAGTTTTAATTAATGCTGAAAATGACGGAGTTGTAGAATATGTAGATGCTGAAAAAATTTCTATTAGATATGACTTTACCGATGATCAAAGTCTAGTAAGCTTTGATGGTAACTTAAAATCTTATAGTTTGATTAAGTTTAGAAAAACTAATCAAGGTACCTGCATTAATTTAAAACCGATTATCAACAAAGGTGACCGTGTAACTAAGGGACAGGTTTTATGTCAAGGATATGCTACTGAATCAGGTGAATTAGCTTTAGGGAGAAATATGAAAGTTGCTTTTATGCCTTGGAAAGGATATAATTTTGAGGATGCGATTGTAATTTCTGAAAAAGTTGTTCGTCAGGATATCTTTACTTCAATTCATATTGATGAGTACTCTATAGACGTTCGTGATACTAAACTAGGAACTGAAGAATTGACCAATGACATTCCAAACGTCAGTGAAGAAGCCACAAGTGACTTAGATGAAAATGGAATGATCCGTATAGGAGCTGAAGTTAATCCTGGGGATATTTTGATAGGAAAGATAACCCCTAAAGGAGAATCTGATCCAACTCCAGAAGAAAAACTTCTTCGTGCTATTTTTGGTGATAAAGCAGGAGATGTAAAAGATGCATCACTAAAAGCACCTCCTTCGCTTCGTGGAGTTGTAATAGATAAAAAACTCTTTACGAGATCAGTTAAAGACAAGAGAAAGCGAAACGAAGACAAACAGGAACTAGAGTCACTTGAAAACTTATATGATACTAAGTTTGATCAGCTTAAATTAATTTTGGTGGAAAAACTATTTTCAATCGTTAATGGTAAAACATGCCAAGGTATTACTAACGATTTAGGGGAAGAGATACTTCCTAAGGGGAAAAAGTATACTTTGAAACTCCTATCTTTAGTTGAAGATTATACTCACCTAGCTAAAAGTACTTGGACAACTTCTACTAAAATAAACGAGTTAATTGCGGACCTGATTCATAATTATAAAATCAAAGAAAATGATCTCCAAGGAGGTCTTCGCCGAGAGAAATTTACTATAAGTGTTGGTGATGAACTTCCAGCAGGAATTAAAAAATTAGCTAAAGTATACATCGCTAAGAAGCGTAAACTTAAAGTGGGAGATAAAATGGCAGGGCGCCACGGAAATAAAGGAATTGTTGCCCGAATTGTACGTGAAGAAGAAATGCCATTTCTGGAGGATGGAACACCCGTTGATATAGTATTAAACCCTCTTGGAGTTCCTTCTAGAATGAACATAGGTCAAATTTATGAAACAGTATTGGGTTGGGCTGGACAAAATCTTAATGAAAAATATGCTACTCCAATTTTTGATGGAGCGAGTATTGAGCAGATCAATAAACTAACAGAAAAAGCTAAAGTACCCCAATATGGACATACTTATCTTTATGATGGTGGAACTGGTGAACGTTTTGACCAACCCGCAACGGTTGGTGTTATCTATATGTTAAAATTAGGTCATATGGTGGATGATAAAATGCATTCTCGATCTATAGGGCCTTATTCACTTATCACTCAACAGCCCTTGGGTGGAAAAGCACAATTTGGAGGACAACGCTTTGGAGAAATGGAAGTTTGGGCACTCGAGGCCTACGGAGCTTCGAGTACCTTACAAGAAATTTTAACTGTTAAGTCCGATGATGTCATAGGTAGGGCAAAGACTTATGAATCCATAGTAAAGGGTGATACATTACCTGAACCTGGTCTACCAGAATCATTCAATGTATTGATGCATGAATTAAAGGGACTAGGACTAGATATCCGGTTGGAAGAATAATTTTAAACAAGAAAAACTAAGCAATGGCTAGAAATAACGAAATAATTACACAAAAAAAATTCAATAAAATATCAATTGGTTTGGCCTCTCCTGAAGTAATTCTTGGGAATTCTCGTGGTGAGGTTTTAAAACCAGAGACAATTAATTACCGTACTCACAAACCAGAACGTGATGGGCTATTCTGTGAACGTATTTTTGGTCCAGTAAAAGATTATGAGTGTGCTTGTGGAAAGTATAAAAGAATCCGATATAAAGGAATAGTCTGTGATAGATGTGGTGTAGAAGTCACTGAGAAAAAAGTCCGTCGTGACCGAGTGGGCCATATTAATTTGGTTGTTCCTGTTGCTCATATATGGTATTTCCGTTCTCTGCCAAATAAGATTGGTTATTTACTTGGCCTACCTTCAAAGAAATTAGATATGATAATATATTATGAGCGTTATGTTGTCATTCAATCGGGAATTGCAAAAAACAATGAGGGAGAAGATTTACAAACTATGGATTTCTTAACAGAAGAAGAATATCTAAATGTTATGGAACAACTCCCTGCTGAGAATCAGTATCTAGAAGATAGTGATCCCGATAAGTTTATAGCAAAAATGGGAGCTGAGTGCTTAATTGAGTTACTTTCTCGTATTGACCTTAAATCACTTTCATACGAATTACGTCATAAAGCTAACAACGAAACTTCAAAGCAACGCAAGACAGAAGCCTTAAAGCGCCTTCAAGTGGTAGAAGCTTTTCGAGATGCTAACGAACGTGGAGAAAACCTTCCAGAATGGATGATTATGAAGGTGATTCCGGTTATCCCACCTGAGTTACGTCCATTAGTCCCTCTAGATGGTGGACGTTTTGCAACTTCTGATTTAAATGATCTTTATCGTCGGGTGATAATAAGAAATAACCGTTTAAAGCGTTTGGTTGAAATTAAAGCTCCCGAGGTAATTTTAAGAAATGAAAAGCGAATGCTTCAAGAATCAGTTGATTCATTATTTGACAATACAAGAAAGGCTTCTGCTGTCAAAACAGACTCAAATAGACCTTTAAAATCTCTTTCGGATTCTCTTAAAGGAAAACAAGGAAGATTTCGTCAAAATCTTCTAGGAAAAAGAGTTGATTATTCTGCTCGTTCTGTAATTGTTGTTGGACCAGAATTAAAATTATATGAATGTGGATTGCCAAAAGACATGGCCGCTGAATTGTATAAACCTTTTATAATTCGTAAAATAATTGAAAGAGGTATTGTAAAAACTGTTAAATCTGCAAAGAAAATAATAGATCGTAAGGAACCCGTAGTGTGGGATATTTTGGAAAATGTATTGAAAGGACATCCTGTATTACTTAATCGTGCACCCACATTACATCGTTTAGGTATTCAAGCTTTTCAACCAAAGTTGATTGAAGGAAAAGCAATTCAGTTACACCCACTTGTATGTACTGCATTTAACGCTGACTTCGATGGGGACCAGATGGCGGTTCATTTGCCATTAGGGCCAGAAGCAATTCTTGAATCACAACTTTTAATGTTAGCTTCACACAGCATCTTGAATCCAGCTAATGGATCTCCAATTACTGTTCCTTCTCAAGATATGGTTTTGGGTCTTTATTATATGACCAAAGCGCGAAAATCTACATCTTCACTAAAGGTCAAAGGAGAAGGCTTAACTTTCTATTCAGTAGAAGAAGTTCATATCGCTTACAATGAGAAACGTGTTGATCTCAATGCCATGATTAAAATAAGAGTTCATGACATTAACGAAGATGGAAAACTTCAATATAAAGTAATTGACTCTACTGTGGGACGTGTACTATTTAATGAAGTAGTACCCAAGGCTGCGGGCTTTTTCAATGTTGTATTAACTAAGAAAAATTTGCGTGAGATCATAGGTGATATTTTAAAGGTTACAAGTGTACCAGAAACAGCAGAATTTTTAGATAAAATTAAAGCAATGGGTTACGGGTTTGCCTTTAAAGGCGGTCTCTCTTTTAGCCTTGGAGATATTATAATTCCACCTGAAAAATTAGATATGATTGATAGTGCTAATGGCCAAGTTGATGGTATAATTGGTAACTATAATATGGGTCTTATTACAAATAATGAAAGATATAATCAGGTCATTGATATTTGGACTTCAACCAACGCTAAATTAACTGAATTGGCTATGAAGCGTATTAGCGAAGATCAGCAAGGATTTAATTCAGTCTATATGATGTTAGATTCTGGAGCACGTGGTTCAAAAGAACAGATTCGTCAGTTAACAGGAATGAGGGGATTAATGGCTAAGCCTAAAAAATCTAATGTTGGTGGAGGAGAAATTATAGAAAATCCAATTCTTTCTAATTTTAAGGAAGGACTTTCTATACTTGAATACTTCATATCTACACACGGAGCAAGAAAAGGATTAGCAGATACTGCTTTAAAGACTGCTGATGCTGGATATCTTACCAGACGTCTTCATGATGTTTCGCAAGATGTTATTGTCACAATCGAAGATTGTGGTACCTTAAGAGGTGTTGAGGTCAAAGCTCTTAAAAAGAATGAGGAAATCGTAGAGACACTTGGAGAACGCATTTTGGGACGTGTTACTCTTCACAAAATTGTTGATCCAAGAACAAACGAAGTGATTGTTCCTTCTGGAGAAGAAATTAAAGAGCAACATATAGAATTAATCAATGAAACTCCAATTGAATCTATAGAAGTACGTTCGCCATTAACATGTGTCGCTCAACATGGAATTTGTGTAAAATGTTACGGTAGAAATCTGGCTACAGGCAAAAAGGTTCAACGAGGCGAAGCAGTTGGAGTTATTGCAGCTCAGTCAATTGGGGAGCCTGGAACTCAGTTAACTTTAAGAACTTTCCATGTTGGCGGTGTAGCAGGTAATATCTCTGAGGAAAATAAACTAATTACAAAGTTTAGTGGAATTGCTGAAATAGAAGACCTTAAGACTGTTAAGGGTAAAGATGCTGATGGAGAAGACGCTGAAATTGTAATTTCTAGAACCTCAGAGATCAAAATTCTTGATGCTAAAACTAAAAGTGTCCTAAGTACAAATAATATTCCTTATGGATCTTCACTTCATATTAAAAATGGAGAAAAATTAAATAAAGGTGCAACAGTATGCAGTTGGGACCCATTCAATGGTGTAATTGTTTCAGAATTTACTGGACAAATTGTTTTTGAAAATATAGAGCAGGGGATTACTTACCAAGTAGAGATAGATGAGCAAACTGGATTCCAAGAGAAAGTAATTTCTGAATCAAGAAATAAAAAAATAATACCGACATTATCTATTGCAGATAATAAAGGAAACATTTTACGTTCATATAATTTACCTTTAGGAGCTCACCTTATTGTAAATGAAGGTGAAAAAATCGAAGAAGGAAAAATTTTAGTAAAAATTCCACGTAAATCTTCCAAGTCAGGAGATATTACTGGTGGTTTACCTAGAGTAACTGAGTTATTCGAAGCTCGAAATCCTTCTAATCCAGCAGTAGTATCTGAAATAGATGGTGTAGTATCATTTGGTAAAATTAAACGGGGAAATCGAGAAATTATCGTTGAGTCTAAATTTGGAGACATAAAAAAATATTTGGTAAAGCTATCTAACCAGATTCTAGTTCAAGAAAACGATTTCATAAAGGCAGGTATGCCTTTATCCGATGGTTCAATAACACCTTCAGATATATTAAATATTAAAGGACCTTCTGCAGTTCAGCAGTATCTTGTAAATGAGATTCAAGAAGTATATCGTCTGCAAGGTGTAAAGATTAATGATAAACACTTTGAAGTGGTTGTTCGTCAAATGATGCGTAAAGTTAGAATCATAGATCCAGGAGATTCCATTTTCTTAGAAAATCAATTGATTTTTAGATATGACTTTATGAAGGAGAATGACTCTCTATATGGAATGAAGATTGTAGAGGAGATAGGAGATTCTGAAAGTTTAAAGCAGGGGCAAATAATTTCTTCTAGGCACTTCAGGGATGAGAATTCTTTGTTAAAAAGAGAAGGTAAATCTTTAGTAATTGCCCGAGAAGCTACATCTGCCATTGCTAAACCTGAACTCCAAGGAATTACTCGCGCTTCACTTCAGACTAAATCCTTTATTTCTGCAGCATCCTTCCAGGAAACTACTAAAGTATTGAACGAAGCGGCTGTAAATGGAAAAGTAGACTTTTTAGAAGGTTTAAAAGAAAATGTTATTGTTGGACACAAAATCCCAGCTGGAACAGGACTACGTGCCTATAACGATGTTATTGTAGGCTCTAAAGAAGAGTATACAAGTTTACTGATAGATAAAGAAGAAGAAATTACTTTCTAAAATAATGGGTAATAAAAAAGTTTCAGAGCAGCAACAATTGAATATTTCTATTGATGAAAACATTGCTGACGGCATTTATTCTAACTTAGCAATCATAAATCATTCTGGGTCCGAGTTTATTGTTGACTTTATAACAGTAATGCCAGGATCTCCAAAAGCAAAAGTAAAATCAAGGGTTATTCTTACCCCAGAGCATGCTAAACGTTTTAAAAAAGCTTTGGAAGATAATATTCAAAGATTTGAAAATGTAAATGGTATCATAAAAACTAACGAACCTCCAAACATTCCTTTAAATTTTGGACCTACTGGAGAAGCATAATTTATAATGCTCAGTTTTTTTATAAGATTTTTGATTACAATGTTTAAAACTCGGAGGTAAAGTGAAACTGTACTTCTTTATATTTCTCTTGAACCATCTGTAATGAAAACGCTGATTCCGATAGAAATACAAGTTGACCAGCTTTATCATTTGCCAGAAATTTTTGTTTGATACGTTTAAATTCCTGAAACGAAGTGCTTTTTTCATTCCCTTCAACCCAGCATGCTTTATAAACATTAAGATTTTCAAAAGAGCATTTAGCACCATATTCATTAAGTAAGCGGTATTGGATTACTTCAAATTGAAGAGCTCCAACAGTTCCAATTAATTTACGACCATTAAGATTAAGTATAAATAACTGGGCTACACCCTCGTCCATTAATTGATCAATTCCTTTAGTAAGTTGTTTTGCTTTCATTGGATCATTATTATTGATATAACGAAAATGCTCAGGTGAAAAACTTGGAATGCCTTTAAAATTAAGTTTTTCACCACTAGTCAAAGTGTCACCAATTTTAAAATTTCCTGTATCATGAAGGCCAACTATATCTCCAGGAAAAGAGACATCTATAATCTTTTTTTTTTCAGCAAAAAATGCATTAGGTGATGAAAATTTCAGTTTTTTATTATTTCTAACATGAAGATAGGGAGTATTGCGTTCAAAAGTTCCAGATACAATTTTAACAAAGGCTAATCGATCACGATGATTAGGATCCATATTTGCATGAATTTTAAATACAAATCCACTAAACTTTTTTTCATAGGGACTGATCATTCGCTCTTCTGATAACTTTGGAAGTGGTTCAGGAGCAATTTCTACAAAGCAGTTGAGTAGTTCCTCTACTCCAAAATTATTTAAGGCAGAGCCAAATAGAACTGGTTGTAGCTTACCATTTAAATAATTAGCTCGATCAAATGGAGGATAAACCCCATCAATCAATTCTAATTCTTCTTTTAGAGTAGTAAAAAGATCAGTTCCAATAGCAGCTTCTAGTTTGGGATCTTCAACTGAGTCAAAAATTACCTTTTTCCCAATTATATGTTTTTGATCGTCATAAAAAAGCTGAGTGTTTTGTTCCCAGATATTATAAATTCCTTTAAAGTCATAACCCATTCCAATTGGAATTGAGAGAGGAGTGACTCTCAAGCCAAGTTTTTGTTCAACTTCGTCTAAAAGGTCAAAAGCATCTTTACCTTCTCGGTCTAATTTATTAATAAAGACAATCATAGGAATATTTCGCATTCGACAGACTTCTACTAACTTTTCAGTCTGTTCTTCGACACCCTTTGCAACGTCAATTACAACAATAACACTATCTACAGCTGTTAGAGTACGAAAAGTGTCTTCAGCAAAATCTTTATGTCCAGGTGTATCAAGAATATTTATTTTTTTGTTTTTATAAACGAAGGCTAAAACTGAGGTTGCGACTGAAATTCCTCTTTGTCTCTCGATTTCCATAAAATCACTTGTAGCTGATTTTTTGATTTTATTTGACTTGACTGCGCCTGCCTCCTGTATAGCACCACCAAAGAGTAATAGTTTTTCTGTAAGTGTTGTTTTACCTGCATCTGGGTGGGAAATTATTCCAAATGTTCTTCGTTTACTAATTTCCTCTAAAAATCCCATAGCTGTAGTTTTAACAAAAGTATTACAAATAATAACCTTGACGAAATCAAGGACAATAGGTTTTTGATGAAATTATGGGTAATTTTGAATCGCATGAAACAAGAGAAAGTAATATTAGTAGATGTTAATGACAATCCTATTGGCATTATGTCCAAGATGGAAGCTCACGAAAAAGCATTATTACACAGAGCCTTTTCAGTTTTTATTCTAAATAAAAAAGGAGAATTAATGCTTCAACAGCGTGCCATGCATAAATATCATTCTCCTGGATTATGGACGAATACATGTTGTAGTCATCAAAGAGAAGATGAGGAAAATGTATTAGCAGGGAAACGTCGCCTTAAAGAAGAAATGGGATTTACAACACACTTAGAAGAAATTTTTAGTTTTATATATAAAGCACCTTTTGAAAATGGTCTGACTGAACATGAGTTAGATTATATTCTTCTTGGCTATTTTGATGGTTCTCCTATAATCAACACTAATGAGGTGGCGACCTGGAAATGGATGAGTCTTGAACAGATCAAAAATTCAATAAAAAATAACCCCCAACATTTTACTGTTTGGTTTAAAATTATTTTTGATCGGTTCTATAAATATATTAATACTAAAAACGATGGTAACAATTAGTAGAAAATCACATTTCAATGCTGCACACAGATTATATAGAAAGGATTGGTCTGATCAAAAAAACGAAAATATTTTTGGTAAATGTTCCAACCCTTATTTTCATGGTCACAATTATGAGTTAATCGTCCATGTTACAGGAGATGTTGACCCAGAGACGGGTTATGTAATGGATATGAAAATATTAAAAGATTTAATAAAAGCTGAAGTTGAGGATAAGATGGATCATAAGAACCTTAATGAAGAAGTTCAGGAGTTTCAAAGTAAAATACCTACAGCAGAAAATATTGCAATTGTTATTTACGATTTACTAAAACCTCACATGAACCCTAGACATAAACTAGCTGTGACTTTATATGAAACACCTCGGAACTATGTGAGTTATTCTGGATAAAAAATAATTTTCTTTTTATAATTTCAATTAAAAAAATATATATCTTAACATACCATACATTCACAAAACCATGCCAAGTATCAAAATGCTTAAAAAAGAAATTAATAACGATATAGGTGATCTAATAGAAGACATTTATCTGTGGGAACTATCAAATCCAGATGGGGATTTAACAAAAAGTGAAAAATTAATTGAAGAAGCAATTCAAGTTTTCGATGACTTGATTGGGAAAATTAATGCAGTAAGTGGCAAGGACTTGAAAGGGAAATTTAAAGCTATTGAAAATGAGCGAAAAAAAGCAATGGAATCTTTGTTGAAAAAATCAGCAGCATTATAGTTTTAATTTTCCAAAGCTCTCCGTTTTTCTATAAAATTTAAAAATTCATTTCCGTACTTTGAATTACGTACTTCTTTCGTCATTTTAATCGCTATGGAGTCAAGTAAAGACAAATTTGCATCATAAACTTGAGTCAATGCAAGGTATGGAGCTAGGTTTTCATCTGCATTTTGAGTCGCAAAATTAATTGTATATAGATACCTTCTTTTCAAAAGATTGTCTATTTTCTTTTGCAAAGAATCAATAATTTTTGGCTTATCGTCTATCTGAGCTTGATAAAATTCTTTCATTAAATCTAAATTTTCATCATTAAATTTTCTATTAAATGACTGATACTCCTGAAGTAATTCTTGATTTTTAGATCCTGTAATTTTTGCACTACTTTCAAAAGTTTTTAAAAGAGTTTTAATTTGAATTGTACCTTTTTCTCCAAAAAATAATATACGGTCATTTAAACTGTCCCCATCTTCTTTTTCAAGATATAGATAAAAGATCTCTGGTGTCTCAATAGGTATACGAAATTTAAAATCTGATATCCCATTGACTAAGGTTGAATCCATATTTATAAGAAGAGTATCTTGTAACTTTTGCAGGTATAAAGTCCCTTTTCTGAGGCCTTGAATGCTACCTTCCACAATCATAAGATTATCAGGATCTTTTTTTTGTCCTTTATCGCAACAGATAACTAAAATTCCAAGAAAAATTATATAAAAGGCAGGGTTAAACTTTATCATTTTTTAAATATTTATCCAATATGTTAATTTTAGGTTAAAACTACGATATCTTGGAGAAAAATTATCTGTGCTTATATAATTATCGTTATAAACGATAAACAAGTCAGATAGGGGAGCAAACCGCCATTGCAATCTAGAATTGATTCCTAAGTTTTCCCCTTGAGAATTATATTGAATGAAAGTAGTCCAAAAAAGAGATTTTGTAAATGTAAAATCAATTTTTGGGCTAATTAGCCAAATATTTTTTGACGAATACGGTCTTGGCAGTTCGATTGAATTAAAATTCATAATCATGCTTGCATTTAAAACGGGTTGTTTTCTCCATTTGATTTCATTTTCAACAGTAAATTTTGTCCCATTATAAAAGGTCCCATAGGAAATTTTTGAATCAAAGTTTAAATATTTTCTACGGTCCGAGCGATATGAAAGTTCTAAATCACCATATGAATAATCTGAGCCAGAAGGGAGAAAAACTCCATCGGAACTTCGGGTTGGATTAAAATCATTAACTAAGTAAATGTAACGATTTGTATAGTCTAGTGAGAGGCTACTAAAATTTAGAAAACTCTTTCTAATGGTTGAAATAAAAACCCTATCTGTCATTAAATATTCACTTGCAGTGTCATACACAAAATAACCTCTTTGTGTGAAACTATAACTTATTACATTAGGGTTTTTAGGGTATATTCTATAGGTGTATTCAGGAGAAAGTTTTAAAAATCCAGTTCTTCTAAAAAAGCCCAGATCTGATCGAAAATCTTCTCCTCCGTGAACCCATTCCATTCCAATTTGTTGTTTAAGTGTATTCCGATTAATTCGCATGCCTATAATTTGATCATCTCCATCTAAACCTTCTGTGAATGATTTGTGAAAATAAGCTCGTCCTGTCCACTTACTATCAGTTGAGGCCAAGTTATACTCAATTCCAGTGACACTATTTTTTTTCTCTTCATTATTTAAAAAATCATAATCTTCTCTAGCTGTTCGGTCTAAAAAAAAGAAACTAATATTTGATCTGTCAAATACTTTTTGTCTTAGTGTAAAAACAGTATTTAAGTTTGAAGGAATTTCATTTTTAATATCTGCATCAGTAATTATATTAAGAAAACCAAGCCTCAAATTAGAATTTAATTTTCCACTTAAACGTACACCTGCTATTATTTTATTTTCTATAGTATTTCCCTCCAAATCTTTAGCAACCCCAATCCTTCTTGAAAAAAACGGAACAACATCTCTAGTGGATCCAAAATCTTTAAAAAGATCATCATTTTGAGTGAAAAATTGCCGTTTTTCAGGTAATGCAATCGCAAAACGAGTTAAATTAACTACTTGGTCGTCAACTTCAACTTGAGAAAAATCTGGATTATAAGTCAAATCTAAATTTAGGGCATTCCCAATTGGAATTTTTGCATCTCCACCTAATCCTGAATTAGAAGCAGAGGATTTATTTAAGAAATCTTTTTGGCTCATACCACTTATGTATGGAATTACTGATAAAGGATTTCGAGCCTTTTTAAGTGGTTTATCAAAAACCATTTTTCCCATAAAGGCTAAATTTCCAATAATCTGATTTTGAGGTGTTCTTGCCCAAACACTATATTCATTATTTTGTGCATTTCCTCTATAAATATTTAAACGCCAGAAACTACTAGAATTATTATAAAACAGAGATGTTAGTGGAATTTTAATTTCAACTGAATAGCGATCTTCATATATTTTAGATTCAACAAGCCATTTGGTATCCCATGAATAATTCCTATCAGTTCTATAGTTTTGATTTCCACCTGAAATAAGACCTTCTTTTTTCAATCCCAAAGGATTTGTCGTAAACGAAAATGCATTGGTCCCATCATTAAAAGTATCAAATAGAAGAGTAATAGTGTCTCCACCAAATGTGTCGAAATCACGTCTCAAACTTGGTGTTACAAACTTAGTTCCATCAGTAAATAAATCTATTAAAACAAAAAGATTTTTTTCACTTCTTAAAATTTTAAATCTAGTTTGCTTACTTGCTTTTAAACTATCATTTGGCCTCCATAGCCAAAATTCAGACTGCCATTCTGTTTTATTCCATTGTTTTTCATTTCCTATACCATCGATAACTATATCAGATTGGATAACAGGAACTAAAAATTCCATTTCTTTTTCTTGACTATAAGTGATAATACAAAATAGTAATAAGAAAAACTGAAAAAATTTTTGCTTTTCCAACAAGTTTTTTTTGTAGGGTAAAATTACTAATCTTTTACAATAAGATAGTACATTAAATATAAGGTTTAAATTTGGATCAAAATTTTAGCAAAATGAAAGCTACATTCGTTATTATTTTAAGTTTTTTTATTTCTTCATTTAAATTTTTGAATTGGGGAGCAATTGGTCATCGTACTGTTGGAGAGGTGGCTGCTCAAAATATCTCTAAAAAAACAAAAACTGAGATTGAAGATCTCTTACAGGGAGCTTCACTTGCCTATATTTCCACTTATGCAGATGAGATTAAATCGGATGATCGATATAAAGCTTTTAATTCTTGGCATTATGCAAATATGAAATTAGATGAGAATTATGAATCCAGTAAGAAAAACTCTAAAGGGGACATTATTAAAGCTATTGATAAATGTATTCAAGTATTAAAAAGTAAAACAGCTTCAAAGGAAGATAATCAATTTTATTTGAAGCTCTTAGTTCATTTTATTGGAGATTTACATCAGCCATTACATCTGGGAATGAAAGAAGACCTGGGAGGAAATAAAATTCAAATAAAATGGTTTGGTAAAAGTTCAAATCTTCATCGGCTTTGGGATAGTGACATGATAAATTCCAGTCAGTTAAGTTATACTGAATTGGCAAATAATTTACCAGTACTATCTGAAATTCAAAAACAAGAGATTGTATCTAGTTCAATTTCTATTTGGATTGACGAAACACATGCAATTACTAATAAGATTTATAAAGGTTTACCCAAGGAAAGAAATTTAGGTTATCGATATCGATATGAAAATTTTGATACTATTCGTTTACAATTGCTAAAAGCAGGTATTCGTCTGGCTTTTATCCTTGACGACATTTTTAAATAATTTTCCGGAAAGTTAGATTGATCCTTGGCGATACTTCCCTAGAGGTTTTAGCAATTTGATGTAACCAATGAGTTTGAGTCTCTCCCTCCATTACTAATAAACTTCCTGATTTTAAAGAAACTTTTAACCTTAGTTCTTTTTTAGTTCTGTGTTTTAAGTGAAAAAATCTTTCTGCTCCAAAACTCAATGAGGCAATTGTGGGATTTTCACCCAACTCCTTTTCATTATCAGCATGCCAACCATTACTATCTTTACCATTTCTATATTGGTTGAGTAGTACTGTGGTAAACTTAATATTACTTAATTGTTCTACTTTTTTCTGGATTTCGGAAAGAGTTGGTGTGATTTGATGTGGATACATTGTAATTCCAGAATATGAGTAGGGTATAGAGTTATTTGCATACAAAGCTGTCAGTCGAGGTTGAGGATAGGTTTTCCCATAAACAGTAATAGAATCTTGTCGCCAAATTATTTCATTTTTAATTTTCCTGTAGTACTTTTCAGACTCTTTTTCTGAAAAGAAAGTGTCAAAATAACGTAAACGGGCGCCTTGTAATTCAACAATTGATCCATCATTAGGAAGTACGATTGGTCTTATCATTTTCAAATTTTCCAGATAAAAAATCGCCTTCGGGCGGTTTTTTATTTTATCAAGTCAACACTTCGTTGAATAAATTGTGTCAAGGCTTCTCCCTTCAACAAGTTCTGTGAAAGTTTAGCAAGATCTAATGCTTGTTGAATTAGTCGTTCTTTTTTCTTTTTTGTTTTTGTGTTTAGGATTTGCCCAACTAATTCATGATTCGTATTTACAACTAAGTTATACATATCAGGCATATTGCCCATCATACCGCTTCCACCAGTTTGTTGCATTTCTTTCATTCTTCTCATGAATTCAGGTTGGGTTAATACAAAAGGTAAACTTTTACTATCTAATGGTTCAAGTTGGACTGTATATCCACCTTCTTTAACTATATCTTCAATCATTGGTTTCAAGCTTTCTTTCTCCTTGTCAGAAATTTTTGAAATAACTGTTTCATCTTTTTTAATGAGGTTTTCCAATGTATCTCCGTCTACACGNGCAAAAGANATATTTTCTTTATTNCCCTCTATTTTTTGTAAAAGATGACCAATTATTGGAGAATCNAATAAAAGAACTTTATATCCTTTAGAATCNGCTTGNTTAATGTAGCTNTGTTGAGCNTCAACATCTGANGCATATAANATTACCANTTTATCATCTTTATCAGTTTGTTGNTCTTTGATNTTTTCTTTAAGNTCNTTAAAAGTAAAAAATTCTCCCTCAGTAGTNGGGTANANTGCGAAANTATCAGCTTTNTCATAAAATTTATCTTCNCTTAACATTCCGTATTCTATNACTACTTTNATATCNTTCCACTTTTCTTCAAATCCTTTACGATCNTTTTTAAANAAGCTATTCAANTTGTCAGCCACTTTTCGTGTAATATAATTGCTNATTTTTTTAACNGCTCCATCGGCTTGAAGGTAACTTCTAGAAACATTTAAGGGAATNTCTGGCGAATCAATAACTCCTCGAAGCAGGGTAAGAAATTCTGGAACAATTCCTTCAACATTATCTGTCACGAAAACTTGGTTTTGATAAAGTTGAATACGGTCCTTTTGGATGTTAAGATCATTATTCAGCTTTGGAAAATATAAAATACCGGTTAAATTGAATGGGTAATCTACATTTAAATGAATGTTGAATAAAGGTTCTTCAAATTGCATTGGATACAACTCTCGATAAAAAGACTTATAATTTTCGTCTTTAAGATCTGATGGTTTTTTTGTCCAAGCAGGGTCAGGATTATTAATNATATTATCTANAGTAATTTTTTCAGGTTNTGCGTCTTTTTTTGCTCCTTCAGCAAGAGGTAGTGTTTCTTCTTTGGTTCCGAACTTAATTGGAATTGGCATAAATTTATTATACTTCTTAAGGAGCCCTTCAATACGAGAATTTTCTAAGAATTCTTTAGAGTCTTTATCAATATGAAGAATAATCTCTGTTCCTCTAGCCTCTCTCTTCGACTTATTTATACTATACTCTGGTGAGCCATCACAAATCCAATGTGCAGCAGGTTNATTTTTATAAGATTTTGTGATTATTTCTACTTTTTCGGCAACCATAAATGC
This sequence comes from Flavobacteriaceae bacterium TMED179, assembly GCA_002169865.1. Lineage (GTDB taxonomy): Bacteria > Bacteroidota > Bacteroidia > Flavobacteriales > Flavobacteriaceae > MS024-2A. Next base: position 99,892 of record NHIC01000006.1, on the reverse strand, counting down.
TGAATAAAAACCTAAACCAAAGTGGCCTATTATACCGCTGTCTTTGGCAGAATCTTTATATTGATCTAAAAATTCTTCAGCACCCGAAAAGGCTACCTCATTTATATATTTTTGAACNTCATCTNTAGTCATTCCTATTCCAGAATCAGAGATATGCAATTTTTTTCCTTTCTTGTCAACTTTGATTTCAATTTTTAAATCACCTAAGTCTCCTTTAANTTCTCCTAGACTGCTTAAATGTTTAATTTTAGTTGTGGCATCTGTAGCATTNGATATTAGTTCTCTTAAAAAGATTTCGTGATCACTGTAAAGAAATTTTTTTATTAATGGAAAAATATTTTCCACTGCGACATTTATTTTACCCTTGCTCATATTGTTNTNATTTAATANTAACAGAGACAAAAAAAATACCAAAATCAATAATGTGACAAGATGACACTATTTGCNATCAAATTTTTTTAATAAAAGTTCGTAATAAAAATATTATTAGAAAANATCTTTTTAAAGTAATTCNTTTTCCTATTCAAAAAAATGTACTTTTCNATTTAAATAATAATAATATGTATAACTCAAAAATCATTGGACTTGGAAAATATTTGCCTGAGAATGTTGTAACTAATTACGACCTAGAACAAATTATGGAAACTTCAGATTCTTGGATTCAAGAACGTACAGGAATTAAAGAGCGAAGACATATTTCTAAGGGGAGTAATGATTCAACTTCATCAATGGGTGTTGAAGCTTCTAAAATGGCAATTAAACGTTCAGGTTTGTTAGCACAAGATATTGATTTGATTTTATTTGCTACCCTAAGTCCAGATTATTATTTTCCGGGTTCTGGGGTATTGGTTCAAGAGGCCTTAAANATTCCAGATTGCCCTGCAATGGATATTCGAATGCAATGTTCAGGGTTTATTTATGCTGTAGCTACAGCAGATCAATTTATAAAAACAGGGATGTACAAAAATATTTTAGTCATAGGTTCAGAATTCCATTCTGGAGGGCTTGACATGACTACACGAGGTAGAGATATTTCAGTAATATTTGGTGATGGTGCAGGTGCTATTATAATGACTCGAGAAGAAAATAATTTAGTTGGCGTTTTAAATTCACAATTACACTCTGAAGGTAAGCATGCTAAAGAACTTTCCCTTATTGGTCCTGCTACAGGTCGCTGGATCCCGGAGATAATTGAAGATAATAATCCTGAAGATGTCTCATATTACCCCTATATGAATGGTCAATTTGTTTTTAAAAATGCTGTAGTTCGTTTTACTGAAGTAATTAATGCTGGATTAAAAAAAGTTGGCTGGGAACCAAATCAAATTGATATGTTAATTCCCCACCAAGCCAATTTACGAATTGCTCAATATGTTCAAAAAAAGTTTGGTCTTGATGACAATCAAGTTTTTAATAATATTCAGCGCTATGGCAATACTACTGCCGCATCAATTCCTATTGCTTTAACTGAAGCATGGGAAGNAGGTAAAATAATTGAAGGGAGTAAAGTTGTTTTGGCTGCTTTTGGAAGTGGATTTACTTGGGGAAGTATAATCATTCAATGGTAAATTATAAAACCCTAGTACTTGGTGCCTCTACAAATAATCAACGTTATTCTTTTCAAGCAGTAGTTCGTTTATTAGAGGCTGATATAGAAGTTATTCCCATGGGAATTAAACAAGGAAAGATTGCTGATGTCAAAATTGTACCTCCATTTTCATTTCAANAAGATATTCATACTGTTTCACTTTATCTTTCTCCACCAAAACAAGNAGAATATATGGATTTCATTTTTAGATTAAAACCTAAACGTGTAATTTTTAATCCNGGAACTGAAAACATAATTTTTTCTAAGAAACTAAGTGAAAGAGGAATTTTTTGGGAGAATGCGTGTAATTTGGTCTTACTTTCTACGAATCAATATCAAACCTAAAAATGTAAGTAAACCATTTAAAGGTAACAACTCGTAACCTAATTGGTAGCCACCCAGAAGGTTAGAATCTAAAAAACCCAATATACTTACAAATATCAATACTATTAGAATAACTAGCCAAAGCCATCGCTCTTTTATTTTATAATTAGTAAAAATTCCAAAAGAAAAAAGACCTAATAATGGGCCATATGTATAGCCAGCTACTGTAAGAAGACCATCAATTACATTTCTATCTAAAATATACTTAAACAGAATTACTATTAAAATCAATAATAAGCTCATTCGAATATGGATTTTTTTACGTATTTTTTTTTGTTTAATAACTTCATACTTTTCAATATCTAGAAAGTCTATGCAAAAAGAAGTGGTTAATGATGTTAATGCACTATCTGCACTACTATAAGCTGCAGCAATTAAACCTAAAATAAAAGTTATTGCTACAGTAAAACCAAGATCTCCATTTAAGGCAATTTCTGGAAATAGAAGATCAGTTTTTGCACTTCCATCCATTAGGGGAACAGAAATACCTTGTTGGTTTGCATAAATGAAAAGTAAAGCTCCTAAGAGCATAAAGAGTCCAGTAACGATGAATAAAACAATACTAAAGAAAACCATATTTTTTTGAGCATCTTTTAAATTTTTACAACTCAGATTTTTTTGCATCATATCTTGATCTAAACCTGTCATACAGATTGTTACAAACGCACCCCCAATAAAAGACTTTAGGAAATGATTTCGACTAAGAAGTGAATCTGTAACGAAAACGTCACTATAATTATCTAATTCGCCAGAAAAAAGAAAATCAAAGAAAGACCAATTTAGTGCCTGGTTAATATATTTTATAGATAAAATTACTGATAAAATCATCAAAGCTGTTTGAAGGGTATCTGTAAATACAATAGTTTTAATACCCCCTTTTTGTGTATAAATCCAAATCAGTAAAATGGAAATTATTACTGTAACTTCAAAAGGTACATTCCAAGCATCAAAAATAAATTGTTGTAATACGATAGCTACAAGAAATAACCTAAAAGCAGCCCCCAAAACCCTTGAGATAAAGAAAAAAAATGCTCCTGCAGAATGACTCCTTTTACCAAGTCTTATAGAGAGATATTCGTATATAGATGTAACATTATTTTTATAGTAAATAGGCAAGAGTAAATATGCAACTACAAAATAACCTACAAAATAGCCTAAAACCACTTGAAGATAATGAAATTGAGAAGCATCTACCCAGCCTGGAACAGATATAAATGTTACTCCGGACAACGAGGCACCAACCATCCCAAAGGCAACTAAATACCAGGAAGAGTTACGATTAGCTTTAAAAAAGACATCATTTGAATCTTCCTTTACAAAAAAATAAGAGATGCTAATAAGAACAACAAAATAGCCAATAATGAGGCTTAGGATGAATAATGGTGTAATCATTATTTAATTTTAAAGGGGCAATATACAAAAGTAGTTGCAACCTAGTTTTTTGTAAATTTGCATATGGATTTTTCTTCAAAGTTACTTGAAAATGCAGTTCAGGAAATTTCACTTTTACCTGGGATAGGAAAGAGAACTGCTCTTCGACTTGCCTTACATCTTTTAAAGCAACCAAAAGAAAATACTCAATTGCTTTCTAATGCCCTCAATGAACTAAGAGAACATGTAATTTTTTGTTCTAGTTGTCACAATCTTTCAGATCATCCAATTTGTGATATTTGTTCTAGCCCAAAGCGTAACAAAAAATTACTTTGTGTTGTTGAAGATGTACGAGATGTAATGGCGATAGAAAGCACTGGACAATTTCAAGGTATTTATCATGTGTTAGGTGGAATTATTTCTCCTATGGAAGGTGTTGGCCCAAATGATTTAAATATTAACTCTTTAATAGATAAAGTGAAAGGAGGATCAGTTGATGAAGTTATATTTGCTTTAAGTGTAACGATGGAAGCGGACACAACTAATTTTTATATATATAAATTATTATCACCCTACCAGATTAAAACTTCTACTATTGCCAGAGGAATTCCTGTTGGCGATGAGTTGGAATACACCGATGAAGTCACTCTAGGTAGATCAATTTTAGCTCGTGTACCATTTGAGTCTTCTTTCACAAAAAGTTGAATCTCAAAAGAATCAATAGATCGATTAATAAAATCTTTTTTCCACGTCAAATTTTGGTACTTTTGCATTACAAATTACTATGGGACAATATAATTTAAAATTACCCAAAATGGGTGAGAGTGTTGCAGAGGCAACAGTAACCAAATGGTTAAAAAAAACAGGAGAAAAGGTATCTTTAGATGAACCCATAGTTGAGATTGCTACAGATAAAATTGATACTGATATAATATCTGAAGTGGAAGGGATAATTTTAGAACAGCGATTTAAAGAAAACGAGGTTGTTGAAATAGGACAGATTTTAGCTGTAATAGAAATTAAAAAAGAAAATAGTCCAACTCCTTCAAATGAAGATTTGAAAATAATAGTTCCAGAAATTAAAATTGATGAATCAAAAACTCCTATTGAAGAAAAAAATGATCCAGAAATAGCTGCAGGTGAACTAGAAAAAGGCATCAAAAATATTATAACTCCATTAGAAGAACCAATAAAAAATGGTAATCGATTTTATTCTCCTTTAGTAAAAAACATTGCTAAAAAAGAAGGAATTCTTCATGATGAATTGGATCAAATATCAGGGACAGGTAAAGATGGGAGATTAACAAAAAAAGACTTAATTGATTATTTAAAAAAAAGAATTTTCATTCCGGATGATAAAATCCAAAAAGATGAACAACCAAAATTAACCAAGCTCCCAATTTTAAATCAACCAATAATTACTGGAAAAGACCAAATTATTGAAATGAGTCGTATGGAGAAATTGATTTCGTCCCATATGAAATTAAGCTTAGAAACTTCTGCACATGTCCAATCCTTTATAGAAGTTGATGTTACCGATTTATGGGATTGGCGAGAAAAAGTTAAAGCATCTTTTTTAAAACGTGAAAATGAAAAATTAACTTTTACTCCGCTTTTTATGACAGCTATAATAAAAGCTTTGCGCGACTTTCCAGCTTTAAATAGTAGCTTAGATAATGATAAAATTATAATTAAAAAAGACATCAATTTGGGAATGGCTACTGCATTGTCTGATGGAAATTTAATAGTTCCTGTAATAAAAAACTCTGATCACTTAAACCTAGTTGGATTGGCAAAAGCTGTAAACGATTTGGCAGATCGAGCGAGAAAAAATATGTTAAAACCAGAGGAAGTTCAAGATGGCACATATACATTTACAAATATTGGAAATTTTGGTTCTATAATGGGAACCCCAATTATTAATCAACCTCAAGTTGGAATTTTAGCGATTGGAACCATTCGAAAAATGCCATCTGTCATTGAAACACCTAATGGTGATTTTATAGGGATTAGAAAAAAGGTAATTCTTTCTCATAGTTATGACCACAGAATAATTAATGGAGCCACGGGAGGATTTTTTGTAAAACGCGTAGCCGAATATTTAGAAAACTGGGAAGAGTCTCTCCCTTATTAATTTATTCAAATGAAACTTCAACTCACTAAACCAATCTGTTTTTTTGATATAGAAACAACTGGTACAGAAATAAGCAAGGATAGAATTGTTGAAATTGCAATACTAAAGTTAAAACCAGATGGGACTAAAGAGAAAATAGAAATACGCATAAATCCAGAAATACCAATTCCTACTGAAGTTTCAAAATTACATGGCATTACTAACGAAATTGTTGCTGACTCTCCTACTTTTAAGCAGGAGTCTTCAAGAATTCACAACTTTTTAAAAGGTTGTGATTTAGCCGGCTTTAACTCTGATCGTTTTGATATACCCTTACTGGTTGAAGAATTTCTTAGAGCTGAAATAGCCTTTAACTTTAAAAATATTAAAACAATAGATGTTCAAACCATTTTTCATAAAATGGAGCCTCGAACCCTTTCAGCTGCTCTTAAATTTTATTGTGATAAAGAGCTTACCAATGCTCACTCTGCTTATGCTGACACCAAAGCAACTCATGATGTTCTGTTGGCTCAACTTGATCGCTACAGTGACTTAGAACCAAACGTAGACTTTTTAAACCAGTTCAGTTTAAGGAGAAAAACAGCTGATTTTGCTGGTTTTTTAGTTTACAATAATGACGAAGAAATATGCTTTGGATTTGGTAAATATAAAGGAAAAAAAGTGACAGAGATCTTAGATAAAGAGCCAGGTTATTTTGGATGGGTGCTAAATGCAGATTTCCCAAGATATACCAAAAAAATACTTACCGAGATTAGACTAGAATCTATGAATACTAAAGATTAAAATTGTGAAAATTATTTGTGTAGGAAGAAATTATACTTCTCATATTGAGGAATTAAGTAATGAAAAACCTAGAGATCCTGTTCTATTTCTAAAACCAGACACTTCTATTATTCAAAAAAATCAACATTTTTTTATTCCTCATTTTTCTTCAGAGATTGATTATGAGGTTGAAGTTTTGGTAAAAATCAACAGGATTGGTAAACATATCCAAACTAAATTTGCTCATAAATATTACGATGAGATTAGTTTGGGGATTGATTTTACCGCACGTAAAATACAAAACCAGTTAAAAGATAAAGGATTACCTTGGGAGATATCAAAATCCTTTGATGGCTCATCACTGATTGGAGATTGGTTTTCTAGGAAAGATTTTAGAGATATAAATTCATTGAACTTTACCCTTGAGATTAATAAACATGTTGTTCAAGACAGTAATACTTCAAAAATGCTTTGGAAAATTGATGAATTGATTAACTATATTTCCCAATATTTTACTCTTAAAATTGGTGATATTATTTTTACAGGTACTCCAGCAGGTGTTGGCCCTGTGTCAGAAAATGATATATTAGTTGGACACTTGGAAGGTCGAAAAGCTTTTTCAATAAAAATTAAATAAAGTGAAGGCAGAACTTATTACTGTAGGTGATGAGATTTTAATTGGTCAAATTAATAATACTAATTCTGTTTATTTAGCAAAAGCATTAAATAGAATTGGAATTGAGGTTACGCAAATAACTAGTATATCAGATAAAAAAAAAGCTATTATAAGTGCTTTAGAAGATTCTTATGACCGTGCTCAACTTGTTATTCTGACAGGTGGTTTAGGTCCAACTAAAGATGATTTAACAAAACATACTCTATGTACTTATTTTAACGACACCTTAGTTGAAAATAAAGAAATTTTATCTCACATAGAGGAGATTTTTAAAAAATATGTAACTACCCCTATTAATAATGAAAACAGAAAACAGGCGCTACTACCCTCTAAAGCAAGAATATTAAAAAATCGCTATGGTACTGCTTCTGGAATGTGGTTTGAAAAGAAGGGACAAGTCATTATTTCGCTCCCAGGGGTTCCCTTTGAGATGAAAGCCTTAGTTAGGGATGAAGTTTTACCTTCTCTTCAAAACCATTTTATTCGTCCATTCATTTTACATAAAACCCTTATAACATATGGTCTAGGAGAGAGTGCTATTGCAGAGCGAATAATCGACTGGGAAAATTCACTTCCTAACGATATAAAGTTGGCATATTTACCCAGTTTAGGCCGAGTACGTCTTAGAATTTCTGGAAAAGGGTCTAACGAATTTCTTTTAGAAAAAAGAATGGATTTAATTATAGAAAAACTTTTACCCTTTATAAAAGATATTTTTGTTGGATTTGAAGATAAAAATTCTTTTGAGGAAAAAATACAAGCTTTATTTTTATCGAAAAAAGTTAGCTTAGCAACAGCTGAAAGTTGTACGGGTGGTGAAATTGCAGCTCGATTGACAAAAATACCAGGGGCTTCTCAATATTTTAAAGGTGGTGTTGTCACATACCATACACAGAGTAAGACTAATTTACTTGATGTTTCCCAAGATTTAATTAATCAAGATTCAGTAGTTAGTAAGTCAGTAGCTGAAGCTATGGCTCAAAAAGTCCGTAATAAATTTAGTGCAAGTATTGGAATTGCAACTACTGGAAATGCAGGTCCCTCTAGGGGTGACTCTAATGCTGAAGTAGGTTCGGTATGGATAGCGATCGCATCTGAAACAAACATTTTTAGTGAGAAATTCATCTTTGGAAAAAATCGCGAACGAATAATAGGTAAAGCAGTAAATAAGGCCTTAGAGATGCTTTTTAAGCATTTGATTTAAAAAGCTATTTAATTTTCAAAAAACAATTTTGATACTGTTTAAAAAACAGTAAATTTGCACCCACGTTAAAAGTAGACAACTATGTCAAAAGTTTGTGAAATAAGTGGAAAGCGCGTTATGTTCGGAAATAATGTTTCAAAAGCCTTGAACAGAACAAGGCGGCGCTTTGACGCTAATATCATTAAAAAGCGTTTTTTTATTCCTGAGGAAAGCAGATGGATAACCCTTTCTATATCAACAGCAACTTTAAAAACAATCAACAAAAAAGGTATTTCTGCTGTTTTGAAAGAAGCTAGAGATAAAAGAAATTTTAAAGCTTAATTCGATGGCAAAAAAAGGAAATAGAATCCAAGTTATATTGGAATGCACTGAGCATAAAGAAACAGGAAAACCTGGAACATCTCGTTATATTACGACTAAAAGTAAAAAAAATACCCCTGAGCGGCTAGAAGTTAAAAAATTTAACCCCATTTTAAAAAAAATGACGGTTCATAAAGAAATCAAATAAGTATGGCAAAGAAATCCGTAGCAACATTACAAACAGGTTCAAAAAGACTAACAAAAGCAATTAAAATGGTAAAAAAAGATGGTAGCAACTATTACAGCTTTGTTGAAACCATAATTTCTCCAGATTTAGTCTCAGATTGGCTGAATAAGAAATAATAATTTAATTCACAAAATAAAAAAAGCTACTTAATCGGTAGCTTTTTTTATTTTTATAGAAAATGGGAAAATTAAAGGACTTTTTTTCAAAACAAGATCAGAAAAAACTAGAGGAAGGCCTCGCTAATACCAAAAAGTCTTTCTTGTCTCGCTTGGGTAAAGTAATTGTTGGTAAAACAAAAATTGACGAAGATATACTTGACGAACTTGAGGCAATATTGATCCAATCAGATGTTGGAGTATCAACTACCATAAAAATTATAAATGCTTTAGAAGAGCGAACAAAAATAGAAAAGTACCTTGGATTTAATGAATTGATTAAAATGCTTAGAGAAGAAATTTCTAATTTACTGATTCATAAAAATGTTGACGATAAAACTTTTGAAGGGAATAAACCACACGTAGTAATGATAGTAGGAGTAAATGGTGTTGGTAAAACAACCACTATTGGCAAATTGGCATATCAATATAAAGCCCAAGGAGAAAAAGTAATTTTAGGTGCTGCAGATACCTTTCGTGCTGGAGCAATTGATCAATTACAAATTTGGGCAAATCGTGCAGGTGTTCACTTAGTTCGTCAGAAAATGGGAAGTGATCCTGCTTCAGTTGCCTTTGATACGATACAAGCTGCAACAGCTCAGAATGCAGATCTTGTTTTAATTGATACTGCAGGGCGACTTCATAACAAAATAAATTTAATGAATGAATTGTCCAAAGTAAAGCGAGTAATGTCAAAAGTTATTCCCAATGCACCTCAGGAGGTATTGTTGGTACTTGATGGTTCTACCGGTCAAAATGCTTTTGAACAAGCAAAGCAATTTACCGCTGCAACTGAAGTAACTAGTTTAGCAATAACTAAACTTGATGGAACAGCAAAAGGGGGTGTACTTCTTGGTATTACTGATCAATTTCAAATTCCAGTTAAATACATTGGAGTAGGAGAAGGTATTCAAGATTTACAGGATTTTGATCCTCAAAAATTTATTCAGACTTTATTTAGCTAAATACATAAATAAATGAAAATCTTAAAGAGTATTTCTATTTTTATTCTATTATTGGGCGCTATTTATCTAATAGGTCCCCGAGTAGAAACCCCAGTATTAAAGACGGGAGCAGTTATTGTTCCTTCAGATTTAATTACTCTTAATAATTGGATTAAAGAAAAAGAAAATTCATTAGGTAATGTGCGCCCGGGAAATGCATCCAAAATTATTTTCAATGACTCAATCCCTCAAAAAACTAAATATAGTGTGTTATATCTTCACGGTTTCACAGCTTCAGGCATGGAGGGAGATCCCGTCCATCGTGACATTGCAAAAGCTTTATCTGCAAATCTTTATATTCCTCGCTTATTTGGACATGGGTTAGAAGAGAAAGAACCAATGTTGAATTTTAATAATTACGATTATTGGGAATCAGCCAAGGAATCTATTGCTGTTGCAAAACAATTAGGAGAAGAAGTTATTCTCCTTGGAACTTCTCATGGAGGAACCTTATCTTTAAGTTTAGGTCAAGATCCTAATGTTAAAGCCGTATGTCTTTTTGGTCCAAATATAGCCGTTTATGATCCACTTTCTAAATTGCTTTCCATGCCTTGGGGACTTCAAATAGCACGTTTAGTTAAAGGAGGTAATTACCATATTTGGAAAAATGCTACAACTGAAAAAAAGAAATATTGGACAACAAAGACACGCTTAGAGAGTCTAACTCATATGCAGAAATTTTTAGATATAAAAATGAATAAATTTACTTATGAGAATTTTAAAAAACCCGTATTTATGGGTTATTACTTTAAAAATAAAAATTTACAAGATAAAGTTGTTTCGGTTGAAGCCATGTTAAAGATGTTTGATCAACTTGGGACTCCAGAAAACTTAAAAGTTAAAATGGCTTTTCCTAAAGCGGGGGACCATGTTATTACTTCATATTTGAGTGGTGATGGTTATAATCTGGTTACCCAGGAAGTACTTTACTTTTTAAATAAAGTTCTAGAATTATAATAAACACTAAATTTTATTATTATATAAACATGAGAACAAAGTCTACAACTAAAAATACCATTAATGTAATTACTTTAGGCTGCTCAAAGAATATATATGATTCAGAAGTTCTGATGCGGCAATTAAAAGCCAGTGGAAAGGATGTAGTTCATGAAAAAAAAGGAAATATAGTAGTTATTAATACTTGTGGTTTTATTGACAATGCAAAAGAAGAATCAGTCAATACTATTCTAAAACAAATTCAATTTAAGGAATCAGGTAAGGTTGATAAAGTCTATGTTACGGGGTGTTTAAGTGAACGTTATAAACCAGATTTGAAAAAAGAAATCCCTCAAGTAGATCAATATTTTGGAACATCGGACTTACCCCAGCTTTTAAAAGTTTTAGGCGCAGATTATAAACATGAATTGGTCGGAGAGCGCATTTTAACTACTCCTAAACATTTTGCATATCTGAAAATCGCTGAGGGATGTGATCGTCCATGTTCATTTTGTGCAATTCCATTGATGCGAGGGAAGCATCACTCAATACCGGTTGAAAGACTAATTCAACAGACAAAACATTTGGCAAAAGATGGGGTTAAGGAGTTAATCTTGATCGCTCAAGATTTAACTTATTATGGCTTGGATTTATATAAAAAAAGGAGCTTAGCGAATCTTCTTCGATCCTTAGTCGCCATTAATGGAATTGAATGGATTCGTTTACATTATGCTTTTCCTGCAGGTTTTCCTGAGGATATTTTAGAAGTAATACGAACTGAATCTAAAATTTGTAATTACCTTGATATACCTCTTCAGCATATCGCTAATCCTATTCTAAAATCAATGCGTCGAGGAATTACAAAAGAAAAAACTACAGCACTTTTAAATAAGTTTCGTTCAGAAGTTCCAGGAATTATTATAAGAACTTCTTTAATTGTTGGTTATCCTGGAGAGACAGACGAAGACTTTGAGGTCTTAAAAAAATGGGTTAAAGAAATGCGATTCGAACGATTGGGATGCTTTACATATAGTCATGAAGAAAATACTCACGCTTTTAAATTAAAAGATGACGTCCCTGATGAAGTAAAGAAAGAACGATTAAACATTATTATGGAAATTCAATCTCAAATTTCTTGGGATCATAATCAAAACTTTCTAGGTAAAAAGTTTCGATGTTTGATTGATCGAAAAGAAGGGGTTAATTATGTGGGGCGAACTTTTATGGATTCTCCAGATGTAGATAATGAAGTACTGATTGATGCAACAAATTATTATTTAAAACTGGGAGATTTTGTAGACATTAAAATTATTGAAGCCACGGATTATGATCTTGTTGGGATTCCTATCTAAAAAAAATTGCATTTGAAAACACCTGTTTCCCACTGTACCAAAAACCTCTAAAAAGTAAATTATCCACTAAGTAAACTATCTCACCTTCACCATATTGTTCTTGTCCGAAAAGTAAAGATGATTTTTGATTTTCTTTGGCAAGGTAACCTACAAATCCTGCTATAGGTTTTGCATCCGATTTTAGTGTAAAGGCATTACCCTCATTTTCTAAAAAATAATAAGCTTCAGCATCTAATTTTAAGGTGTAATAACGTGAAATACCAAAACCTAGTGGGTTCGTTTTATCAATACTTGCTTCAAAAATACTCCCAGTTGTAATTGTACTAATTTCATTCCGATTCACTTTTGAGTAAGGAATTCCAGTATTGTCCTTAATNGGNTCTTTTTTCTTTTTTAAATTAANGTTATCAGAATTTGAAAAAAGGTTTAANGCTTCAGATAGAGCAANAATTTTACCTCCATTTTTTANCCATTCATNAATTTTTTTTTCTNCCCTTATANTTGACCANNNATNATAATTACCACCAGGAATAATTAGTANATCTATATCGGNAAGTATTTTTTCTAANCNATTTTCATNTACTTGCATAAGAGGGTATTCTAATTGTTGTTCAAAAAAATACCAAACTTCACCNTANCTATNTGATGATGTAAAATCATTTTTAAATANTGCTACACGTGGTGCCTTAATTAGTTTCAATTCNTCAGCTCCNAAGTCNGGTCCTTTATCTGAATACCCAGTTTGNATAGGGTGAATTATGCGNTTATATTTTTGNGCTAAATTTTTTAATNNATTTGTGAAGTTCTCATTTTNTAAATTATCNCCTTTTAANATAAATATAGAGCCTTCTTCCCAGTTTTTNCCACTATTAGTTATTGGAATAGTATTTATTCTAACTCCNAGACCCTCNTTTAAAAGTACNGCTAAAAACTTACTATCCNTGAAGCTTTTGTATGGAAGNGCNTACCCATANAAACNAATATCNNTTTGATCAAATNCAATCTTTTTTGCTTTANAAGGAATAGTNTTTAGAATTTCNCNNGTAGCACTTGCCTTNANACCATATGCATATGGTAGTGACCAAGCTGTAATATCATATGTAAGAGAGTCATTAAGCTTTGTTNTAGGNTCCAATAAAACATGAGCNATTTTTCCTTTNATTTGATTNGTTGAAATAACTAAAGCATTTTTNGAAAAANNGGTTNTTGTATTCTTANGTTCTTGATAATNANAACCACGTACTAANGTATTTTTTAATAATCGTTCACTNTTNATTTTATGTTTATCAAAAAAATCTGATATTTCANTCAATTTNTCTTCATTNCCCTCAANTACNAAGTTTNTNTATTTNAAGTTTTTATCNGNGAANAAAGTTTTATAATTTTTAATTAANANNGACTTATTTTTAAATGCTATTTCAACTGTTGAAATTCCAGTTGTNTAATGATGCTTTATTCTATCTTTAAGTGTAAGNAAGATATTTTCATCGTTATTNANACCCAATCCAGCTTCTCCACCTCCTGCCTGTTCGTAGGTCATTCCAATACTTCCTAAGAACATGGGATAACTATCTCCATAGCTTGGATATAAAAGATCAAAGGTTTGTTTAGTAAAATAAAACCATCCTTCTTTATCAAAATATTTTGCATGGTTTTTTCCGATACTTTCCTGAAAGTTTTTTTGGAACTCTGTAACGACTTCATGCAGTGGCTCTTCAGCTGGAGCAAAGTAATAAGGACTGTTAATTCCTTGTTCATGAAAATCTACATGAATATGAGGTAACCATCGGTTATATTGTTTGATTCTTTGTTGAGATTCTTTTTGAGTAAGCCAAGCCCAGTCTCGGTTTAGGTCAAAAATATAGTGATTCGTTCTTCCGCTATGCCAGGGTTCTTCGTGCTCTCTTGTTTTTCGATTTGGATCATAAGGTGTGCTTTTAGTTTGATTATAAAAATTTACAAACCGATCCCTTCCATCTGGATTAATACATGGATCTAAAATAACTACTGTCTCTTTTAACCAATTTTTATGTTTGGTCAACAAAGCATAGGCCGTTTTCATAGCCGCCTCAGAACTAGATGATTCATTTCCGTGAACACCGTAGCTAAGCCAAACGATAGCTATATCATTATTTTTTGAACCAATTACTGAGCCACTATCCTGAAGATGAGCAGTTCTAATATTCTCAATATTTTGAATATTTTTTTGATCTGTAATTAAGACTAACTGCAATAAACGACCTTCTATAGTTTTCCCGTAAGGAACCAATTGAATTTGAGAAGAATTTTCTTCCAAATGCTNAAAATAATCAATAATTTGGTGATGTCTACTAAATTGATCACCAAGTTCGTGTCCAAGAAAATCACCTGGGGATTTTATTTGTCCAGTGATAATGTTTGAAAAAATAATTAGTAGTAGAGATAATTTCCAGGGAAACATAGAATTATTTTTAATTTAAAAGTACACTTTCTAACCAAACTATAAATTTCTTTTTATCAAAAAACGAATATCTTTACATAAATTGTATGATGCGTAAGCAAAACATTTCATTAAAAGATACTGGCCGTTTTTCTCAATTAATTTGTGATTATCTGAGCAAAAATAAAAACTTACAAGACTTTTATGGGAACTACCCTAATTTAGAAAATTCACAAAACCAAATTAAACTTAAAAAGGATAGTTATTCAAAAAAATCACGAAAAATACTGGTTAATTCACTTAATGCCCAATACGCAAAACAATTCCCTAAAAAAGAAGTCAGTAAAAATCTTGAATTACTTGCTAACGAAAACACATTTACTGTAACTACTGGGCATCAATTGTGCTTGATGACAGGACCTCTTTATTTTATTTATAAAATAATCAGTACTATTAATCTATGTAAGCAACTTAAAATAAAAAATCCAGAATCAGACTTTATACCAGTATTTTGGATGGCTAGCGAAGATCATGATTTTGAAGAGATTAATAGTTTCCTTTTTCAGGATAACAAAATTCAATGGAAAACAGAATCGGAAGGTGCTGTTGGCGACTTGCCTTTGACTGATTTACAAAAAGAATTAGACCTATTTGAAGCTCATTTAGGAAATCAATCTGATGTTAATTTCATTAAGCAATTATTAAAAAAAAGTTACCGTAAAGCAAAAAATTTATCCGAAGCAACTTTTGATTTGGTCAATCAACTTTTTGGAGACTATGGGCTTGTCATTATTGAGCCAAATAAAAAAGATCTCAAAAATCTTTTTTCACCCATAGTCAAAGATGAATTAACAAATAATACTTCTTTTTATAAAGTGACTGAACAAATTGATCTAATTAAAAAAAAATACAATAAAAAATATAGCCCTCAAGTTAATCCACGAGAGATAAATCTATTTTATTTGACTTCGAAGGGTCGTTTTCGGATTGAAAAAAATGATAAAGGTTTTTCCTTAATCGGGGGCGATCTAAATTTCACCAAAGAGGCTTTTTTTAAAACTTTAAAAGAATATCCTGAGCGTTTTTCTCCTAATGTAATTTTAAGACCTTTATTTCAAGAACTGATTTTACCTAATTTATTTTTTGTNGGAGGAGCTGCTGAAATAAGTTATTGGTTTCAATTGAAAAAAAACTTTGATTATTACAACTTACCATTTCCTTCACTTTTGTTAAGAAATTCTGCTTTGATTTATTCAGAGAAATTGAAAATTAAAATAGACAAACTAGATTTATCTACATCAGATTTGTTTTTAAAACGAAATGAATTAATTAATAAAAAGATTCGACAGATCAGCAGTATTGATCTAGACTTAAAATTTCTTAAAACTAAACTTAATGATCAGTTTAATTACCTTCATTCTTTAGTGCACGAAACAGATAAATCCTTTGAAGGAGCAGTAAATGCTCAGTTAAAAAAACAAATGAAGGGTCTAGATTATTTAGAAAAGCGATTACTAAAAGCGCAAAAACGTAAACTTTCAGATCACATATCTAGATTATCATTAATACACGAACAGCTATTCCCAAACGATCAACTTCAAGAACGCAGTTTAAATTTTTTTACTTTTTATCTAGAAATTGGAGAGAAAATGATTCCTTCGCTTATAAATTGCTTAGACCCTTTAAATTCTGACTTCACTTTAATCGAATATTAACAATTCTTGTTTATTAAATTTATAATTGTGTATTAAAGCCTTGCATTTAATTGTATTTTTGTTCATGCAAGAAAAAGTATTAATTCTCGATTTCGGTTCTCAGTATACTCAATTAATTGCTCGTCGAGTTAGAGAGCTTTTTATTTATTGTGAAATTTATCCTTACAATTATCCTCCTACTGATATTTCAAGCTTTAAGGCAGTTATTTTATCGGGATCTCCTTTTTCAGTTCGATCACCAGATGCTCCCCATCCCGATTTAAGTCTGATTAAGGGAAAGGTACCTCTTTTAGGTGTTTGCTATGGAGCCCAATATTTAGCTCACTTTTTTGGAGGAAAAGTAAGCCCATCTAAGTCTCGCGAATATGGGAGAGCAAAACTTTCTTCATTCAATGATAAAGAACCCTTATTTAAAGGTGTGTCTTCAAATAGTCAAGTTTGGATGAGTCATGCTGATACTATTCTTAAGCTACCTAATCAAGCAGAATGTCTAGGGAGTACAGAAGTTATTAAAAATGCGGCTTTCAAAATTATTGGTGAAAAAACCTATGCTATTCAGTTTCATCCTGAAGTTTACCATTCTTCAGATGGAAAAAAGATTTTAGAAAACTTTTTAGTCCATATAGCCCTTGTAAAACAAGAATGGACTCCTGACTCTTTTGTGGATATGACATTAAATGAAGTGAAAGATAAGGTTGGAGATGATAAGGTAATTCTTGGTCTTTCGGGAGGAGTAGATTCGTCTGTAGCCGCCATGTTACTTCATAAAGCTATTGGAAGAAATCTTAACTGTATTTTTGTAAATAATGGTTTATTNAGAAAGAACGAATTTGAACAGGTTCTTAAGCAATATTCAGGTATGGGGCTTAATATTAAGGGAGTTAATGCTTCGCATAAATTTTTAGAAGCCTTAGAGGGAATATCTGATCCAGAAACAAAGCGAAAAATTATTGGTAAAATATTTATTGATGTCTTTAATATTGAATCAAAAAAAGTCGAAAATGCAAAATGGTTAGGTCAAGGAACTATTTATCCCGATGTAATTGAATCTGTATCTGTAAACGGCCCATCAGCTACTATAAAATCTCACCATAATGTTGGAGGATTACCCGACTACATGAAGTTGAATTTATTAGAGCCTTTAAGAATGCTTTTTAAAGATGAAGTAAGAGGAGTAGGTAAAAGTTTGGGAATGGACCCTACACTTTTAGGACGGCATCCTTTTCCGGGTCCTGGTCTAGCAATTCGTATTTTGGGAGATATAACAAAAGAAAAAGTTACCATTTTACAGGAGGTTGATGCTATTTTCATTGAAGGGCTTAAGAAGTGGAAGTTATATGATCAAGTATGGCAGGCAGGAGCGATTTTTCTCCCAGTCAACAGTGTTGGAGTTATGGGAGATGAGCGCACTTATGAAAATTGTGTCGCTTTAAGAGCGGTTCAATCTACTGATGGAATGACTGCTGACTGGGTAGATTTACCAAATGCATTTTTACAAAAAATCTCTAATCAAATTATAAATAATGTTAAAGGAATTAATAGAGTAGTTTATGACATTAGCTCAAAACCTCCTGCTACAATAGAATGGGAATAGTTTTTGAACCAAAATAATTTATGAGAATATTTTTGTTTTTATTTTCTTTTTTTACAGGGCTTCAATTGACTTTTGGTCAAGTTCCTGAAGGCTTTATCAGTCATAGTGTTCAAAAAGGTGAAACATTAAATAAAATAACTGAAAAATACAATATTAGTCAAGAACAACTTCTTGAATATAATCCCTTTTTAAAAAAAGTAAGAGTCAAGCGAAGAATGTCTCTTCGGATTCCAATTTATCTAAAACGGAATTCCAATAAAACCAACTCAAAAATAAAAAATGAAACAAAAATTAATTTTCATACGGTTAAACCAAAGGAAACCAAATGGCGTTTAGCTTATGAATATAAAATGACAATTGAAGAATTAGATTCTTTGAACCCTCAAATTATAAAAGGTTTAAAAATTGGTCAACAAATTCGTGTAAGGAATCTGGAGAGTAGAAAAACTTTACCCGAAAAGGATTCATTATTCAATTATTACAAGGTACTTCCATCTGAAGGATATTATCGTATAGAAAAAAAACTGGGAGTAAATCGTCAGGTTTTAGATTCACTTAATACTAATTTATCCGAAACTGGACTTCAATCAGGAATGATTTTGAGGATTCCTAACTCTTTAAGTGGCAAATTAAAAATTGATAATGATTTTCTTGTAGAGAGAGTGAACTTGAAAGATTCATTATTTAAAAGAAATCAAATTAAATTGGGTGTATTACTCCCTTTCAAGGCTAAAGAGATCATTTTTGACTCTGTAGAAGATACTAAAAAAACTCTTGCTGGAAGAAACTTGCATACGATTTCATTAGACTTCTATGCAGGAGTTTTATATGCAGTTGATAATGCATTAGATCAAGGAATTCAAATTGAATTAAAAGTCTTTGACACAGAAAATAGCAAAAATAAAATTAAAGAATATGTCGATTCCAATATTCTGAATGATATGGACTTGCTAATAGGACCATTAATACCATCAAATTTTAATTTTATTTCAAATCAATCTAGTTTAAAAAAAATCACCAAGATTGCTCCATTGTCAATTCGCCAAGTTGAGTTTCGTAAAAATGTATTTCAGTCAGTTACATCAGAAAACCATTTTCGGTCTAAAATGTTTGATTACTTACAAATGAATTTGGACAGTACTCAAAATATTATAATTGTTGCTGATGATTTGAATAGCTTTATTGAAAAGAAACTTCAGGAGAGTTTTCCTTGGGCAATAAAAATTAAACCAGAGAAGGTAGATTATATAATCCCTGAACTAGTGGACTCATTACTTTTAGATTCTATACCAAATAAAGTAATTTTAGAAACCCAGTCTTTTCCACTAATTGCAAGTGCAATTTCACAGTTCAATGCACAAAATACAACTGACCGAGATGTTCAATTATTTACAACATACAGAAGTAATGCATATGACAACGAAAATTTATCTAGAAAAGTATTAGGTGGCTTGCGTTTTACCTATCCTTCAGGATTTAAACCCTTAGATAAACCTCTTGATGATCCATTTATTGATTTATATATTAATAAATTTGGGAAGCCACCAAATAAAGAGGCTATTCGTGGACATGACCTTGTTCTTGATGCTATTTTGAGAACTGCAGTGCATAAAGAACTCATAAATTCCATAGATTTAGAAGAGACGCAATACCAATCAAATAGATTTTTTTATAAAGAAAATGAGAATGAATCTTTTATTAACGTAGGGCAATATATTTTACAACATAAAGGTTACGAAATAATTGAGATAAAAGAATAGAGTGCTTAAAGCTGGTAATTCCTCTTGAATTTTGTAAATTTGAGCCCGGTTACTTTAATGTATATATNAACCGGATGTCTGAAATTAAATACATTTTTGTCACAGGAGGAGTGACTTCATCTCTAGGTAAAGGCATAATAGCTGCTTCTTTAGCTAAACTCTTACAAGCTCAAAAATTTAAAGTTACAATCCAGAAATTTGATCCTTATATTAATGTTGACCCTGGAACGCTTAACCCTTATGAACACGGGGAATGTTTTGTTACTGATGATGGTGCAGAAACAGATTTAGATTTAGGACATTATGAACGCTTTTTAAATGTGAATACCTCACAAGCCAACAATGTTACCACTGGGCGAGTATACCAAAGTGTCATCGAAAAAGAGAGAAATGGTGAATTTTTAGGAAAGACTGTACAAGTGATACCACATATTACAAATGAAATTAAACAGCGTATGCGCCTCCTCGGAGAGTCAGGTGAATACGATATAGTAATTACTGAGATTGGAGGTACTGTTGGTGATATAGAATCTTTGCCTTATATTGAATCTGTTAGACAAATGATTTGGGATTTAGGAAGAGAAAACACTTTAGTTATTCACTTAACATTAATTCCTTTTTTAGCAGCATCTGGAGAATTAAAGACAAAGCCTACTCAACATTCAGTAAAAACATTAATGGAAAGTGGTATCTCTGCTGATATTATTGTTTGTAGAACTGAACATGAATTAACTGAGGATTTAAGAGAAAAGATAGCCTTGTTTTGTAACGTTAAAAGAGAGGCTGTAGTGCAATCTATCGATGTTGAAACTATTTATGATGTTCCATTGAAAATGTCAGAAGAAGGTTTAGATCGAGTAGTTTTAGAAAAACTAAATTTGAAGCCTAGACAGATATTAAATTTAGATAATTGGAATAAATTTTTAAATCGATTCAAAAACCCAAAAAATAAAATTAGAATTGGATTGGTTGGAAAATATGTAGAGCTTCAGGATTCATATAAATCTATTTTGGAATCTTTAATTCATGCTGGAGCTGAAAACGAAACGGAAATAGAAGTAGTTAGTTTACATTCTGAGTATATTGATTTAGATAATGCTGAAAAGAACCTAAATCTATTGAATGGAATGATTGTAGCTCCAGGCTTCGGTGAACGTGGTATTGAAGGTAAAATAACGGCAATAAACTATGCTCGAAGAAATAATATTCCATTCTTTGGGATTTGCCTAGGAATGCAAATGGCAGTCATTGAGTACGCTCGAAATGAAGTTGGACTTACTGATGCTAACTCGACGGAAATGGAACCAGACTGTAAAGTTCCAGTAATTGATTTAATGGAATCCCAAAAAAAGATTATTAAAAAGGGAGGAACAATGCGTCTAGGTGCTTGGGATTGTAATTTACGTGCTCAAACTAATGCAGCTAATGCATATTCCATCAAAAGTATTTCTGAACGTCATCGTCATAGATATGAGTTTAATAATGATTATTTAGATCAAATTTTTGATGAGGATTTTGTTGTAGCTGGTACTAATCCTGAAACAGGGCTGGTAGAAATTATTGAATACAAAAATCACCCCTGGTTTGTAGGAGTTCAGTTTCATCCTGAATACAAGAGTACAGTATCAAACCCTCATCCACTTTTTAAGGCTTTTGTAAAAGCTAGTCTTGCATTAAAATTAAATAATTAAGTTCCAAAACAATGGAAGAAAAAAAGTTTGACCCATATCAATTTATAGGATTTATTTTAATTGCATTGATTCTTACTTGGATGCTTTATCGAAATGGTCCAGAGCAGGAAAATATAGAGAATAACGAAAGTATTGAACAGGTATCAGTTAGTCCATCATTAGAAGTTGTTCAAGATTCTGTAAAACAACAACAAAAGGTAATAGCTTATGGTGATTTAGGAACTTTATTTGTACCTGTAAATTTACCCAATTTAAAGTTTTCAACTGATAATATGATTTTAGAATTCCAAAATAAAGGAGGAGGGATTAGCAAATTGGCTTTAAGTGATTTTGAAAATTATGAAGATCAACCCATTCCTATGATTCAAGATGGAAATTTAGATTTTAATATCGCACTTAACACTAAAGATGGAAGAGTCTTAAATACCAGGGATTTTTATTTTACGCCTACACTAACTGATAAAAATGGTCTTTTTACTCTAAAAATGAAAGCTACACTATCAGAAAGGCAATATGTTATTTATGAATATGTTTTCCCCAAGAAAGGAGATTTGTTTACTGTTAACTTTAATACTTTTGGGATGGAAGCTTTGTTAGATAATAATAAGGCCTCAAAGGTTACTTGGACAACCGATGTATTCCGAAATTCAAGAAGTATTGACTATGAAAACCGTTACACGGAGTTTACCTTTGGATATGAAGAGGATCGTGTAGATTATTTATCTCTTAGCGGTGATGATAAAGAAACACGTGAAGGGATTAGATGGATTTCTTACAGGCAACATTTTTTCAGTGCAATACTTATTCCAAACTCTACAATTGCTGTTGCTGAATTAAAATCTAAAGATTTGTCTGGGGAAGAGAATCTAGATAAAAAATATACCAAGCGTTTTGAAACAGTATTCGCCTTGCCTTCTCAATCAGGAAATATTAATACCCAATTTAAATTTTATTATGGCCCTACCGATTACAAGACTTTGAAAAATATTGAAGGAGATCTTGAAGCATCTATCCCAATGGGATGGGGAATTTTTGGATGGATAAATCGTGTTATTTTCCTCCCTTTGTTTGGGTTTTTGTCTTCTTTTCTTAGTTATGGGATTGCTATTATTGTTATGACTATTATAGTAAGGTTGTTGATGTCTCCTGTAACATATAAATCCTATGTTTCACAAATAAAAATGAAGGTATTACGTCCTGATATAGAAGCTATAACAGCAAAGTATAAGAATGATGCTGTTAAACGTCAACAAGAAACAATGAGTTTGTATTCTCGTGCAGGAGCAAACCCTATGGCGGGTTGTGTACCAGCTTTGATTCAGCTTCCGGTATTTTATGCTTTATTCTCATTCTTTCCAGTAGCCTTTGTACTCAGAGATAAAAGTTTTTTATGGGCAGATGATTTATCTTCTTATGACTCAGTTTTGGATCTAGGATTTTCAATTCCTTTTTATGGAGATCACGTAAGTTTATTTCCGATATTAGCTTCTATTGCTATCTTTTTTTATACCAAAATGACAACTGGTCAGCAACCAATGCCCCAACAGCCTGGAATGCCAAATATGAAAATTATCATGTATTTAATGCCTCTTATGATGTTATTTTTCTTTAACAACTATGCTAGTGGTTTGAGTTTGTACTATTTTGTTTCAAACTTATTGACTATCATTTTAATGCTTGTGATTAAGAACTATATTATTGATGACACTAAAATTCATGCTAAGATTGAAGAAAATAAAAAGAAGCCCAAAAAAGTGGGTGGATTTTCTGCACGTCTTCAAAGAGCAATGGAAGAAGCTGAAAAGCAAAAAAAGGCTGGACGTAGATAATTATAAATACTATTTATCCTTGTATTATGAAAAAAAAGAGAGTAATTATCGGCCTCTCTGGAGGTGTTGATTCTAGTGTAGCTGCATACCTATTGAAGGAACAAGGGTATGAAGTTATTGGCCTTTTCATGAAAAATTGGCACGATGAATCAGTCACTCTTTCAAAAGAATGTCCATGGTTAGAAGATAGTAATGATGCTATGTTAGTGGCTGAAAAACTATGTATTCCTTTTCAAACTGTAGATTTAAGTAAGGAATATAAAGAGAGAATTATTGATTACATGTTTGATGAATATTCTAAAGGACGTACCCCAAATCCTGATATATTGTGTAATCGTGAGATAAAATTTGACGTTTTTTTAAAAATTGCATTATCTCTTGAAGCAGATTATGTGGCAACAGGACATTACTGTCAAAAAGATTCTTTTAATATCGACTCAGGAAAAGAAGTATATAGATTACTTGCAGGAAAGGATAAAAGTAAGGACCAGTCGTATTTTTTATGTCAGCTATCACAAAAACAACTTTCAAATATTTTATTTCCGATTGGGCACCTAAACAAGGAACAGGTGAGAAAGATAGCTCAAAAACAGAATTTAGTAACAGCAGAGAAAAAAGATTCTCAAGGACTATGTTTTGTTGGAAAAGTAAGATTGCCTGACTTTTTACAGCAACAGTTAAAACCTAAAACGGGAAAAATTATTGAAATACCAAATGATTCTTCTGTTTACTTTAAACCTGAAAATTTTGATAATGATATTATAACACGTTCAAGAAAATTTCGTTACGAACCATCAGACGGAATCGAAGTTGGTCAACATAACGGAGCTCATTTTTATACAATAGGACAGCGAAAAGGATTAGGAGTAGGCGGAAATCTAAAACCTTTATTTATTATCGATACCGATGTGGATAACAATACTATTTATGTGGGGCAAGGAAAAGTTCATCCAGGATTGTTTCGTTTTGCATTAAGGGTCTCTAAGTCTGACATCCACTGGATTCGTAATGATTTAAGGTTAAACTCTGGAGAAAATTTATCAGTAGTTGCTCGAATTCGATATCGACAAACTTTGCAAGAAGCTACTCTTTTCCAAACTGAAAATACTATGTATATTTCTTTTAAAAATCCCCAATTTGCAATTACTTCGGGGCAATTTGTAGCCTGGTATAAGGAAAAAGAACTCGTCGGTTCCGGTGTAATTACCTAATAAAATTAGCGCTTAAAAGTTTCGAGTAATTTTATTATTTTTATTTTATGATTAAAATAGAAAGAAAACGGAGGATTTTTAATCAACATTTTTTACNTTTTTGCTTAATGATCAGTTTTTTTTCTTTAGCGCAAGAAAACTATAAAGAGCAAATTCCAGGGAACGAATATCGATTACCTATGCAATTTATTAATGGTGGAAGTTTCAAAATGGGTAGTCCAAAGTCTGAGCTAGGTCACTTTGGTGATGAAGGTCCTCAACACGATGTTGCTGTTGATGGATTTTGGATGAGTCAATATGAAGTTACATGGGATTTATATAACCTTTTTGTAAGCAGAGAGTTAGATGGAAATCAGATCACTAAAACAGAAACTTCTGAGGTTAAATTAAATGTAGATGCAGTTTCTGGTGCAACAACACCTTACGTGGAAATGAGTTTTGGTATGGGAATAGAAGGCTATCCAGCTATTTGTATGACTCAATTAGCTGCAGTAAAATTTTGCGAATGGCTATCTGCGATGACAGGAAAATTTTATCGTTTACCGACTGAAGCCGAATGGGAATATGCATGTAGAGCTGGGAGTAACGATGCTTTTTCGTTTGGAGAAGATGCAGAAGCCTTAGATGACTATGCATGGTACGCTAATAACAGTAATGATAAATATCAACCTGTAGGGACAAAAAAACCTAATACTTGGGGACTATATGATATGCATGGAAATGTAGCAGAATGGACTCTCGATCAATATCTACCTACTGCATATAGACAAAGAAAAGGCGAAGTTTCAAATCCTTTTCAAGAACCCTCAAAAATTTATCCTAAGGTAGTAAGAGGAGGATCTTGGATGGACTCTCCTAAAAGGCTGCGTTCAGCATCAAGAAGACCTTCTTCTAAAAAATGGAAGATGAGGGATCCACAAATTCCCAAGAGTGAATGGTGGCATACTGATGCACCTTTTGTAGGATTCAGGGTAGTTCGTCCGTATAAAACACCTCCAGAATCAGAACAAAAAAAATATTGGAATTACGAATTAACAAAATAAATGCGAATTAATACAATAAATTAGAAATCATGAAAAACAGAAACAAAAACAAAAATAAAAAAAGTGAATCAAGACGTGCCTTTGTTCAAAAGACAGCAATAGCGTCTGGAATTCTACTCAGTTCACCCATTGGATTAGAGGGAATGGTACGTATCAACGAAAATCCAAAATTAAAACTGGCTTTGGTGGGCTGTGGCGGAAGAGGTTCTGGTGCTGCAGTTCAAGCACTAACTGCTGATGAAAATGTTGAACTAGTAGCAATGGCTGATGCTTTTGCAGACCGTATTGAGAGAAGTTTAAATGGAATTCAGAAGCATTTTGATGGAGAAGAAAAACTTGATTACAGCACATCTAAACATCAAGGTAAAAAAAGAAAAGTAACTGTAAAAGAAAAAAATAGATTTGTAGGTTTTGATGCTTATAAAAAAGCCATTGACTTAGCTGATGTTGTAATTTTGACTACTCCTCCAGGATTTCGTCCTTATCATTTTGAATACGCAATTGCCAACGATAAACATGTTTTCATGGAAAAGCCTGTTGCCACTGACCCTGTTGGGATAAGAAAAGTTCTAGCTACAGCTAAGCTTGCCAAAGAAAAAAAATTAAATGTTGTTGTTGGCTTACAACGTCATTATCAGTCAAAATATTTAGATTTAAAGAAACGTATCGATCAAGGAGCTATAGGAAAAATACGAGGAGGTCAAGTATATTGGAATGATGCTGGTGTATGGGTGAAAAAAAGGAAACCTGAACAGACTGAATTAGAATACCAAATGAGAAATTGGTATTACTTTAATTGGCTTTGTGGTGATCATATATTAGAGCAACACATTCACAATATTGATATAGCAAATTGGTTTATTGGGGATTATCCTATTTCAGCACAAGGTATGGGTGGACGCCAAGTTCGTAATGGGAAAGATCATGGTGAGATTTTCGACCATCATTTTGTAGAGTTTACCTACGCTAGTGGAGCTGTAATTTCAAGTCAGTGTAGACATATCCGAGGTACAATGCGTCGTGTAGATGAGGTTTTTCAAGGGACTAAAGGAAGTCTTGAAATTGGAAAAGGTGAAATCACAGACTTAGAAGGAAACAGTCAATATAAGTATCCCAAAAAATGGGGTGAAGATCCTAATCCTTATCAAGTAGAACATGATCGTTTGTTTGCTTCAATTCGCAATGGTAGTGTCATAGCTGATGGAGAAAATGGAGCAATGAGTACTTTAACAGCAATTTTAGGGAGAATGGCTACCTATACGGGTAAAAAAATTACTTTACAAGAAGCTTTAAACTCTAAACAGCATTTAATGCCGGAAACAGTGACTTGGAATACTACGCCACCTTCTTTACCAGATGCGAATGGAAATTATGTTATTCCAATTCCTGGAAAAACTAAAATGATCTAGATGAATCGTAGAAATTTTTTAAAAGCAGCTGCTCTTTCAGTTTTTGGACTAGCGACTAATAGTTTGTGGACTAGAATGAGAATTCCTGTAAATGCTTATCAATACAATCTTAATTATGCACCTCACCTAGATATGTTTCGTCATCATGCCGGTAGTAATCCAATTGATCAATTAAATTTTATGGCTGATCAAGGATTTAGGGCTTTTGAAGATAATGATATGCGCAAGCGAGAAGTTGATCTTCAAGAGAAGATGGCTTCTACCATGGAAAAAAGAGGACTGCAAATGGGAGTATTTGTTGCTCACGAAATATATTGGCAAAAACCTAATTTAGCTAGTGGAGACTCTAAGCTAAGGTCAGAGTTTTTAGATTATATTAAAAAGGCCATAACGGTAGCAAAAAGAGTTAATGCCAAATGGATGACAGTCGTACCGGGTCATGTTGATATGAGACAAAACATGGCCTATCAAACAGCTCATGTGGTAGAAAGTCTAAAGCAGGCTTCTGCTTTATTAGAACCACATGGAATAGTTATGGTATTAGAGCCTCTTAATTTTAGAGATCATCCAGGTCTTTTTTTAAAAGAAAGCCCTCAGGCCTATAAAGTTTGTAAAGCGGTAGATTCTCCTTCTTGTAAAATTCTTTTTGATATTTATCACCAACAAATTCAAGAAGGAAACTTGATTCCCAATATTGAGCAATGTTGGGACGAAATTGGCTATTTTCAGATTGGAGACAATCCAGGAAGAAAAGAACCAACTACAGGTGAAATAAATTATAGTAACGTTTTTAAATTCATTCATAGTAAAGGGTATAAAGGAATTTTAGGAATGGAACACGGAAACTACAGTAGAGGTAGGGAGGGTGAAATGGATGTTATTAAAGCCTACAAAAAAGTAGACCAGTTTATTTGATACTTGTTTTGGTGTCCTCCATTAAGTAGGTTTTTGACTTAAAATGCTTCTCTATTTTTTTTAGGAGCATTATTTCTGAGGTAAACTGCCAGTCGAAATTAATTGACTGATTTGCAGGGTGACGATGATGGTCTTGATCCAGTATGTAATCTTCTGGCTTATTCAATATACGCGTTTGACTATAGACTTCTTCAAATTCCTTTCTTATCAGTGTAAATTCATTATTTATATCATAGATTGTCTCTAAATGTTGAACCTCCTCGTCGATAGTTTTCGCTTTATCAAAATTCATTAATGTTTCCATTAATCTAAAATTATAGTCTACTAGATTACTTACNTGAANNTATATNAAAAGATTATAATCNGCTTTTGTCCCTTCTTTTNGAATAATATCNAAAGTATTTTTAACTTTTTCTAGCTTCTTTTTTTGTAGCTCCAATTCTGTAAGACGTTTAGCATATTTTTTAGACCAATATCCTTTNTTTTTAAAATCTGGGAGATCAATAATATAATCTTTTATTGGATATTTAATTTGATTAAGGGAGTTTCTATGTGTTCCNTCTTCTANAAGTAAATTAGTCCAAAGACCAACTGGCTCNTCAAGTAAATCGATAAATGAGTATTCATCTGATTGAAANCTATTTCCAAATTTACGATGTCGGTATGCTTTTTTAAATTCCTCTTTNGTTNTACTTAATCCTGCCCACGAAAATTCCGCAAAAGCGTGTATACCTCTCTTNTACAATTCAAAATGAGGNGAATCATCATCCCAAAGAGTAAGTANTAATCCATTGTAATTTCTTTTTATTGACTGNTCAACAAAAGTCATTATCTGATCAATATTGCTTTCTCTTTGTGGCATGAGAGTCCATCTTGTTTGCCCAGCTGTAGCTCCCATAACTTTAAATCNGTTAGATGAAAACCAGTCCATTGCCTTTGCATTTCCATAAGATTCAGCCATATGATAATTCCAACGCATGTAAACACAATTTTTTGGAAACTGTTCGATAAAAAGATTTAAGTTTGGTTCATTAGCCATCCAAATAGAATCTACCTCTGNTTTAGACATTTTATTGTTATAGATGGGCTCCATCAGATTTGCTTGCTTTAAAGGCATATCATCCCAAAAAATTGGTATTCTGTCTAGATTAGATGCAAATGAAGTTACCTTATTCAGCCAAATTAAATTTAATTCTAAAGGGCTTTTTCCACTTCCTCTTCCAGATGTTTGAACCTCATCCCCTCCAACGTGTAAATATTTTCCATAAGGGAATGCCTCAATAGCATCAAGATATAAATCAAATTGTAATTCATATGTTTTTGGATCAAGAGGATTGAAAGCCCAATCGCTATTTGGATCATCTCTTAAGTATTTATTTTTATTGTGTTTTAACACAAAAGAGGCATGACCCAAACCTTGTACTAGGGGACTAATTTCAATATTTCTAGCTAAAGCATATTTACTGATTTCTCTCCATTCTTCGATAGTCAATGCATCACTTGACGCTACCTCAGGTCTTCTTTTGTATTTAAGTTTGTCTTCAATTTCTAAAATTATACCGTTNATTTTCAATTGNGCTAATTCATCTAGAAGATTATAATAGTAGGATTTTTTTTCTAGATGATGTTTTACATCAATTTGTATTGGTCGAAAAGCAATTTTTGGGGCATCAAAAATTTCTACAGTAGGCAGTAATATATCTTGAGCTTTAGCATCCTCCATTAACTGATTCAAGCTTATNAAGCCATAGAGTAGTCCAGCAGAATCAATTGCTTTTATAATAATTTTTTCTTCTTTGATTTCAAGTGAATATGATTCTGCGATTAGCTTTTCATTGGATTGAATTGCAAATTCAATTTGGGCCTCCTCTGGATTATCTATAATTTTTATTTTTTGTGTCAATCCATACAAAATTGGAAGTGAATGACCTTTTGGGTTATAAGCATATCTAATTTTTTCTATCTTTTGCTTATAATGTCCTTGTTTGAAATTCTTCTCAGACACAGAGGGAACCAATCTAAATTGATTTTTCTCTTCATCTTGATCCATAATACATGATGAAAAAAATAAAAAGAAGCCAGTTATAAAAACAATTAAAAATTTGTGTTGAAGTGGCATTATAATTTTTGTTAAGGTGTAATAAAATACAAAAAATTTAAAACTATGAATTTAAAAAAATTAGTAAACGAGAAAGTGGGGTTCTGATAACCTTATCTGTATAAAAAATTTCGAAAATAGATGTATGTCTTAAAAACAAATTTGATTTTTAAATTATTATTTTTAAGATCTTTTTGTAATGATTTATAATGTTGCAAATTATTATACAGTATTAAAACACTTAAATAAATAGATTTAAATTATAAAAAACACATAGATTTATACTAAATGGAAAATCCAATTTGTAGATTATTTAATATTCAATATCCTATCATTCAGGCAGGAATGGTTTGGGCAAGTGGATGGCGCCTTGCCGCAGCGGTTAGTAATGCTGGAGGTTTAGGTTTATTGGGTGCTGGATCAATGTACCCTCATATTCTTCGTGAGCACATAATAAAATGTAAAGCTGCGACTAAAAAACCTTTTGGTGTAAATATACCTTTGTTATATCCAGATATTGATCAGCTAATTCAGGTAATATTGGAAGAAAAAGTATCAGTTGTTTTTACAGCAGCTGGAAATCCCGAATTATGGACTTCTTATTTAAAGGAAAAAGGATGTACAGTTATACATGTAGTAAGTTCAGTCAAGTTTGCTCTAAAAGCGCAAGATTGTGGAGTTGACGCATTGGTGGCAGAAGGTTTTGAGGCTGGAGGGCACAACGGTAGAGAAGAAACGACAACCTTAACTTTAATTCCATTGGTCAAAAAAGCTATAAAAATACCATTAATTGCTGCGGGTGGTATTGGCTCTGGAGAGGCTATGTTAGCTGCTATGGCTTTAGGAGCTGATGCGGTTCAAGTAGGTTCGCGATTTGTTGCAACACCGGAAGCTTCCTCACACGATCGTTTCAAGCAAGAAGTANTTAAAGCTAAGCAGGGAACAACAGTTCTAACTCTAAAAGAACTTACACCTGTTCGTATGATGAAAAATCCTTTCTATCAAAAAATTCATGCTCTTTATGAGCAAGGTGCTAGTGTAGAAGAACTTCAGAAAACTCTAGGACGTGGTCGAGCTAAGAAAGGAATGTTCGAAGGTGACCTTGTAGAAGGAGAATTGGAAATTGGACAGGTAGCTGCTCAGATTGATTCTATTAAGCCAGCAGCAGATATTGTTACAGAATTTATTGAAATCTTTAATAAAACTGTTGGAAAATTAAAAAAAATTAATCAGTAGCAACAGTCTTCTTAAAACCAATTAATATTTGGTTTTGTATAAGCTCTTCAAAGGTTTCCTTGTTCCTGATTAAATGAGCTTGTTTATTGTGCCATAGAATTTCTGCTGGGCGATAGCGTGAATTGTAATTACTTGACATTGAGAAACAGTAAGCCCCTGCATTTTTAAAAGCCAAAAAGTCACCTTCTGAAATTTCATTTATTTTTCTATTACTACCAAAAGTATCTGTTTCACAGATATATCCGACAACGGTATAAAAGCGTTGTTTACCTTTAGAATTTGAGATATTTATAATCTCATGATGTGAGCCATAAAACATTGGACGAATAAGATGATTAAAACCTGAATTGACTTGAGCAAAAACTGTAGAAGTAGTTTGTTTTACAGAATTCACCTTTGTCAAAAAGTAACCTGCTTCACTAACTAAAAACTTACCTGGTTCAAAAACCAATTCCAAATGTTTTCCATAGGTTTCACAAAAGCGATTAAAACGTTCACTCAATTTCTCACCTAGTTCTTCAATGTTTGTTTCTATATCTCCACTGCGGTAAGGCACTTTAAAACCACTTCCAAAATCTAGAAATTCTAGATTTTCAAATTTTAAAGCAGTATTAAATAAGATCTCAGCAGCATATAAAAATACATCAATATCTAAAATATCACTTCCAGTATGCATATGTACACCATTAATTTGCATTTTAGTATTTTCTACTATACGTAATATATGTGGGATTTGGTGAATTGAAATTCCAAATTTTGAATCTATATGACCTACTGAAATATTACTATTTCCCCCTGCCATAACATGTGGATTTATCCTAATGCAAACTGGAACATTTGGATACTTAGTTCCAAATTGTTCTAAAGTTGAAAGATTATCAATATTAATTTGAACGCCGATTTCAGCAACTTTTTCAATTTCTTCTAAAGAAACCCCGTTAGGGGTAAAGATTATTTCTTTGGGCTTAAATCCTGATTTAATTCCAAGTTGAACCTCTTGTATTGAAACTGTGTCTAGTCCAGAACCATAAGAACGAATTAGACTTAGTATGGAAATATTTGAAAGTGCTTTACATGCATAATTTATTCTAAGCTTTTCTACATCTTTAAAAGCATTTTTTAGCCTGTGATATTGTTTTTGGATTTTATCTCCGTCATAAACATAAACTGGAGTTTCATAATGTTCTGCAATCGATTTTAAAGTAGTATTTTCCATGGCAATTCAAATAATTTTTAAATGTAATGAGTAAATATTTTCAAACAAAGTAAAGCTGTAAACCACTTCAAATTTTTTAAAAATGTTATACATATAACAAAAAGTTTTAATATCAACAGACCAATTTCTAATTAGGTTTATTTATTTTTATATAAAAAATTTCAGCAAATAATTATGAATTTACACGAATATCAAGGGAAAGAATTATTAGCAAGTTTTGGAGTAACCGTTCAGCGTGGAATTGTTGCTAAAACTCCCCTAGAAGCAGTTAAAGCTGGCAAAGAGTTGACAGAAAAAACAGGTACCTCTTGGCACGTGGTTAAAGCGCAAATTCATGCTGGAGGACGAGGTAAGGGAGGAGGTGTCAAACTTGCCAAAAGCCTACAAGAATTAGAAACTATTTCTAGCGATATAATTGGGATGCAACTAATTACTCCACAGACACCACCTGAGGGTAAGAGGGTAAATCAGGTCTTAGTTGCCGAGGATGTTTATTATCCAGGCCCTACCGAGCCAAGTGAATTTTATATATCTGTTCTTTTAAATAGGACTTCGAGTAAAAATATGATAATATATTCTACTGAAGGAGGCGTGGATATTGAAGCTGTTGCAGATGAAACACCTCATTTGATTTTTTCAGAAGAAATTGATCCTGGATTAGGTATTCAAGGTTTTCAAGCCAGAAAAATAGCATTTAACCTGGGTCTATCTGGAGGTGCATTCAAAGATATGACTAAATTTGTTAGTGCTTTATACAAGGCATATATTGGTTCTGATGCTTCTTTATTTGAAATCAATCCAGTCTTAAAAACCTCTGACGACAGAATTATTGCCGTCGATGCTAAGGTAACATTAGATGATAATAGTTTATTTCGCCATAAAGATTTTGAAGAAATGCGTGACTTAACTGAAGAAAATCCTGTTGAAGTTGAAGCGCGTGAAGTAGGGCTTAATTATGTAGATCTTGATGGAAATGTAGGTTGTATGGTTAATGGTGCTGGCCTCGCTATGGCAACTATGGATTTGATAAAACAAGCTGGTGGAGATCCTGCTAACTTTCTTGATGTGGGAGGTACAGCAGATGCATCGCGTGTAGAAACTGCATTTCGTTTAATCCTAAAAGATCCTGCAGTTGAAGCTATTTTAGTTAATATATTTGGGGGTATTGTTCGCTGTGACCGCGTGGCTCAGGGAATAGTTGACGCATACAAAAACATGGGCGACGTAATCAAAGTTCCAATTATTGTTCGCTTGCAAGGGACTAATTCAGATATTGCAAAAGAAATTATAGATTCCTCAGGATTAAATGTACTNTCCGCTANTGCTTTTCATGAAGCTGCACAAAAGGTACAAGAGGCAATTAGNTANAGACAAAATGTCATCTAATTAAGAAAAAAAANTGTCANTTTGTCAAAAANTTNAAANGGTCTTGNTTTTGNANTANNGTTTGTAAAATATTTANTAACCTAAAAAAATTAAGAATATGAATTTAATAAGTAAACAAAGAACATTTTTTCCNTCCTTAATTGACGATNATGTCAATANTGANTGGATCTTTAAAATGANTTCTTCTACAAATATNCCTGCAGTTAATATTAAAGAATTGGATAAACAATTTGAGATTTATCTTGCAGTTCCTGGAAAAAATAAAAGTGATTTTGAAATTGAAGTTGAAGATGGTCTTCTATCGATATCCTCTTCAATTGAAGAAAATGAACAAAATGAAAAAGCAAAATTTACTCGGCGTGAATTTAGCTATAATAGTTTTAAAAGGACTTTCACTATTCCAGATAATGTTGACTTAACAGAAGTTGAAGCAAAATATTCTGATGGAGTATTGCAGGTTAGATTGCCTAAACGCAAAGAAGCATTACCACAGCCTAAAAAGTTTATAAAAATCCGTTAATCAATAAACTTCTATTGCAAAAGTCGGTCTCTCGTTGGCCGATTTTTTTTTATAATTTAATAAAAATTTTCTTTTTAAATAAATAGTAGGTTGGAACCCATATGATCAATACGTAAAAAAGGGCATAAATCAAGGAACCCAATTTTAAAGGTAGGCTAGAATTTTCCCAAAGCCCCATAAACTCAACATTTAATGAAATACCCCACCATTTAGAGCTATAAAAGATAACTGTTAATAAACTTGATAATGAGTAAGCCAAAATAGAATTTACTCCAAAAGCATGCGCAAATTGGAATTTATAATGAGTTTGTTTAAAATCAAAAACATAAAGTGACGCTGCTAAAGCTATAGAGCTAATTCCACCCATAAGTAAACTGAAGGACGAACTCCATAGATTTTTATTTAAAGGGAAAAACCATTGCAATAGGTCTCCCAAAAAGAGCAGAAGAAACCCTAAAAAGAAGATTTGATTAATTTTTTTAACGAGTTCTTCTTTTTTTAATAATATATACCCAGCTAACATACCCATAATACCCGTTGATACAGAAGGAAGTGTACTTAAGATACCTTCAGGATCCCAAGTATCTTCCCATAATTTTCCTGGTAATAGAAGTGAATCAATATAATGAGCCCAATTTTTTTCTGGAATACTTAAATCAGGAAATCCAATTCCTGGAACCGGGACGTATACCATAATAATCCAATAAAAAAGTAAAAGTGCTATTCCAATGTATACTTGTATTTTTCTTGATGTGAATAAAAAAAGAAGTGCACATGCCAAAAAAACAAACGATATTCTATGTAAAACTCCAACCCATCTAATATTGTCGATGGACAAATCCAAACAGCTGCCATTTACGAGGCAGTCATTAAAGCCTGGCCAAAGCCATAGAATAATCCCTACGCCATATATTTTTAATGCCCGAATTAAAACTTTTTTTGTCATCTCAGATTGACTTTTTCCCATTTCTATTTGCTTTGTAAAAGATAGAACTATTGAAACCCCTACGATAAATAAAAAAGTAGGAAATATATAATCTGTGGGAGTAATACCATTCCATTCAGCATGTAATAATGGGGCATAGACGTGATTCCATGAGCCAGGTGTATTCACAATAATCATAAAAATTATAGTTAACCCTCTTAATATATCAAGGGAGTGTAAACGCTGATTTTTAGTAACTTTCATTATTATCTTATTATTATTGGATTTCCACCTCTTCCATTATTATCGAAAACTCGAATAACAACTTGGTCAGATTGNTTAANTTNTNTTGGNATTTCGTATAAAGNGTCATTTTNGTCTGGCTCATTTCCATCTAGGGTATATCTAACTTTCAAACCAGGAAATTGCTGACGGACTCGAAGCATTCCTTTTTCAATTATCCCCCCAGGTTTTGGTAGATCAAAAAGAAGTCCTTCACTAAGATTTGATAGCATTGGCATATGACGTTGTCCGATAGTATTCACAAATAGATTCCATGAAATATTTTGTTGATCTTCTTGCTCTCTGGCTGAAGCTTTTTCTAACCATTTTTCTTTTGAGCTCCACGCACGTTCAGAAAAAATAATCATATTGGGCATTAACATTCGATCAAAGTTATATGAGTCTGTAGCTGTCTCTGTCCAAAGTTGTGACTGAATACCTAAGAAATTTGAGCGTTTATTTTTGTTTAAGTAAACTTTATCTCTTAGTTCTGCTTCAGCTATTCCAAGATTTTTGAGTTTTACTTTATTTGCAAAAACGTTTAATGGTTCGGTTCCCCAACTATCTTTATAGCTCACATAACCTGACCAATTTAAACCAGAATTTTCCATGTCTTTGTCATCAGCCATATCAAAATAAAAAGCAGAAGAATTACTCATAATTGATTTAAAACCTAAGTTAGCGAGTTTATATATCATATCCTCACGGCCCTCACCCCAAGTATTGTTCCATACACTAGGGATAAAATCTAAATTGATTAAGTTTTTGTTTACTTCGATTTCTGATTGACTTTTTTCACTATGTATTAAAAGTACATCCTCCCAACCTGCCATTCTAGCTCCAGAAGCTGTAATAGTTTCATTTATTCTTTTTACGCTTGAGTTATAAAGTTCTTGAAAGGAGTTAATTTCAGACGATTTTTGTAATAATTCATTACATAGTGGAGATTTCATCCAAACTCCAAATGGTAATTCATCTGCCCCAATATTAAAAGTTTTCATTGGTAAATTTGCTTCTGTATACATGGCCTTTATTTCTTTGAATATCTTATCAAAAAAACGAAATGCACTGGGTTGACAAATACATATAGTATTGTCTTTGAATAGTTGAGCTGACGTATATTCACTATTATCATTTGGATCATGTAATCTAAATTCATTAGCAGCTTCTATATTTCCTTGCTCTATAAAATTTTCATATCTAGCCTTCATAGCAATTACAGCTGACCGTGCATGTGATGGAAAACTAATTTGAGGAATTACTGTAATGTTCCTTTTTTCAGCAATTTTAAGAATTTCCACAAAGTCTTTACGTGATAAAAAGCCATTTCCTGGACTTATTCGTTTTCCAGAACCAGAACCATACATAGGAAAAAGTTTATCTTTTTCATTTATCGTAAAACCTCTTTTACTGCTGATTTCTGTTAATTCTTTTAATCCGGGAATTTCTAGCCGCCAGCCTTCATCATCAAAAAGTCTTAAATCAAGGCGATTAAGCTTGTAATAAGCCATGTAGTCTAAAATTTCAAGAATTTTTTCTTTTGGAAAAAAATTTCTAGATAAGTCTAACATAAAGCCTCGGTGTTGAAAGCGTGGAGAGTCGTTAATCTTTAGAAGAGGAATACCCTTTTCTTCTTTTTGAGAAGAATAGAGGATTTGATGCAGCGAAACTAAACCATAAAAAACACCTTCAAAGTCTGAAGCTTTTAATAAAATAGTTTCTTCACTAATATCAAGTTGGTAAGATTCCTTTTCAATCTTTCTTGTCTTCTCAATTTTAATTCCAGAGCCTTTTTTGTTTTCCACAATAGGGAGCATTAGTCCTTTTTGTAAAAAACGAATTAAAAAATCAGTATTTAAATTAAATTCACCAAAGTCAATACTTAAACTATCGGGCAAATCACGGTAGATATTTTGTAATTTAATTTTTTGAGGAGTAGGAATGACCCAATGAAGGCTATCTTTAGGTAAGGTCGAAATGCCCTCATAGGATAAATAGCGCTCTGCAGCAGACGGTATATTTAACAACTCTAAACCTTCAGCATTTTTCCAAAAAATTTCACTATTTAGATCATGCAATTGGTTGTTGTTAGAATTATGAATAAAAAAACCTACAGGACCCATTACAAGACGTCTCATAATCCCTTTTTGTATACCTGAGAATTTTAATGAGCTACCTGGTTTTAATGTGAACGAAGAATCGAAATTTAGTTGCCAATATTGGCTGTTCTTGGTAGGGATAATTTCTATACCTTCTGGTAAAGTTGACTGCTGAAGAGAACCACTGAATTGGTTCCAGTGTAATGACCAATCTCCACCTTTCCAAATTTCATCAGAAGAGTTTGTCAATTCAAAGGTTACTTCCATCTGATTTTTTGCTACATCAAAAACATCGATGGTAAATTTAATGTCTATATTTTTTTCTTTTGGTACTTGACATTGAATTATTAGAATATATATGAGTATGCTAAATAACTTTTTTTTCATTAAAATTCTTTTTACTAAAATAAGGAATTTTAAGATTTACTAATTACACTCTTTAATGAGCTAAAACATATAATTTTATAACTATTTATCAATTCTAAATTCTTTAATCGCAATATTAGGTTCTATTATGGTATAACCATCCCAAAACTTTGAATCATATTCAGTTTTGTTAATAGGAAGAATTTCTGCTTTTTCTTCAAAAGCTTCAAAAACCTCACTTTTAATGAGAGCGGTTTCAAAAACAACTAATTGATAACGTTGTGTATTTCTATTAACCACATTTAGATCCATTTTTAGTTGGTTTTGTTTGTTCCGACCTTTCACTACTTTATTTTTTTCAGTAATAACCAATGGTCGGTCAAAACCTCCCTCGAAGCTTGAGTTGTAGTCCAAATATTCTAAGCCATATTTTCCTAAGGCTGTTTTTTTGAATTGAATAACAACTTCTCTGAAATCTTCCTTAAAAGAAACCCCAAACATACTGAAGTCTCTCACAGGCTTAATATTTTTATATTCTATACGTATTAAAGCTAATTTATCTGCATCTACATATATTTTACCTTTATAATCGGCATTTCCGTTTGGATTAAAATTGAGAATGTATACTGGAATGTCACCAAAATAAGTAAAATCGTTTTGGGTAAACTCATATTTGGAAGATTTTTTTAATATCGTTAAATCAAGCTTATCTTTATCAAATAAATTACCCATTATGTTAGTTAAAACATTTTTTCTCCATTTCAAAAACCCGTCCTTTTCCTTCTGAGTTTTTTGCTCTGCTGTCAGGGTGTCTTTTGAGTTATTATTGATTTCATCACTCTCCAATTTTCCTCCAATTATACCTGAACGAACTTTAAAGTATGAGTTAGTTTTTACATTTTCTTTAATGATTGTATCAAATAGTTTTTCAATATTTTTTAAAATAGCTGTTTTTTCTTTGTCCTCAAGTTCCAATGCGCGAATTAATTCCAATTTTTGATTTTCTTTATTATAATCTCCATTTAAATTCCCTAATAATTCAAAATACCAACTATTTTTTCTAGGAATTTTTTGAAGTGTACTGTCCCAAAATATCTGATTGAATTCTGTGATAGATGTTTTTTTAATTTTAACATTTAAAGTTTTAAGTTCTTGTGTACCGGTTTCTCTAAAAAAAAGTTTTTTTTCAGTGAATCCTAACTCATATTTTTCAGAAATGTTTTTTTTGTATTTCTTTCAAAATCTGCTTGACATCTAGTTGTTCGTTACTTAAAATGATTGAATTAAGTTCAATAGCCTTGGGCGTGAGGTAAAAAATACTATCTTTTAATTTGTAAAAGGGAAGTTTAAGTGTTTCATAACCCATACAAGAGATTAAAAGGGAATCTTTTTCATTTAAATTATCATACATCAATCGAAAACTCCCTTCTTCGTTAGATACTACTCCACTGCCAGACTTTAAATATATACTTGCAAAAGGGATAGGATTTTGAGTCAGACTATCTTTTACAACAGCAATTAATTCTTGACCAGTAACAACTCTAGTTCCAGTTAAAATCAGGAAAAAAAGAAAAAAATAGAAATGGATTTTCATTTTTATAATTTAAATTTCATTGTAACTGTTCTTGTAATTCTTTAATCTCATCTCTAAATCTTGCTGCTTCAATAAAATCAAGTGATTTGGCTGCTTTTTCCATATTCTTTCGAACTTGACGAATTTTCTTTTTAATTTGTGGTTTAGTTAAATAACGATTAACTTCTTCGGAATCTTTGCGTTTTTCTAATTCTTTAGCATGGGTAGCTACTGAGTTTTTAGCTAATGCACTATCTAGAGATTTGTTTAAAGCTTTGGGTTCAATATTATGTTTTTTATTGTACAATATTTGTTTATCTCTTCGATAATTAGTTTCATCTATGGTTTTTTTCATGCTTTTAGTAACTATGTCAGCATACATAATAGCTTTACCATTAACATTTCTAGCCGTACGCCCTACAGTTTGAGTTAGGGATCGGTTGGAACGTAAAAAACCTTCTTTATCTGCATCTAAGATAGCAACTAAAGAGACTTCTGGTAAATCTAACCCTTCACGAAGAAGATTTACTCCAATCAAAACATCGAAAATTCCTTTACGAAGATCTTGCATAATTTCTACACGTTCTAGTGTATCAACATCGCTATGAATGTAGCGACATCTAATTTGTATTCGGCTAAGATATTGAGTTAACTCCTCTGCCATTCGTTTGGTTAAGGTTGTAACTAACGTACGCTCGTCTATTTCAGTTCGTTTTTGGATCTCTTCAATTAGGTCATCTATTTGATTCTGACTGCTACGAACTTCTATAATGGGATCTAGTAAGCCAGTGGGACGAATTATTTGTTCCACAAATGCACCCTCTGTTTTTTTCAATTCGTAATCTGCTGGAGTCGCACTTACATATAACACTTGATTTTGTAAGGATTCAAATTCTTCGAACTTTAAAGGACGATTATCCATTGCTGCTGGTAGTCGAAAACCGTAATCTACTAGATTTTCCTTTCTACTTCTATCTCCACCATACATTGCATGAACTTGAGAAATAGTTACATGACTCTCATCTACAATCATCAAGAAATCTTTTGGAAAATAATCTAGNAAACAAAAAGGACGAGTCCCTGGCGCACGTCCATCAAGATAGCGAGAATAGTTTTCAATCCCTGAGCAATAACCCAATTCTCGAATCATTTCAAGGTCAAATTCAGTGCGTTCTTCCAATCTTTTTGCTTCTAAAAATTTCCCTATTTCTTTGAAATAATCAACCTGTTTTACTAAATCATCTTGAATTTGTAGAATGGCGTTTTGAAGAATATCTGGGGAGGTGACAAAAATGTTTGCAGGATAAATATTTATCTTATCATACTGTTCAATTCTTTGATTATTAATTGGATCGAAGGATTCGATTAATTCAATTTCGTTTCCAAAAAAGTGAATTTTATAGGCAGTATCAGCGTAACCAGGAAATATATCAATGATATCACCTAGTACTCTAAAATTACCTCTACGAAAGTCTGCTGTAGTTCGAGAATATAAACTTTGCACTAACTGATGCATAAGTTTTGTTCTTGAAATTATTTGATTTCGATTCAATTCGATTACATTTTTTTCAAATTCTGCAGGGTTTCCAATTCCATACAAACAAGAGACAGAAGCTACAACTAGTATATCTCTTCTTCCTGATAAAAGAGAAGAGGTTGTGCTTAGTCGAAGCTTTTCAATTTCTTCATTTATTGATAAATCTTTTTCAATGTAAGTTCCTGTATTGGGAATATATGCCTCAGGCTGATAATAATCATAGTATGAAACAAAATATTCAATTGCATTATTTGGAAAAAATTGTTTAAATTCTGAATAAAGTTGGGCTGCTAAAGTTTTATTATGAGCCAGAACAAGGGTAGGGCGTTTTAATTGTTCAACTGCGTTAGCCATAGTAAATGTTTTTCCAGAGCCTGTGACTCCTTGCAGAGTTACAAAAGGGTCATTATTTCTAAATTGTGAAACGATCTCCTTTATTGCTTGAGGTTGATCCCCAGTAGGTTTGAAATCAGATAAAATTTGAAAATCCATGAGCTTACATCAATCAGCAAACATACAAAATATCATCAGCAGTAATTCTAAAAACCTTAAAGTAAATTCCAAATGAATTTGAAATTACAGTAATTATGTAAAAAGAGTATATTTATTATACAATTAGAAAAATTAATCTTTATTCTTAATTTTTTGTACCTCCCTTTATAACCTTACTTTTTAGTAACATTTTTTTAAAAAAAGATAAGTAAATTTGAAAAATGAGAATTATGGAAGATAAATTAATTTCTCAAAAAAAACCATTTTATCCGATTACTTCGGAATTAGTTTCTTTTTTAAAGACATATGACCGTTGGGTTGAAACACCTATTTGTTACAGTGATTTGTTGCGATTTTCTGGCTCAGTTGTTGTTTATGATAAAAACGATAATGATACTCTATGGGTAAATGTATATTATTCTGATACTGAGCGACGTGAAATAGATTTTCACTTGAAAAAAATATATACACTACTTCATTCAGATGGTAATGAGTCTGGAATTCAATATCTGAATGTTGATTCAATTGATTTCTGCACCTTTGGAAATTCTAAACCTTTTCGAATTAAGATTCGAAATATTTTAAATGATAATTTTACATATTATTANATTAAGCAAACAGATGCTTCTAGAATTTATGGATTAGAGTTTGAACATATGCTTTCTCCATATAATCTCAACTTTTTAGTAAATAANAATACTTTAATTGAAGAACATATTGCCGGAATACCGGGNGANACATTTATAAAGGAAC
The DNA here is from genome assembly GCA_002169865.1 of Flavobacteriaceae bacterium TMED179. GTDB lineage: Bacteria > Bacteroidota > Bacteroidia > Flavobacteriales > Flavobacteriaceae > MS024-2A. Next base: position 57,710 of record NHIC01000006.1, on the reverse strand, counting down.
TNNTACCCAATTGTTCAGATTCAGAAAAGGCTCAAATTGCTAAAGAGTATGTGAAATTTAATGAGCGATGNATGATCCGTTTATTAGGNGATATGCGTGCATATAATTATGTTGTAGTTCCNACTCATGATTTTGATCAGGTTATATATAAAATTCGNCCTATAGATTTTGATCAACAATCTTATGAAGGAAANCTCTCGGTNTATCGCCCACAATTTTTTAAAGAGAATATTCCGATTATGGATTTGGTTCGAANTAAATTAAATCATGATTCAATTAATCANTATAAGATTGAAGAGCGTTCAATCGTTGCAAGAAGAATTATTAGTTCAGGTAATCGNCTTGAAAAGCTTTTAGATATTATGAAATTGGATGTAATAACAGTCATCTCAAATTTAGAACGTCTACAAAGTGAAATCTATAAATTCACAAAAGACAAAGCTTTTTTAGATAGTAAATCTATGGGAGACTTGATGCAAGCAGCTCTAAATTTTGTCCGTTTTCATTACCAGAAAGTTGATATGCAGGATTTGATTTAATAAAAATTATCATCGTTATAGTCAGAATCAAGATTTGCTTCATCTTCATCTTCATCTCTATCTAAATCTTCATGCCCTTCTGCTTCAAACATTTTCTCAGGTGCTTCTTCAGGAACTTCTCCTTCGCTATGAATAAGATTTGGATAACTTGAACCAGAAAGAATTTCACCTACTTCTTTTAGCTCTACAAAAAAGGTCCAAAGATTTAAAAAGTCATAAACATAAATTAAATGATGTTGAGATGTTGTAAATATATTATTTAAAGCTTTGTCTCTCATGTTAGGGCCATCATCCATGGACTCAAGTGGAAGCTCTTCACCTTGTTTCCATGTCTCGTCTGATTTGTAAAAAGAAGCCATTTCGTTACCTAAGAATCCGAAGGATTGGATAATGACGTGGTGTAAATCTTCTAAGGTAGCTGTAGCTTCAATCTCAATATCTCGAAGGACATCTTCTTTTACATCTAAAATAATTCTAATTCTATATATCATTTTTGTTTAATTACGCGGATCATAAAAAATGTTTGGGCTCCAAATAAAAGTGAAGCAAACACCAAATGTAGGGGTTGTGAAGAAAATGGAAAATAAAAATAATACATTAAAATTCCAGTAAGAATTTCTAGGCCAATCAGAAATAGAATACTTAAAAATTCGATAGGGATATATTTATTTTTATATAAGATTAAGGCGATCCATAAATTAATGAATAATACACATAGTGAAAAACTTCTATGAAAATAAAAAAGAAATGGTGCGTCTTCCAACCACTTGGTTGAAGCCTTAAAACCCAAGAGGTGAATTTGTTCGTCAACAAATTGTCGTACTTGAGATCCCATAACTATTTGGGAAAGAGTGAGAATTAAACTAAATATTATAAGGCTTTTAAATATAGGTATACTTGGAAGTTTTTTTGTGAATTTTTTTTCACGCTCTAATAAGAAGACAAGAAATATTAAAATTATTAAAGCCATACCCATATGGATGGTAATCTTAAAGGGTAGTAGGTTGGAGTCAACAACCGTTTTTCCAAGCCAAGCCTGAAAACCCATTCCAAGTACAATTAAAAAGGATACTAAACTTACTATATTATCTTTTTTAAATCTTAATAATGATACTATCAGTAAAAGCAATGTTGCTAAACCTGCAATTGCTCCTAGAATTCGATTAAGAAATTCTATCCAGGTGTGCATAGGATTGAAGATTGCATAATCATGTTTAGTATATGGTAACCAATTCTCTTTACTATAGGAATTATTTGATTTAAAGTCTTTAGGAGCTACACGAAGATTTTCATCTATAATAATGACCTCACCTTTTTTATATTCATGTTCGGCTTTCCAATCTAATTGTGATCTATCGGAAGGTGGAATTAAATATCCAAAACACTTTGGCCAATCAGGACAGCCCATTCCACTTCCTGTCATACGTACAATTGCTCCCGCAGCAATAACCAAGTAAACTAAAACTAAACTTGAAATCAAAAATAATTTATAAAGTTTCTCCATTGGACTTTAATCCTATTTTTTTACCTACCTGCTTCATTTTTTCAAATGCAGCTTCAAATTCATTTGGAATCTCTCCTTCCAATATTGATTCTTTAATGGATTCCTTAATTACACCAATTTCCGGTGAAGGATTTAAACCAAAATACTTCATAATAACTTCACCACTGACAGGTGGTTGAAAATTTCTTAAACGATCTTTTTCTTCTATAGCAACTATTTTCTCTCTAACAATCTTAAAATTATTGTGATAAAGTTCAAAACGTTTGAGATTTTTTGTCGTGATATCTGCCTCACATAGTGTAATTAAATCGTCTATGAATGGTCCTGCATCAAAAATTAATCTACGAATTGCAGAGTCCGTAACATTATCTTTTGAAATTATGATAGGTCTTGAGCTCATTAATATCATCTTTTGCACATATTTCATTTTACTATTAAGTTGCATTTTTAGTCGCTTAAATATCTTATAAACCATTTTAGACCCTACAAGTTCATGATTATGAAAGGTCCACCCTGTAGAAGCTTTGAATTGTTTTGTAGGTGCTTTGCCAATATCATGAAGCAATGCTGCCCATCTTAACCAAAGATTATTACTTTTTGAGCATAAATTATCAACAACTTCTAGGGTGTGAAAAAAATTATCTTTGTGCTTTTTTCCTTCTATTTCATCTATACCTTTCAATGCGGTTAACTCCGGCAAAATCAATTGTAAAAGTCCTGTTTTTTCTAATAAAATAAAACCAGTAGAAGGTTTTTTATTACTCAAAATCTTAGTTAGTTCATCTAATATACGCTCTTTAGAGACTATACTTATACGATCAACATTATTAGCAATAGCTGATAAGGATTTTTGTTCAATTTCAAAATTTAGTTCACTCGCAAAGCGAATAGCACGTAGCATCCGAAGTGGATCATCAGAATATGTCAAGTTTGGGTTTAAAGGCGTGCGAAGTATCTTATGTTTTAAATCTGAAATTCCATTAAATGGATCTATAAGGGCTCCAAAATCACCTTTATTTAAACTTATGGCAAGAGCATTAATGGAAAAATCTCTTCGATTTTGATCATCTTTTAAAGTTCCTGGTTTTATTTTTGGATTTCTAGATTCTTTTGAATAAGATTCCTTTCTTGAACCTACAAATTCAATATCGATTTCATTCCAGTTAACCATTGCTGTCCCGAAAGTTTTAAAAATTTTAACAGGTTTAGCTCCTTTCAATTTTTTTTGAACAGCTTTCGCAAGTTTAATTCCTGAACCTATTGCAACTATATCAATATCCTTTTTATTCTTTCTATTCAGGAAGTAATCGCGGACAAATCCACCTATTAAGTATGTTTCAATGCAAGATTCATGAGCAGCCTCACTAATCACTTTAAAAAGTGTTGGGTCTAAATAATCAAAAAAATCATTTCTTAATTGCACTATGGTATATTAAATGATTTCAATTTTAATTGTAAAGTACCTTGATTGTTTTAAACTGCAACATTGTGTGTTCTCAATGCCTCGTTTAGAGAGGTCTTTTTATCCGTACTTTCTTTCCTTAGCCCAATTATTAGAGCACAGGGAACTTGATAATTCCCAGCAGCGAATTTTTTAGTATAGCTTCCTGGAATTACAACTGAACGTGGGGGAATAATTCCTCTATGCTCAATTGGCTTTTCTCCAGTAACATCAATGATTTTTGTAGAACCAGTTAGAACAACATTAGCCCCTAATACAGCCTCTGTACCTAAACGAACTCCTTCAACAACAATACTTCTTGAGCCTAAAAACGCATTATCTTCTATGATCACAGGTGCTGCCTGAAGTGGTTCTAAAACACCTCCTATTCCAACTCCGCCACTTAGATGAACATTTTTCCCAATTTGAGCACAGCTACCAACAGTTGCCCATGTATCAACCATTGTTCCAGAATCAACAAAAGCACCAATATTAACAAAACTGGGCATCATGATTACACCCTTAGAAATAAAAGCTCCATGTCTAGATACTGCGTGTGGTACAACACGAATACCTTTTTTTTGGTAACCAGTTTTAAGTGGAATTTTATCGTAAAATTCAAGAGGACCAGCCTCTAAAGTTTTCATTTTTTGAATTGGAAAATAGAGTACAACCGCCTTTTTGACCCACTCATTTACTTTCCACCCTTCCGTGCTAGGCTCAGCCACTCTAAGCTTTCCTTCATCTAGTTGATTAATAACCTCTCGTATAGTGTCCTGAGTTTTGGGCTCTTTTAATAGGGATCTATTTTCCCATGCAGATTCTATGACGTTTTTCATTCTAAATTTTTATCAAAGGTAAAGAATTCGAAACGATTCAAATGGAGAAGATTATTTTGAAAATATAATTTTAACTTAAATCCATAGAATTATTCAAAAAAAATTAAATCTTAATTAATATTATTTGTTTTTATTATACATAGAAATATGAATTTCCAACAATTAAAAAAATAATAGATGAAAAAGTTATATTTGAAAAAAATATACTTGTGGGTTGTTTAATAGGTATTGATTTTGGAATAAAGCGAACAGGATTATCTCATACTGATCCAAATAATATTATCGCTAGCGGTCTTAAAAATCTTCCAACAAAAGATGTGATTTCATTTTTAAAAGCACATTTTAAAATAGAAGATATTGAAAGTTTTGTAATTGGAAAACCTATACAAAAAGATGGTTCTCCATCAGACCTTGAATTTCACATTAAAGATTTTATAGAATTACTAAAAAAAAATTTCCCCAAACAAAAAATTGAACGTTATGATGAACGTTTCACCTCAAAAATTGCATTTAATTCTATGGTTGAAGGAGGATTAAAAAAACATCAACTTGCTAATAAGGGACTAATTGATCAAATTAGTGCAACAATTATTTTGCAATCATATTTAGATCACAAAATGAATTCATTATGATATTACCGATTGTATCATACGGCACACCAGTTTTAAAAAAAGTTGCTGATGAAATAACATCTGATTATCCAAGATTAAACAAACTGATAGAGAATATGTGGGAGACTATGTACGCCTCTAATGGAGTTGGCCTTGCAGCTCCACAAATTGGTTTATCTATCCGCATTTTTGTAATTGATACATCTCCATTTGTAGATGAAGAGAATATGGATGAAGAAGAAATTAAAACCTTAAAGTCTTTTAAAAAAGTATTTATTAATCCAAAAATTCTAAATGAAAATGGATTACCTTGGGAGTTTAACGAGGGTTGTTTAAGTATTCCTGAAATTCGAGAAGATGTTTCTCGAAAGGAAGAAATTTCAATTACTTTTTTTAATGAAAATTTCGAATTACAAAAACTTATTTTAAATGGTCTAGTGGCTCGTGTTGTCCAACATGAATACGATCATATTGAAGGAATTCTATTTACGGACCGTTTATCATCTCTTAAAAAAAGACTTTTAAAAAAAAAATTAAATGCAATTTCAAAAGGAGCTGTTTCGGTTGACTATCTCATGAAGTATCCTAAAAATCCTAAACGTTAACAATGTATTTAAAAAATATATTATCAATTTCAGAGTGTCCAGGTCTATTTGAAGAAATAGCTCAAACGAATGTTGGTGAAGTTGCTATTCCATTTATTGATGAAAAAAGAGTTATTACTTCGGTCAGTTGGCAATTTAGTATGTTAGATGAATTTCAGATTTATTGTAAAGGAAATGAAATCACACTTATTGAAGTTTTAGAAAAAATTCTAAATCGTGAGAGTGGGAAATCTTTGAACATAAAACTCAAAGCTAACGCAAATGATCTTCATGCATACTTTTTAGGTATTATTGAAAAACATGATACTAATCGTGTTTGTTCAAGTGATATCAATAAAATTAACCAATGGTGTAATATACTTCTACGAAGTAAAAAACTCAAAAATAAAATTAAACAACTTTAAACAAATAAATCTGCTTAGAAGAATTTAAAAAATGAATTCAAAAAAACAAAAGCTAGATGCTTTCGAACGTCTGCTAGATATTATGGACGAACTTAGAGAGAAATGCCCATGGGATAAAAAACAAACTTTTGACAGCCTAAGACATTTAACTATAGAAGAGACTTATGAATTAGGAAACGCTATAATCTCAGGAAATCTTTTAGAAGTAAAAAAAGAATTAGGTGATTTATTACTTCACATAGTTTTTTATTCTAAGTTAGGAAGTGAAGCAGGTGTATTTGATATTGCGGATGTTTCCAATTATATTTCTAAAAAATTAATTTTTCGACACCCACATATTTATGGAGATTTAAAAGTCAAAGATGATGCTGAGGTAAAAAAAAATTGGGAAGCTTTAAAATTAAAAGAGGGGAAAAATACGGTTCTTGGTGGAGTGCCTAATGAGCTCCCAGCATTAGTTAAAGCTCAACGAATTCAAGAAAAAGTTTCAGCTGTAGGATTTGATTGGGAAAATTCAAAACAAGTTTGGTTAAAAGTTAAAGAAGAAATAGTTGAATTACAAAAAGAAGTTTCAGCAGGTAATATTAAAAAAAGTGAAGAAGAATTTGGAGATGTATTATTTTCACTTATAAATTATGCACGCTTTTTAGGGATAAACCCTGATACAGCTTTAGAACGAAGTAATCAGAAGTTTATCAGAAGATTCAACTTTCTTGAAGCTAGTACGAAAAAAAATGGAACAACTCTAGATAAAATGTCAATTAAAGAAATGGAAATTCTTTGGAAAAGGGCCAAAAATCAAATCCCTTAATCAGAAGATTAATGATCAACTGTATCTTGGCCTGTTTCTTCTGAAATTATACCTGATTTATTCTGATTTTTCTTAATTTTATTAAGTTCAATATATTCCTTCTGAGCAGAATCAATTTTCCTTTCACAAGTTTGAATTTGTTTTTCCACATTTTTAAATAGTGGATTATCAATACTTGAGTTACTGAAAAATTCCAAATTATTTTCTAATTGTGTTAGTTCTGCTTTTAAGTTGGATATTAATGAATGTGTTTTTTTGAATTCCTTTTCTAATTGTTGAGGATCATTTTTTAAAACACTTAATTTCAAATCTTTAATAATTGATTTTAGTTCTTTCTTTTCAAGACCAGCATTTTTTATTTGTTCCATTAAATTGTTGGAAAAGTATTTATTCATTTTAATTTCATTTTCATAGTTAAGAGTTCCTATTTGATTCCATTTATCCCAATGAACAAAATATTCCTTTTTTAAAGTCTCAATTTCAGGTTTTAATTTTAGAGTCTTAATTTTTTCTAGATATTCATTTTTTTCTTTAAAGATAATTTCTTGTTCTGAGCTAAGGCGCTGATATCCAGATTTTAATCTGTCAAAAAATATTTTTTGAATATTTGAAAATTCCTTCCATAATTTATTATCTAATTTTCTTGGAACAAATTCTACAGCTTTCCATTGCTTTTGTATATCTTTCATTTCTTCAACACAATTTTCCCAACTATCTGAATTTAAAATTTCCTTGGATCGATTTATTAATTCATTTTTAGCCTTTATATTAGAGTTGAAGGCTTTTTTTTGTTCTTTATAGAATAAGTTTTTCATTCTCATAAAATCAGTACCCACCTCTCTAAAGCTTTTCCAGGAATTTTTACTATCCCTTGCTGGAACAAACCCAATAGTTTTGAAGTTTTCTCTAAGGGCATTAAATTGTTTTAATGCATTTTGCCATTCATTGTGATTTTTAGGAAGATCAATTAGAATCTTACGCATGTCTTTTAATAGATTTTCCTTTTTTACAAGATTATCTTTCATTACTCCTGTTATATTTTTTTGATATTCTTGTCTTCTTAATTGAATTACTTTAGAAGCAGTCTGGAATCTAATCCAAAGGCTTTCACGGTGTTCTTTTGCAACTGGCCCCAAATCATTTTTCCATTGTTTGTGTAAAATATTTAAATCCCTACTAGCTTTTATTATATCTGGATATTCTTTTAATAACTCAGCACGTTCTATGATTTTAAGTTTCTCTTCATAGTTGTGATTATAATCCATTTCCCTAAACTCTCTGTCAAGATGTAAAAAAGCATAAAAGCGCTCAACGTGATGTTTAAAAGTTTCCCATAAGTTTTGACTTTGATTTCTTGGTACTTGACCAGTGTTATACCAACTTTCTTGAAGAGTTCTAAAAGCTTTATAGGCTTTAGAATCAATTTGGTTTTGATCTATTAATTTTTTTATTTCTTCGATTATAACTTTTCTCCTTTCAAGATTTATTTTTTGAGCGGCTTCTTGATCTTTAAAGTGATCTCTTCTCTTTTTTCGATATTCGAAAGTAATTTGGTCATAATTTTTTTTATAATCTGGTTTAAAGAAAAAATCAATTTCATTTCCTCCTCCTTTCAAAAACTTTTTCTTTTCTTTCTCTACAGCTAATTTGAACTTTGATTCAAAGTGCTGATTAATTTTTTGAAGGGAATTATGATTTTTTAACCAATTTTCACTAGTTGATAATTCTTTGTAGACCGCTATTAACTTTTCTAAGTTATGTGAGTCAAACTCTAAATTAATATCTATTAATTCTTTTTCCTTTTTAACTAATATTGTTTCATTTTTATCTTTAACCTTTTCTTTTGTAACTTTCTTTTCTTTATTTAGAACACTTTTAGTAGTTTCTGAAGAGGGCGTATTTTTTTTAACTTTTTTTAAAGAAGCCTTTTTAGGTATAGTTTTGGTTGAAGCCTTTTTAGGTGTAGTTTTGGTTGAAGCCTTTTTAGGTGTAGTTTTGGTTGAAGCAGTATTTGGTTTTTTTTTAATAACTGTATTTTTACTGCTGTTTTTAGCGAAAGTCTTAGACACCTCTTTTTTAGACTTTGTTTTTGAAGTTATTTTCTTGGCTGATGTTTTAGACGTCTCTTTTTTAGTCTTTTTGTTTTGCGGCTTCTTATTTACCCCCGCACCAGGTTGTAGAGTATTCTCTTCCATGAGTAAATGATATATTTATACAAGTAATATACATTTTTTTTATTTCTAAAATAAGAATCAATTAAATTTAGATTATTGACTCCATAGCTTCCAAGACTTTTCTGCCTGATAAACAAGCATTTGGTAACCATTTGATGTTTTTGCACCACGTATTCTACCCTCTTCTAGAAATTTGGTTTCCTCAGGATTGTAAATCAAATCAAATAAAAATTGTTTATCACTTAAATATTTATATGGTATTGGGGGCGCCTCGTCTACATCTGGAAAAGTTCCTAATGGAGTAGTATTGACGATTAAATCAATTTTATCTAATATTTCTTTTGTAATTTCATCATAAGATAATTGATTTTCTTTTGGATTTCGAGAGACAAAACTGAATGAACAATTTATCTTATCCAAAACAAATTTTACTGCACTAGACGCTCCCCCTGTCCCTAAAATTAGGGCCTTTTTCGGATTTTTATCTATACTTTTTATTAGAGCTTTTTCAAATCCAACATGATCAGTATTGTGACCCACAACTTTCCCATTAGCATCCCATACTATTGTATTTACAGCTTGAATAGTGTCTGCTTCATAACTGAGTTCGTCTAAAAAAGGGATGACTTTTTTTTTGTATGGGATCGTAACATTTAAACCCATTGGTAAAGGTTTACTTTTGAGAATTTTTTTAAATTGATCTATATTTTCTAGATCAAAATTTACATATACGTAATCTTTTTTATTTTCTTGTTTAAACTTAGATGTAAAATAGTTTCTTGAAAAAGAATAATCAATATTTTTTCCAACTAGGCCAAATTTTTTAATGTATTTATCTTTTGCCATAGTAATTTAAAATCAGTAGGCTACTTATACCAAAAATGATAGACAAAAGTACAGTATAGGTCTCAAAGTATTCGATATTGGGTGTATAGTAATTATAATTTGAAAATTTAGGATTACCTAAAGTGTTAATTACCAAACTACCATCATTATTGTAAATATATGATTTTGTTTTCCAAGGATATACTAGAATAATGGTCCCACTTATAAAACCAATTATATTGGCAAGAGTTTGTGTGGGGTATTTTTTTAATACCCATTTAAGTAAATTTGAAAATAATATCAATCCACTAATTGAACCAAGTGTGAATATTACTATAATTAATAGGTATCTTTGAATAATTGGATCTGAAAAGGAACCATAATCTAGAAATAGTACTTTTGATAGAACGAGAAAAAGTACATTTACTGCGTCGACTAAAAGAAGATTATAGTTACCTAGTATTAAAAGTAAAAATGATCCTGACAAACCTGGTATTGTCATGCCAGAAACACTAATTATTCCACAAAAAAATATAAAAAAGAGTTGATCATTCTCTTCAATAGGTCGTGCTAAACTAATTGATAATCCAAGAAATAATCCCAATAAAAGAAAAATTATTTCGGATTTTCTCCAGATTTGAACCTTAATAAATATTAAATATAGGGAAGCAAGTATCATCCCAAAGAAGCATCCTATAACCAGAATTTCGTAATGAAAAAGTAAGTAATCTAAAAGTAATGAAACACTAAAATAACTAATAATAACTCCACTAAAAATTAAGCATAGAAAGCGTCCATTTATATAATACCAAAAACTTTTAAAACGTTTATTCAAAAGTAATTTTATAGCTTTTAAGTTAAAGTGCTGAAATGAATAAATAAGGGGTTCATAAAAACCGCCTACTAATGCTACTATGCCCCCTGAAACTCCAGGAACTTTATTTGCAGCTCCCATAGCAATACCTTTAAGAACTAATAAAAAGTCCTGATAGATAGATTTCTTTTTCAAGTAGGACTTCATTTTTTTAATAAAATTTTACTTCTTTCTATTACATATATCAAAATAAAACCACTAAACATGAGTAGAAAAGCTTTTACAATTTCAGGAGATCCACCCAAGAAATCGTTTGGAAGGACGGATATATTTAAACTTGGATCATCCCCGCTTAACTTGGGAACTTGATTTTGCCATGGCCATACTTTAATAAGTGCTCCTAACATTAATCCAATTAAAAATGCAATACATTTATCTGGATAACGATCTAATAACCAGGATAAAATTTTTGAAAAAACCTTAATACCAACTAAAATTCCAAATACAAATACACCTAATTCTGAGGCTACCTCAATAAATTTTTCTTTATTAAAATCAAGTATCAACTCCTGCGCTAGACGAATATTTAGTAATACCCTTTTATATACTCCCATTATAAATAGAACATAAGCTCCTGAAAGACCCGGTAAAATCATTGCAGAAATTCCAATAAAACCAGCAAGAAAGATATACCAAAGTGGTATCTCATTTGAAAATGTATCTAATTGGGTTACAATAAAAGAAAAAAATGAACCAGCAACAAGATAAAGCATTGAATTTAGACTGTATCTTAATTTTGTTTTCACCAAAAAAAAGATACATGCAATTAACAAACCAAAAAAGAATGACCATAGTCCTATTGGTTCGTTAATCATAAGCCACTCCAATATTCGGGAAAAGACAAGAATACTAGTAATAATTCCAGCAAATAAGGGTAGAATAAAATTTAGATTAAGTTGTTCCCAAGCTTCATTAAATTTTCCTAATATTAATAGCTTGATTGTTTTTATTGAAAATGAATTAATACTATTTAAAAGTTCTTTATAAATTCCAGTGATGAGTGCGATAGTACCTCCTGAAACTCCGGGGACTAGGTCGGCAGCTCCCATAAGGATGCCTTTAAAATAAAGAATTAGATATTGCATTATTAATTAATTAACACAAAGGTATAGAACCGATTTTAAATAGATCAATTCAATACTATCTGTTTGAAAGTAGCTTATTGAAGCTGGGAAAAAGTTTCTTAAAAACAGCTTTTTCTGAAGGATTAAGACTGTCTGAGTTTAAAACGCAAATTCCTTCTTCAATCCGCCCTAAATGAAAGCAACATCCAGCGGCTCTTAAGGCTATTTTTTTATTTTTTGGGAAAGAGTCGAAAGCATCACTTGCAGCTTTATGAGCATCTTCCCATTGTTTTTTATCTAAAAATAGATCAATGAGTTTGATAAGTAAATTACATTCGTAATTTCCTAATTCAATTAACTTTTTACAACTATCTATCGCCTTTTCTTTTTTACTCCAAAGAGTATAAAGTTCTAAGCTTTTTTTCCAGAGATTTACAGAGTCACTATTTATCTCTAGTGCCCTATTTAAATAATATTGTGCACTATTATAATTTTTTTGAGATAAAAAGAATAGAATTAAAGACTCCCAGCTTTTTTCGTTTGAAGGCTCAAGTTTTGTTGATTTAATATAGAATTTTTTTGCTAAATTATAATTTCCTAAACTTTCGTAACACCTTCCAATACACTTATAAATAAATGATGTAGGTTCAGTTATATTTATTGCAACTTCATAGTTTTCTATTGCTTCATTAGTTTTCCCGATTGATTCCAATAATCTTCCTTTTTCTATGTAAGCTCCAGTAAATGTATCGTCACTTATTATAGCAAAATCAAAGGCAGATAGAGCCTCTTTAATTTTTCCCGAGGCAATTAAAATTTTACCTAATTGATGCCAAGCAACCTCACAGTATGGATTATGCTCAAGGATCCGATTAAGAGAAGTGATAGCAGGCTCAATCTCTTCAAGTTGTTCATAGCAATAAAGTAAGTTGTATAAAGAAGGATAATCTTCAGGATTTTCCTCAAGGCAGTTTTTAAAGAAAAAAGAAGCCTCTTTATATTGTTCAGCTAATAGGTATTCCATTCCCAACAGATTCCAAATTTCAGCTGGATCCTCAGATATTTTAAGAGCTTCATTTAAATGAATAATGGAAGTTTTATGATCTCCTTTTTTAGAAGCAATATTTGCTTTTTGTAAGGATATCTCTTCGTCAAAAGGGTTTATTTTTTCTAAATATTCTAATAGATCTAATGCCATTTCATATTTCTCATCTAGAATAAAAATTTCACTTTGTAACAAAATTAGCTCATAACAGCTTGGATGTTGTCCTAGCCCCATTTTAAGTGCTTTTTTGGCTAATTGATGATCTCCATCTCCAAGGTAGTGAATTATAATATCTTCGAATTCTTGGGCATCGAAGAAATAAATCAAATTGGTCTTGAGCATATGCTCAAATTTGAAAATTATTGATTCTGTTTCCTCTGAGTTGTGATTTAACATATATATATAAAACAATAATTTAAAATTAAGAGACTCCACTAGAGAAAAATAACTTCAACTCATATTGTTTTTAACAAAATAGTTAACATTGATTTAGATTAGAGGCTATCCAAAACGTCTCTAATAATTTTGCAACCTTTATAAATTTCTTTCTCTTTTATTGTAAGCGGTGGTGATATCCTCACCGCATTTTTTTCCCAAAGCAACCAAAAAAGTAAAAGACCTTTCTCAATAGATTTGAGTATGATTTTATTGGCAGTTTCGGAATTTTCTAATATTAATGCTAGCATTAGACCTTTACCTCTAATCTCCTTTATTTTTTTATGTTTTAGTTCGTTACGAAATAAAGCTTCTTTCTTTGCTACTTCTCTAACAATTGTAGAATCTCTTAATTCGCGAAGAGTAGCTAGACAAGCAGCAGCAATCAATGGATTTCCACCAAATGTAGTTATATGTCCAAGTTTAGGTTTTTCTTTGATAAGTTTCATTAATGAATTAGGGGCAGAGAAAGCTCCTACAGGAAGACCACCTCCCATACCTTTTCCCATAACAACTATATCAGGTATAACAGAGTAATGTTCAAATCCAAAAAAACGACCTGTTCGTCCAAAGCCAGGTTGAATTTCATCTAATATTAATAATGCACCAACTTCTTCACAGCGCTCCTTTACTTTTATTAAATAATTCTTAATTGGTAAAATAAATCCAGCTCCCCCTTGAATAGTTTCTAAAAGTACTGCAGCTGTTTTAGAAGTAATTTTATTTAAATCTTCAAAAGCATTAAATCGAATAAATGATACCCCTGGCAGAAGCGGGCGATAAGCTTTTTTTTGATTTTCTAACCCTAATAGACTAAGTGACCCTTGAGTACTTCCATGATAACTATTTAATGCACCTATCAATTCACTTCTACCCGTAGCTTTTTTAGCTAATTTCAATGCACCTTCTATTGCTTCCGTTCCGGAATTTGTCAGATAAACACTTTCTTGATTATCGGGTAGAAGGGATATAAGTTCTTTGCACAGATTAACAGTTGGCTCCTGAGCAAACTCACCGTAGACCATCACATGCATATATTTTCTAGTTTGCTTTCGAATTGCGGAAACTACTTTTGGATGAAGATGCCCTAGACTACAAGCAGAAATACCCGCAACAAAATCTAAATATTTTTTCCCATTTGTAGATGTGATATAAACGCCTTTTGCTTTTTTAACNTCTAAATTAAGCGGATTTTGAGTTGTCATAGCTTGAAACTTTAAGAAATCTTCCTTTAAATTATTCATAACTTTTTAATTACTATAAGCCTTATCAATATCTAACTCAGGATATTTAAATTTTAAAATTGAAGGAAATTGATCTTCTTTATCATTTTTATCAAATAGATCATTTACAGTTTCTGGGCGTTCTTTTTTTCTCCAAGTAAAACCTTTAAGAGTCCTTTCGTTAATGGGTAATTTGTCCTCGGGATATACATCTCCGATGGGAGCTACCAAAAAAGTAATATCATTGATTTCTCCATCCATAAAATTCATTTTCAAGGCACTACATGTAGTTTTATCAATTCCAATTAATTGAAAATCTTCATCATTGTAAAGATAATAGACCATCTCGGTATTCTTTTTAATTAAAATATTATCTAGCTTACCCTCTTTAAAACTTCCATCTAGAATTCCCCCTTTGATTTGATTGTAACCACTTTCGCTTAAAGAATCTTTTTCTATGATAAATACATTATTCAATATTTTTACAGAATCCAATTTATTTGTTTTAGTATCTGAAAGTAACATGATTTTATCTCCTGACATTTGACTTTTATCAAACCATATAACTGGATTATTTGAATTTCTATCTACTTGTGTGAAGATTTGCTCTTCTTGTTTGGAAAGAGGTTTACTTAGTAATTTTGTCAATCCAATTGATTCATCTAAATAAAGTGAATCTGAAACACCACGTAAATCGCTTTTTAGTATTCTAACATTATAGTATGCCCTTAGTATTCTTCGCTCATCTGGACCAGTAGCAAGAAGTGTGTCTGCGTGTATAAATAGTGAGTCTTTGTCAATAATATTTATAGCCAAAGCTCTTCGTGTAATAATTGCAGAATCTTTTGCTTTAAATATTTCACCATAGTGACCTATAATTATTGAATTATTTAATGAATCTTCAATACTTACATTTTTTGTAGCTGCTGCGTAATCTTTTTCACTTTCAAAATAAAGACTGTCTCCTTTTATAATTTTGTTGTCATAATAGAGAGCAGCATTTTTTTTAAAGACTCCTTTTTCTCTATCCAGATCGTAAAAACCTCTTTCGCATTTTATAGTATATGTATCACCAATGATTTTTGAGTTTCCAAATAAATAAGCTTGATTAAGCTCAGTGTAGTAATCAAGTTGATCAGAATTAACTTTATATTGTGGATTATCAATTATCACATTAGATGTAAATCTATACTTTTTTTGATTCATAAAGTATCTCCCTTGATTGCTGGTAAGAGTACTTGAACTATCAATTACTATTCCTTTAGTTTTATAAAATGCTTGACTTGTTTTTCGATCCAAGTTCAATTTTTCTGTCCTTAAAGACATATCAGGTCGTTTTAAAAATACATTTCCATTCGCAAGAGCGATTTTAGTAGTCCCGTCATATTCAATTGTTTTACAAGTCATTCTTAGACTGTCACCTTGAGTAAAGACGATATTTCCTATAGCTTTAAAATAATTTTCTTCAGCATAGAAATAGGCTAAATCGGATTCTATTAATGCACCCTCATGAAAGAGTAGAACTCTTTTTTCATTATTCTTAAATAAAATATTAGCTCCTGGGAACTCTACTTGGTCTTGTTTTGAGCCTCCAGCTTGGCGGATCTCAATAATTTTTTCCTGAGCCTTTACAGGATGAATCAAAAGTATAGCAAAAATAAATACCATTATACTATACATTAAGTGCATGTTGGAGATTATTATGTAAAAATTGTTTGTTTTCTATCTGGCCCAACTGAAACAACTTTTATTGGTGTTTCTAAAGCTTTTTCCAAATAAGAAATATAATTTTTAAAGTTCTTTGGAAATTCTTTATAATCCGTGATTTCAGTCAAATCTTCTTGCCACCCGGGAAGCTCATTGAAGACTGGTTTTATATCTTGCGATGCAATATCATAGGGTAAATAATCTATCTTGCCTGATTCTGAATTATATGCAGTGCATACTTTAATTTTATCAAAACCAGAAAGTACATCTCCTTTCATCATCATTAATTGAGTGATACCGTTGATTTCAACAGAATATTTTAGTGCAACAAGATCTATCCATCCACAACGTCTGGCTCGTCCTGTAGTAGAACCAAATTCGTTTCCTACTTTTGCTAGGATTTTTCCATCCTTATCAAATAATTCAGTAGGGAATGGTCCACTGCCTACTCGAGTAGCGTAAGCTTTAAAAATCCCAAAAACCTTTTTTATTTTAGTTGGTGCCACACCAAGCCCTATACAAGCACCAGCAGCAGTAGTAGTGGAGGAAGTTACAAATGGATATGTTCCAAAGTCAATATCTAAAAGTGAACCTTGTGCACCTTCAGCTAAAATTTTTTTACCTTTTTTTTGCTCTTCTTTTAAATATTGCTCACTGTCTACTAAGTTAAATTTTCTTAAAGCTTCAATACTTTCAAAGAAATTATATTCAAGATTTTTCAAGTCATATTCAATAAAAACATTGTAGCTTTCTAAAATACTTAAATGTTTTTGGCAAAGNTTTCTATATTTATTTTCCCAGTTTAGAGTAAGAATGTCTCCTACACGTATTCCATTTCTTCCTGTTTTATCCATATAAGCTGGACCAATTCCCTTAAGGGTTGATCCTATTTTGGCTTTTCCTTTTAGTGCTTCAGAAGCTGCATCTAAAAGACGATGGGTTGGTAGAATTAAGTGTGCTTTTTTTGAGATTAATAATTTTTTATTGAAGTCAATATTGTATGGTTTTAGATCCTGAACTTCTTTAATAAAAATAATAGGGTCGATGACAACTCCGTTACCAATTAAGTTGATAGTTTTGGGGTGAAATATTCCTGAAGGGATTGTGTGAAGAACATGTTTATTTCCCTCAAATTCTAGAGTATGTCCTGCATTAGGACCACCTTGAAATCGAGCAATTATATCATATGAATTAGCTAACACATCTACTATTTTACCTTTTCCTTCGTCACCCCATTGGAGTCCCAGCAGTAAATCTATGGCCATTTAATTTTTATGATTAATTGTTCTTTTTTGTACCAAAAAAATATAACGAATGATTGTGTATTTCGACATCAAAAACCTCTTCTATTGTTTTTTTAATTTGTTCAATTCTTGGGTCACAAAATTCTTTTACTTCACCTGTATCAGTATAAATAAAGTGATCATGTTGGTGGTCAAAATATGATTTTTCGTATTGAGCCTGATTTTTACCAAATTGATGTTTACGAACTAATCCACAATCCAAGAGAAGTTCAATAGTGTTGTAAAGTGTTGCACGACTGACCCGATAGTTTTTATTTTTCATTTTAATGTAAAGAGACTCTATGTCAAAGTGTTCTTTACTGTTATAAATTTCAAATAAAATGGCAAAACGCTCCGGTGTTTTTCTATGACCGTTGTGATCTAAGAAGTTTACAAAAACGTCTTTCACTATATCTTGATTTGTTTTTTCTGTTTTCATGAAAGGCAAATATAGTTATTAAGCACTATTCTCTAAAAATTTTATCAATACCATTAACTTTAGAAAGATTCTGAACTAATTTATTTAATACATTTTTATTTGGGACACTCACATGTATTTCACCCGTAAAAAAAGAGTCTTCGGTATCAAAGGAAATTTTATTAATGTTGACATTCATGTTGTTTGAGATCATTCTTGAAACTTCATTTATCAGACCCTTTTTATCTATTCCTGTCAATTTTAAAACAGCATTGTAATCTTCAGAACTAGAATCTACCCATTTAGCTGATATAACTCGATAAGCATAATTTGACTGAAGGGTTAATGCGTTGGGACATTCTGTGTGATGAACTTTTATACCCTCATTTACAGTAATAAACCCAAATACAGAATCTCCTGGAATAGGATTGCAACAGTCGCCAAAGCTATGCACAAGTCTTTCTTTTTCTTTTCCAAAAACAAGCGTGTCAAACTTTTCCGTAATATTATCTTCTTCTTTAATTGAGGTGTTTTTTATTTTTTTTACTCGTCTTTTGAAGAAATTCAATAACGCATTATTGTAGTCATTAGCAAATTTTTTTAACTTCTTGTTGTCTACTGTTCCAATTCCAATTCTATAGTACAGGTCTTGACTGTTATCAAACTTAAAAAACATTAACATTTGACTTACAGTTTTATCATTTAATGGAATTTTAAGTGATTTAAGCTTTCTTCTTAAAATTTCTTTTCCCTCTTCGGCGTGTACTTTTTTATCTTCATTAATGGAAGATTTAATTATTGAACGAGCTCTTGATGTGACTACAAAATCTAACCAGTTTTTTGATGGTTTAATTTTATCTGAGGTTATTACTTCAATTTGATCTCCACTTTTTAAAACTTTACTTAAAGGAACTAAACGATCGTTCACACGAACTCCTCTTGTTTTTTTTCCAATTTCAGAGTGAATAAAAAAGGCAAAATCTAGCGCTGTAGCACCCTGAGGAAGAGATTTTAAGTCACCTTGAGGCGTAAAAACAAAAATTTCNTCAGCATAAAGATTTAGTTTGAAATCTTCAACAAAATCAACTGCATTCCCCGTATTATTTTCTAACACTTCCTGAATACGATTAAGCCAGCTTTCAATTCCAATATCTTTTGGATTTCCTTGTTTATATTTGTAATGAGCAGCGTATCCTTTTTCAGCAATTTCATTCATACGTTCAGATCGAATCTGAACTTCTACCCATTTATTAGATGGACCCATCACAGTTATGTGAAGAGCTTCATAACCTGTTGATTTTGGAGCAGAAATCCAATCTCTTAACCTTGTGGGATTTGGTGTAAAATGATCTGTAACAATTGAATATATCTTCCACGCTAGGAATTTTTCGTTATTCTTGTTGCCTTTATATATTATTCTCAATGCAAATTTGTCATAAATCTTTTCAAAAGGTATATTTTGAGTCAGCATTTTACGATGAATAGAGTAGATAGATTTACTCCTTCCCTTTATTTGAAATTTAAAACGTTCTTTACTAAGTTCTGTTTTTAAAAATTTGGAGAAAGTTTTGATGAAGCTATTTTGAGCCCCTTTGGTTTCCTCTACCATCAATTTAATTGAGTCATAACGCTTAGGCTCTGTATATTTAAGGCTTAAATCTTCTAATTCTGTCTTAACATTATATAGTCCAATTCTGTGTGCTAAAGGAGCATATATATAAAGAGTCTCAGAAGCTATTTTCACCTGTTTGTATTCAGGCATAGCATCCATAGTTTGCATGTTATGTAATCGATCCGCAATTTTTATAATGATTACACGAACATCATCATTCAGGGTAAGAAGCATTTTTCTAAAATTCTCTGCTTGAAGAGAGATGTTTTTATCTTTTTTCAGATTAGAAATTTTTGTCAGACCATGGACAATTTTTGCAGCTTCAACTCCAACACTCCGTTCTATATCTTCAATAGTAAATTTGGTGTCTTCAACAACATCATGCAATAATGCAGCGCAGATTGAGGTGGCATCTAAGCCAATTTGATGAGCTACAATTTTTGCTACATTGATTGGGTGAAAAATATATGCTTCTCCTGATTTCCTTCTTTGATNACTATGTGCTTCAACTGCCATATCAAATGATAAGCGAATAACCTTTTTATCAGATTCACTTAAGGTTTGATAACTTACACGTAAAAGTTCTTTATACTGCTTTGCAATTTCTTTATTTTCAGTAAAGTGGTCGGTAATCATCATATATGTAAGATACTAAAGAATTGTCTTTTTTTCAAGTTTATTGTTTCTACTTTGGGCTTCATACATCAAAATTGCTGCAGATACAGAAAGGTTCAATGAATCTATGGAATCATGCATTGGNATAATAAGATGCTTGTCTGATGCCTCAAGCCATGACGGACTTAAACCTTTATTTTCCGACCCCATGACCAATGCACATGGCCTTTTATAATTATATTCATTATAACATATTGCATCAGGCTCTAAAGCAGCGGTTAAGATTTCATAAGCATTCTTTTTTAAATAGCGAATAACTTCAAATGAAGAGGCAATAGCTGTAGGCATTAAAAAAATACTTCCTAAGCTAGACCTAATACTATTTGGATTGTAAAAATCAGTTTTTGGATTAGATATAATAATTGAATTCAATTTTGCAGCTGTAGCAGTACGAAAAAGAGCACCTATATTTCCAGGTTTTTCAGGAGCATCAATTACTAACACGATACCATTGTCTGATAGATTAAGTTGCTCAAGTGTATGTATTTTTTTTTTGGCGATAGCAATAGCTTTTTCTGATCCGGAGCGTATACTTATCCGATCAAATACAGATTTTTTAATATTAAAACTTAATAATTCATTTGGTTTAATTAGAAATTTCTTAAAAATAGATTCATATCCTTCTTTGATAAATATAGATTCTACTTCATAGCCACCAATTATTGATTTTTCTATTTCTCGAACACCTTCAATTACAAAAAACCCTTGTTTTTTACGTTCTTTTGGCTTTTGAAATAAAAGACGTAACCGTTTTAACTCAGGATTATTGGCACTGCTTAAATATTTCACTATCTCTAATTTTTAAAATTTATTTGATGAATATGAAAATTAATCATTTTTAATAATTCATAACGATTCTTTTTCTAAATAAGCGATAACAAGACCCACCATGTCATTATAACTTTTTATACCTCTTTTTTGACCATTTGCAATTAAATAAGAGTTATATCCCTTTTTTAAAATCGGCTCAAAGGAATTTTGATAGTGTATCCAAAATTGAGAAATCTCAAGAAGATTTTTTAAAATACCAGGATTAAGTTTTTTCATGATCTTTTTTGCTTTTTGAGGGTCGATATTAAATAGCTCAGAATAAAAATAGCTTATAGCAAAAGTATAACCTGAGTATTGAATAAATGGATCAGAATGTTTTATGCAACTATAAAATGCAACAAAATTGGCTTCTCTTTCTGAAGCAATTCCTAATTGATGTGACATTTCATGTGCTGAAGTTATAATGTAACTTAATTTTGGAATTTTATTGTTTACCTGAGATTCTAGAGTGAATGGATTTAAATAACCTGAATATCCCATATAACTTAATAGTGTTCCCCAAAGTGAATTTTTTAAATAAGGTTTGGGTTTGAATTTATATAAATCAAAATTAAATTCATCTTCAATTTTTTGAGCAATAAAATCTTTAGAGTAGGATATTTCAACTGATAAACTGTCAGTCTTTACCAATTTTTTATGTAGGTTATTAGAAGCTTTAATCAAAATTTTAAAAGTTTTTTCTATTTGGATCTTTTTATAATTAATGTTATAATAAAGTTTTTTGTGTAGGGGAGTCTGGTAGTAGTTTAATCCCCAGTTGAAATTAAATATAAACAAGATTAGCGAGAGAAAACTTAATCCATTTCTTATTATGGTAAGCCATACTATTTTTTTTCTTTTAAATATCATAATTATGTTTTTTAGGATATAAAGAATGATAATAGCATAAAATAAATCACCTATCGAAAAAGGAATTTTTTCAAAGAAAAAACGATAAATATTAAAAAGAAGAGGATAAAATTTTTGACTATAATAAACGTCAATCCATGAGTTGTGATTTTTGATAAATAACAATCCTATCAACTGAACTGGTAAAAGTCCGATAAGTATGATATGAGTTTTTTTCATAAACCAAAAAATGATCAAGTTTTAACTTGGCCATAAAAATGTTTTTAATTTTCAATGTTTATAAGCTCTACATCAAAAATTAAAGTTGAATTAGGAGGGATTACACCTCCAGCTCCTCTCATACCGTAGCCTAAATGACTTGGAATTACGAAACGAGCAGCAGCACCTTTATTTAGAAGCATAATTCCTTCGTCCCATCCCTTAATTACTTGCCCAACACCAACAGAAAACTTTATAGGTTTATTTCGCTTATATGAAGAATCAAAAATAGTTCCATTAGGTAGCATTCCTTGATAATGAACTGAAACCTTTGCTCCGGGTAAAGGTAACGAGCCTGAACCCTCTTTTTTGATTTTATAAAACAAACCACTTTCTGTTTTTTTCATCCCCTCAGTCAGTGATACTAAAGTTTGATCAGCAGATTTTTTGTTTTCTTCAAAATATTTTTTAAATAATGTTGGAGCATCAAAATTATTAGCTTCAGCTCCTATTCGAATGATTTTAATTTTATTTATAATATCATTTTGCTGAATACTATCAACAACTTCTTGCCCTTCGATTACTTGGCCGAAAACAGTATGTTTTCCATCTAACCAAGGGGTAGNTTTGTGAGTAATAAAAAACTGACTTCCATTAGTTGAAGGACCACTATTGGCCATAGATAGCACTCCAGGACCATTATGAGTTAAATCACTAAATTCATCATTAAAACTATATCCAGGGCCACCCGAACCTGAACCTAAGGGATCACCTCCCTGAATCATAAAGTCTTTAATGACACGATGAAATTTGAGCCCTGCATAAAACTTTTTTGATATATATTCTTTACTTACCATANGATTTTCACCCTCGCTTAACGAAACAAAATTAGCAACTGTAATAGGAGCTTTCTTCATTTTGAGTTTAACAATTATAGAACCTTTGTTAGTAAAAATATTAGCATAAAGTCCAGTATCTAGGTTTGAGTAATTATTATTACAGCCTATTAGCAAGACAATTATAAACATGGGCAGAATAATTTTTTTCATATACAAATTTTAAGTATTAATTTATTAATGGTACACGTTCAACAGTAAAACGTAATGGTTGATTTTTNCCTATTTTATCGCCGTCGCCTTGATAGCTATAGCAAAGGTAGGAAGGAAAAAGAAATACAACAACTTCTCCAGCACGCATAATTCTTAAACCCTCTCTTAATGCGGGCAACAAGTTTTCTTGATCAATAAGATAATCAACAACACCAAGTTCCTTATAATTGTATATTATATTCTTTTCTAAATTCTCTATTTGATACTTAAACCTTACTTGAGTCCCTTTTTTTGGGAGAGAAGATTCATTATTTTTTTTAATATAAGCATATAAAAAACCTGATTCAGAGACATTATAATTAATGGAACTATCTAATTTAGCAGCTTTTTTTAATAGAAATTCTTCTCTGGCAATTTGTGTTTTATTTCGATTAGCTGAACTTTTTAAAAAAAAATTAGAGTTTTTATTTAATGGATAACGAGTTTTATTTTCTGAACACGATAAAAAAACATAGAAAAAAATCAAAACAATAAATGATCTCATATTCAAAAGGATTTATTGAATTGAGAAGAAACTTTTCCAATCGCTTTTTTAAAACTTACTATTGTTTTTTCCATACTCTCCATAGACATTCCACCTGCCGCATTGTTATGTCCTCCTCCATTAAAATATTTTCTAGCAAAATCATTTACTGAGAAGCTTCCTTGCGAGCGAAAAGACATTTTTATTTTTCCTTCACTCTCATTTTCAATCATTATACATGAAAAAATAACACTACTTAATGTTAGACCATAATTAACAAAACCCTCAGTATCTCCTTTTTTATAATTACAGGAATCAAGCTCTTTTTGGGTAAGAGTCATATAAGCAACTGGTAGTTCTGGAATTTTAACTAAGTTTGAAAGAGTAACACCTAAGAGTTTAAGACGACTATAGCTAGAACTATCATAAATTTTTTGATGAATTTTAGAACCATCAGCACCAAAATCAATAAGTTGAGAAATCACTTTGTGAGTTTCTTTGGTTGTAGAGGGATACCGAAAAGAACCAGTGTCAGTCATAATACCTGTATACAAACAGCTCGCTATTTCTTTATTAAAGGCGTTTTTATCTAATGCTTTAATTACTTTGTAGATCATCTCACAAGTTGAACTCATACTAGGGTCTGAATATTTTAAATTAGCATAGTCTTGTGGTGTTTCGTGATGATCGATCATTATTTTTTCAGCTTTAGCATCCCTTACAACTATTTTCAAATCCTCTATTCGATTTAAGTTATTAAAATCAAGAGTAAAAATAAGGTCAGCCTTACGAATAGTATCACGAACAAGTTTAGGATTTTGAGTGTATTTTAGGATATCACTTTCACCAGGGAGCCATTTTAAAAACAAAGGGTAGTCATTTGGGGATATTACTCTGACTTCATGAAGTTTTTGAATTAAAAAATGTTTTAATGCCAAAGTACTTCCCAAAGCATCACCATCAGCATTTCTATGAGGTAGAATCACAATTTTTTTTGGTATGGCTAGACGATTTCTAAGCTCACTAATAAATGTCTCTTTCATTTAAATGCTAAGATACTATTTTCAAATAGTTGTTAAGTCACTAGTTGATTTTTATATTCTCTAAAATCTTTCATCGAGTACTAGTGGCTTTAAAATACATTTAGTAATTTCGAAAATAAAATGACAAGCATAACACTAATGATGATCAAACCTGATGCGGTTGAAAACGGATATATTGGAAAAATTATAGAAAAAGTAACTTCTTCAGGGTTTAAAATTAGGGCTTTAAAGTTAACACAGCTTTCAAAACAAGATGCTGAGCGCTTTTATCATGTTCACAAGGAGCGTTCCTTTTATCCAGAATTAGTTAATTTTATGTCAAGGAGTCCTATAGTAGCTGCTGTTTTGGAAAAGAAAAATGCTGTAAATGATTTCAGAAACTTAATAGGCTCAACTAATCCATTAGAAGCTGATGAAGGGACAATACGCAAGTTATATGCAACTTCTATTGGTGAAAATGCTGTGCATGGCTCAGATAGTGACAAAAATGCTGAAATTGAAGCTTCTTTTCATTTTTCAGGCAGAGAGCAATTCTAGTTTAAAACTACTTTTTTGATAAATTTTCCACCCAAATGAAGATTTAGACTTTCCTTAATAAGCTCTAATTTATGTTTCAACTCCATTTTTAATGGTGCGGATATAAGTTTTACATATAATATGTTGTGGGAAAAGCGTACTTGAGATGTGTATATTTTAACGTTTTCACCCATTACTTCTTCCCAAGAATTACAAATCCTAATATTTTCTACTCCCTTTTTTAGTGGTTTTTGAGAAACAACATCTTTTAAAACCTCTTTTAAAGTTTTTATTTCAAATCTGTTTTTTGATTTTTCCATCATTGAATTATAGTTAAAGGACGTTTATAATGATACTCCCTTTTTCCATTTTCTAAAATGAGTTTTTGACTATCTAAGTGACTAATTTTTCTTGACCATTCATCCCATCTTGATTTGAATCTAATGTAATATTTTTTGTTGATTTTTTCGATTTCAAAATATATAGCATCTCGAGAAGAAACATATCTTCCATTTAATAGAGGTTTAACTTTTTTTAAAATACCTTTTGGAAAGTTTAATTGATAATAGTCATAGAGAGGAGCATTGTTATTTTGATTAAATTTTTCTTTTTGTTGAGTAATAAAATCAATTTCCCAATACCCAGAAAGTTTTTCAATTTTTACTGATTTAAAATCATTACAACTCAAAAAAAATATGCACCATATAAAAATAAATATCCTACTCATAATTTAAAGTTTAAAAATTTGATAGTTAGATTGACTTTCTCCGAGAGCCTCAAGAGTTCTTTCTTCATGTGTATCTGTGATGAATATTTGTCCAAAATCGTTTTGGTCTACAAGAGATATAATTTTTGATACTCTTTTCTGGTCTAATTTATCAAAAGCATCATCCAACAAAAGAATAGGAGCAGCACCAGTTTGTTCTTTCAAAAAGTCAAATTGAGCAAGTTTTAATGCCACTAAAAAGGTTTTTTGTTGCCCTTGACTTCCAAAACTTTTAATAGGCTGACCTTGAAGTAAAAAAATAATATCATCTTTATGAATTCCCTTTGTGGTGTAATTAAGAATCTTATCTTTTGTTATACTTTCAACTAGGAGTTCTTTGTGTTTTTTCCTCTGTAATTGACTTTCATAATTAAGTGTTATATTTTCTTTACCATTACTTATTTTTTGATATCGCGCATTAAAAACAGGTATAAAATTTTTTATGAAGGCTGATCTTTTTTCAAATATTGGAGAACTACGTCTAATAAGTTGTTCATTATAAACTTCTATAGAATCTGCTTCNTAAATATTATTAATTGCAAAAAACTTAAGTAAAGCGTTGCGTTGTGATAATATTTTATTGTATTCAACCAAATTCTGAAGAAAATTAGAATCGGTTTGTCCGATTACACCATCCATGAATTTTCTTCTTCCACTACTTCCATCAGAAATTAAGTCTCTATCTGCAGGAGAAATTATTACCATCGGTATGAGACCTATATGCTCTGATATTTTTTTGTATACTTTACCATTTCGCTTTAAAATTTTTTTTTGTCCTTTTTTAAGAGAGCAAATAATTTTTTCCTCTCTTCCAGATATTTCAAATCTCCCATCTAAAACAAAAAATTCTTTATCTATTTGAATGTTTTGTGTTCCAATAGGGTTGAAATAACTCTTGCCAAAAGCTAAATGATAAATTGAATCTATGATGTTAGACTTACCAATTCCATTATTCCCAATAAAACAATTTATTTTGGGATTAAATGTAAAAGACTTTGAACTAATATTTTTGTATTGAGTAAGGTTAAGTTGTTTTAAATGCATAGTATCACAAAAATAATAAGTTATAAGGTAGTTATGGGTTTTTTGGATTAGAATAAAAAGACTAATTTTAATCGCTTAAAATATTTTAAAATGGCGACATATAAAAAGCGTGGTTCTAAAAAAACTTCAACTTCTTCTGTAAAATCTGAAGTAGCTCAAGAAAGTACTACTGCCGAAGTATTTGAAACTTTAGATACAACAGCATCTAAAACTGAAGAATGGGTTGTTAAATACCAAAATATAATTTTAAGCTCAATTGGTATTGTGGTTATTGGGGTATTGGGATATCTTGGATATCAAAATTATATTCTAGAGCCTAAAGCTAAAGAGGCAATAAGCGAATTGAATCAAGCCCAATATTATTTTGAATTAGCTGTGAACACGGTAAACTCTGATTCATTGTATAAAAGAGCATTAAACGGGGGAGAGGGGAAATATGGTTTTTTAGATATTATTGAAAATTATAAAGGAACTACTGCAGCCAAATTAGCTACTTATAGTGCGGGTATGGCTTACCTTAATATTAAAGATTATCAAAATGCTATAAATTATCTTGATCAATTTACTTCTGAAGATGTTTTATTGGGAGCTCTTGCAAAAGGGGCCATTGGAGATGCTTTAGTTCAAATGAATCAATTAGATAAAGCATATAATTACTATGTTGATGCATCTATGATAAATAATAATATGTACAGCACACCAAAATACTTATATAAAGCTGCTATGCTTGGAGCAAAATTGGGAAAAAATTCTCAAGCATTGGTGTATCTGAAAAGAATTGAAAAAGAATTTAAAGAATCGCAGGAAGCAGGTTTAGTTGAAGTACAAATTGCAATACTTGAAACTTTAATGAAATAAATAAAATGTCGACAGCATTGAACAATCTTTCTCAACACGATGCTAGTAATATTCCTGATGGAAGTCCATTCAAAATATCCATTGTAGTATCTGAGTGGAATTCAATGATTTCATCCTCTTTAACTAAAGGAGCAGTAGATACGCTAATAGATGCAGGTGTATATCAAAATAATATAAAAGTTTATAAAGTTCCAGGTAGTTTTGAATTGATATATGGTGCCAAAAAAGCTCAACACCAAAAACCTGATGCTGTAATTGCTGTTGGAAGTATAATTCGAGGAGAAACTAAACACTTTGATTTTATTTGTCAAGCTGTAAGTCATGGAATAAAGGATCTTAATATACAGTCTGATATTCCAGTTATTTTTTGTGTATTAACTGATAATAATCTTCAACAAGCTCAAGATAGAAGCGGGGGGAAGCATGGAAATAAAGGCATAGATGCGGCACTGGCAGCTCTTAAGATGGCAAATTTCCGTTCACAAATTCTCTAATTTTTAAGAGTCTTTATTTTGCAGCTTTCTTGTAACTTTGATTATGTTTAAAATAAATTTATTTAAACTCCGAAAAAATAGAAGATATAATTATACTCCTAGGTAT
Organism: Flavobacteriaceae bacterium TMED179; assembly: GCA_002169865.1. Lineage (GTDB taxonomy): Bacteria > Bacteroidota > Bacteroidia > Flavobacteriales > Flavobacteriaceae > MS024-2A. The sequence continues at coordinate 29,344 of NHIC01000006.1, read as the reverse complement.
TATAAGGGGAAAGATTCAGGTAATATTTATGAATTTGATTCAAAGTTTACAAAATACCGAGAAATTTATAATTCTAACGATTTTCGTCACCAATGGGATCAAGCTAGAGTCCAAATGCGAACTCGAAAAAATCACTCGATAAGTTTTAGACTATTAATTATAATATTAATATTAATTCTTACGTGTCTATACATACTTGATTTCGATTTAAGTATTTTTATGTAAACTTAATGATGGCTCAAAGAATTGCTCTTTTACCGGATCACGTAGCTAATCAGATTGCTGCAGGAGAGGTTATTCAACGTCCTAGTTCTGTTGTAAAAGAATTATTAGAAAATGCAGTAGATGCTAAAGCTAAAACAATCCAACTAATTGTAAAAGATGCTGGAAAAACNGTGATTCAGGTTACAGATGACGGAACAGGAATGAACAAACTAGATATCCGTCTGGCATTTGAGAGGCATGCAACCTCTAAGATCAACTTAGCTGAAGATTTATTTTCACTTAAAACTAAGGGTTTTAGGGGAGAAGCTCTGGCATCTATAGCTGCAATTGCACATGTAGAGACCCATACCCGAACTTCTGACGCTGAAATTTCTCATTGTTTAAAAATAGAGGGAAGTAGAATTAAAGATGAGACTCTTTCTACAAAGCCTAAAGGTACATCTATCAAAGTGAAAAATTTATTTTTCAATATTCCTGCACGAAGAAACTTTCTCAAATCAAATAATGTTGAACTCAGACATATAATAGATGAATTTCATAGAGTTGCTTTAGCTCATCCAGAAATCAATTTTTTATTTTTTAACAATGGAAATGAAATTTTTGATTTATCGTCTTCAAATTTAAGAAAGAGAATTAGTGCTATTTTTGGATCAAAATATGAGAATCATCTTGTTCCAATTCAAGAAATAACTTCTTTAACAACATTGAATGGTTTTGTTTTGAAGCCAGAGTTTTCAAAAAAGACAAGAGGACAACAATTCTTTTTTGTAAATAATCGTTATATCAAGAGTTCGTTTTTACATCATGCTATTTGTGATGCATTTGAAGGTTTATTACGTCCTGGGTATCATCCAGGATATTTTTTATGTCTAAATCTCGATCCCAAAACAATAGATATCAACATACATCCAACTAAAACAGAAATTAAGTTTGAGGAAGAACAAAGTATTTATGCTATTTTACGTTCAGCAGTAAAACATAGTTTAGGTATTTTTCAAGTGATGCCGACATTAGATTTTGAACATAACAAAAATTTAGACTTGCCATATAATTTTAAAGAAAAAAGACCTCTAAATCCTCTTATTGAAGTAGATTCAAGCTTTAATCCTTTCTCAAATTCTTCGGTTTTATCATTAACAAAAAAAGATGAACATGAGGGTTTACTTTTTGGATTTTTATCTGAGAATGATAAAAATTATGTTGAAGGGGAAGATTTAATGGATGTTCCTCAACATACACGTGTATTTCAATTATTTTTAAAATATATTGTATGTCCGTTACAGACTAGTATTTTATTAATTGACCAAGGCCGGGCTCATCAGCGTGTTTTATACGAGCGTTTTTTGGGTTCTATTACAGCAAAAAAAAGTTTTAGTCAACAATTACTATTCCCTTTAGATTTAAAGTTAAATGCTCAACAGATTGAAGAGTATAAACAAAGTAGTGATACTCTTGCTGCTTTAGGTTTTAAAGCAGAGTTGAAAAATAATCTAACTTTGCAAATTTTAGGATGTCCGGAACATTGTCCTGAAACTAAAATAGAGGATGTAATTGAAACTTTACTTTCTGGGAAAAACACAGATCGATCTTTAGAGCATTTTAGCCAAGCTGACCAGATCGCAAAGTCACTAGCAAAGACTTTATCCATTAAAACAGGTCAATTTTTAGCACCAGAGGAACAGCAAGTTCTTCTAAATGATTTTTTTGGTTGTAAGGAAACAAACGTATCCCCTTTTAATAAGCCTATTTTTATTACTTTAGAAAAGTCTGAAATTGAACGAAAATTAAACTAATGCGAAACATAACTGAGACGGTAAAGCACCTTTTAATCATTAATACAATCTTTTTTATTGCTTCACTGTCTGTGGGGGATTTTATTTATGACTTATTTGCACTTCACTATCCTTTAAACCCTAAATTTCAGTATTGGCAACCTTTAACTCATATGTTTATGCATGGAGATTTTGGACATATTTTTTTTAACATGTTTGGGCTTTACATGTTTGGAACCCCAATCGAGCAAATGTGGGGTAGGAATAAATTTATTTTCTTTTATCTTTCAACTGGTCTTGGAGCAGCCTCTTTGCAATTATTACTTTATTATTATCAAATTAATGGTGTAACAGATCTTTTGTTTGCTAAGGGCCTAAATAATTTAAGCATAGATAAATTTTTTCAAACAAGCGATCTACCTTATGAGCTAGTAGAAACTATTGGACGAGATAAATTACTATCTGGCTTATCCGCATTCAATGGAGTAATGGTTGGAGCGTCAGGCGCATTGTATGGTGTTTTGGTTGCCTTTGCTTTTCTCTTTCCTGATGCACAGTTGATGCTTCTTTTTCCACCTATTCCAGTAAAGGCAAAAATACTGGTTCCATTATTAATTTTAGGAGATCTATTCTTTGGATTTACATCCTATTCGATTGGGCCTATAGCACATTTTGCCCATATTGGCGGTGCTATAACAGGTTTGATTATGATGTGGTACTGGAAAAAAAATCAATTTGATAAAAATCGATGGGATTTATGACTTTTAAAGATCAAATATATTATCGTATCCAACAACTAAATAGTGCTGAAAAGTTAATTTTGATTAATGTAGTTTGCTTTATAGCTCCATTATTTATTAAAACATTCTTTTTTTTATTTAACATTCCCTCAACCCCTTTTTTTGGCTGGTTTGAATTATCAGCATCCTGGAATGACTTAATTTATAAACCGTGGTCTATTTTAACCTACAGTTTTTTACACACTGGTTTTTTTCATCTATTTTGGAATATGTATTTGTTGTTTTTTGCTTCTCGATTATTTTTAAACCTATTTGCTTCAAAAACTTTCTTTAATGTATATTTTTTGGGAGTTATCACAGGCGGAATTATTTTTATTTTAAGTTATACTTTTTTCCCTGTATTTGAAAATACTTCTCCAATGATGATAGGTGCTTCTGCAGGGGTAATGGCCGTATTTATTTTTATGTCGACTTATTCTCCAGACACGGAGGTTAGACTTATTATATTTAATATTAAGCTCCGCTATCTTGGAATAGTTTTTGTTTTATTTGATGTAGTTCAGATTCCATACGGGAATGCTGGTGGCCATCTCGCACATTTAGGTGGGTCTATTCTGGGATTTTTCTATGCTCGAAGACTGGAAAGAGGTTTTGATATTGGAGAACCTTTTGGAAGTTTAATTGACAGGATTGTAAATTCATTTAAGAAAAAAAAGAATTTAAAAACGGTTTATAAAAACCGTAGCTCTCAAAAATTAAATAAAGCTTTATCTGATGAAGGAGAAATTCAAAAACGCATAGATGAAATTTTAGATAAAATAAGTGTTTCTGGATATGAGAGCCTCACTCAGACAGAAAAAGATTTTCTTTTTAGAGCAGGAAAGGATTAGATGATTAGGATTAAAAAAAAATCGTTTCCAGAGAAGGTACTTATATTTATTAATTTGACAACACTTATAGTTCAGCTATTTGCTATGGATAGTTTCGGTTTAGGATTAAACATTCCGATTCTTTCCTTAAGTGTGCCCCTAATTTGCATTGTAAACTTAATTTTAGCTATTTATTGGCTCTTAAGCTTTCAATGGCCATTTTTTATCTTTTTTATAACTTATGCGATAAGTTTTGAATCTTGGCAATTATTATATCAATTCAAAGCCAAAGGGATAAATACATCTTCAGGTTTAAATGTGATGAGCTATAATGTGAGGGCATTTAATCGTTTTAATTGGTTAGATATAAAAGAAATACCCCAACTTATATCTGAATACATAGAAACAGTTAAACCTGATGTGGTTTGCTTCCAAGAATACTCGCAGGATAGGGCCCCTAAGCTTAAAAATTATCCATATAAAATATTCAAACCATATGTTCAAAATGGAAATATAGGATCGTGTATTATTTCAAAATATCCACTAGAAAATTCTAAAGCTATATCTTTCGAAACTTCTTCAAATGGCGGAATGCAGGCTGATTTAATATGGAATCAAGATACTATACGTCTATATAATCTTCATTTTGAGTCTTTAAGACTTAATTCAAAAGATACCTTACTAGCTTCAAATTATTCAAAACAGTTTCGTTCAAAAATTAAAGGTGTTTTTGAAACTCAAAATGGTCAAGTTTTAAAATTCAATAAGATTTCTAAATCTAATTCTTTTCCTGAAATCATTTGTACAGATTTAAATAATAATGCATTTTCTCAGAGTTATAAAAGTCTATCAAAAAACCGCTTAGATACATTTAAAGCTAAAGGGAAAGGTTTTGGCTCAACATATCAGTTTCCATACTTTCCTTTGAGGATTGATTATATTTTTATAACTCCAAATATAAAGGTCCTTGATTATAGAACTCATAATATTGAACTTTCAGATCATGTACCTATTTCTGCTGACCTTAAGTTACGTTAGATTCATTTTAAAGAAATATTTTTTAAATAATTAGAGCTATTGGGTCCAAGGTTAAAAAGAATGTCCAGTATACTAAGATTAGAGATAAAGCCATGTTTTGAGGAAAATACTTGGGTATAAGTTTCAAATATAGTTTGGGATTTAATTTTTGGAGTAATTAGTGAATCTAAACGTTTATATATGTCATTTTCAAAGGAAATAATTTTGTATTCAAAGGGTTCCTCTAATAACATCATTAATTTGACTAATAAAGATAAATTAAACATAAATAAACTTTCTCTTTTTTCTTTGTAAAATTCTGCGATTTCATCCTCATAAAATTCAAAAAAAGGAGAGGACCTGTATGAGGAGCATATTGATTTCCAATGTTGATTTTGCCATTTCATGTCATAAGAAATCTGTATTTCTATGTCAAGGGGTTTTGTGTTTTTTTGATTATGGCGTATAGGAATAATTAATTTTAATTCTCCATTTGCTCCATAAATCATTGTTCTGTTTCTAAAGGTCTGTTTTTGATATAGTGAATCGCCAGTAAAAAAAACAGTACTTTGTTTTAATAGCCATGAAAAATATTCAGCATTGGGAAGATACGCTGGACAAAGCGCCTCAATCATTTTTTATTTTTTCTTTTGCGATAAAATGCAAATCCTTGCCACAAAATTATTAAGCTAGCGAAGTAGGGGAAGTATGAATGTCTTTGACCAGGTCCATCTACAGTTGTAAATACTCGATCCCATCTAATTTTCCAATTTTTTATTCCATCATTTATTCCCTTGATGCTTAACCAAATAAAAACAGGTTTTCCAACAATATGATCGTCTGGAACAAACCCCCAAAACCTGCTATCCTCTGATTTATGACGATTATCTCCCATCATCCAATAATAGTCTTTTTTAAAAGTATATTCTTCTAAATTAGCACCATTTATTAGGATTTCCGAAGAGTTGATTTCAATTTTATTTCCTTCGTATTCTCCAATAATTTTCTTATAGAGAGGAAAATTTTTTCTATGCAATTTTACAGTCATTCCTTTTTTAGGAATTAATAAGGGTCCAAAGTTATCTTCATTCCAATTAAAAGTTATCCTATTTGGAAAGAATGTTTCATTTGAAATTTTGTTTTTATTAATGGATTGGATGACACTATCTATACCTGAAATTTTTCTTAACATAGAAGATTCTTCAAGTGTTAAAGTCATTTCTTTTTTGAGCTCTAAAATTTCACTAACTCTAAGTCCAGCCTTACGAATTACATCTGTAGGTAGTCCTTTTGATGAAGTTACAACCTTAAAATTTTCAACTGAATTTCCTTTTCTTCCAATAATATATGGAACAATTTTTTGGTAAGAATTTTCAGTGATATTTTCAATTTTATATGTACGGTTAAAGTTTTCAAATCCCACAGAAAGTAATTTTCGAGATGATATACCCTTCTTTGAATAAGCATGAAAGGTGTATTGAACTTGAGCTCTTTTAGGAAGAATATTTTTTATTCCATTGGTATAAACAAATCCATCAATTATTTCTAATGTATCTCCAGGAATACCTACACAACGTTTAACATAGTTAGATTTTTTATCTATTGGTTTATCTACGCGTTTTTCACGAACAAAAAATTGACGAACCGTATCAGCAGGCCAACTAAACACAACTATATCATTACGAGTTATTTTTTGAAGTTTAGGTAATCTCAAATATGGATACTGAGGATATTTAAAATATGATCTTATTTTTAAAATAGGCAAAGTGTCATGAACCATGGGCGCAGAAATAGCCGTCATTGGAGCCCTTGCACCATAATGAAATTTACTTACAAAAAGAAAGTCTCCAATTAATAAAGATTTTTCTAAAGATCCTGTTGGGATAATATAGGGTTGAATAAGATAATTGTGAACAATTGTTGCAGCTACAATTGCCCAAAGTATTGAACTTATGGTTTCCCCAAAACCTGTTTTTGGGCGCAAGCTTCGATCTGCAATATGTTTTAGCTTATTACTATAATTAATTTTATATATNTACAATCCAAAAGTTAGTAAGACAAGAATAGTGTCTTTTATTGTATTTTTACCGAAACTTCTAATAGTTTCAACCCAAATTACTCCAACTAAAATCAAATTTATGGTTGGAATAAATAGAAAAATTACCCACCAGATTGGCCTGTTAATAATCTTCATTAAAATTACAGCGTTGTATATCGGTATAATAGAATGCCAAGATTTAAAGCCTGCAGCTTTATATAGTTTCCATGTTCCTAAACAATGAACTACTTGTATAATAGAAAAGAATAGTATCCACTGAGAAATTGCCATAATTTATTTTTAAATGTATTATTAAAGAATAAAGAATAAATTAAATATTAATCAATTTTTAAAATATCATCCATAGTATATACTCCCTTCTTATCGAGAAGCCATTCTGCGGCTATAATTGCTCCTAATGCGAAACCATCACGTTTGTATGCTTTGTGTTTAATACTGATTTCATCAATATTAGAGCGATAACTTATTTTATGAGTTCCAGGAATTTCGCCTTTTCTAATAGCTTTAATAAATAAGCTTGTTTCTTCATTTTGATTTAATGTCCAACTCTCATGATCTGAATTATTTATAATTCCCTCAGCTAGAGTAATAGCAGTTCCACTTGGTGAATCTAGCTTATGCACGTGATGTATTTCTTTAATATCTGTTTTATATTCTTTCTCATGTGGATGCATAAGTTGTGCAACAATACGATTTATTTTAAAAAAAATATTAACACCAATACTAAAATTTGAAGCATATATAAATGCTGTTTTTTGAGTTTCACAAAATGAGACTACTTCTTTATAATTATCAAGCCAACCAGTAGTTCCACATACAACCGGAATTTTATGTGTCATTGCAAGTTTAATATTAGATACAGCGGCTTCCGGGACACTAAAATTTATAGCTACGTCAGCAAGAGAAAGATCACCTTTTTCATGATCCTTGTCAAGAATAAATACAACTTCATGCTTTCTGTAGTTTGAATAGCTTTCTATGGTTTTTCCCATTCGTCCATACCCTAAAATTGCAATTTTCATATCTTAATTTAAAATTTAACTGCTAATCGTATTCCTGTTATTTCTTGATCAATAATTATATTTGGTGAGACTGATAAATCATCATTTACATTAAATTGTAATAAATGTGCACTAACATTTGCTTCTAAAATATTAAGCATATATGATAACGCTGCCAATATCATTGCAATATCCCTATAATTTTTATGAAACTCCATTCCAATAAGAAGTTGATCTGTTGTTATTGGAATATCGGTTTCCAAGTATTCGTCGTCGAAAAACCCATTTAATCTCCTTTTATATGCTTTTCTATATGAATTCATTTCTTTGTTATTTACATCAAAATAGTATACAGATGCTCCAATAGCAGCATAAATAATAGGAACTTTCCAGGCTTTACCTAGATATGCTTGTCCTAATCCAGGAATAATGGCTGAATAAAAAGCAGCTTTTGAAGGAGTTAATGGGTCAGCGATAAGACGTTGAATCCTTGGAGAAAAATTAGAATTTATTTTANTACTATCTGGTTCAGCAATAGTTTCAGATTTTTCCTGCCCTAGAACAGGAAGCCAAAAGAGTAAAATTAAAAGAGAACTAATTTTTTTATTAATCACCTTTGATTTTGTTTAAAATGTGTTGAAGCTTTTCTTGTGATTCAAATTTGATTTTTAAAATCCCTTTCCCTCGATCATCCGCATGAACATTTACAGAAGTTTCAAAAATACTTTCTAATTCATCAGCAGCTTGTTTTATAAATGGAGAATAATATGAAGAAATTTTTATTTTTGAATTTTTTAAATTTCTAACCAAGGATTCAATATTTCGGACAGAAAGTCCTTTCTTAACGATTTGTTTATAAATTTCTAATTGTTTCTTTGGATCTTCAATATTCACTAATGCTCGGCCATGTCCCATTGAAATAAATTCATCTCTGATTCCTGTTTGGATAATTGGATCTAATTTTAGTAAGCGAATATAATTTGAAATAGTAGATCGTTTTTTCCCAATGCGTTCACTTAATTGATCTTGAGTTAGTTTTATTTCTTCAATAAGACGCTGGTATGATATAGCTATCTCGATTGGATCCAGATCTTGTCTTTGAATATTTTCAACCAAAGCCATTTCTAGTGATTCTTGATCATTAGCTAGACGAACATAAGCAGGGATACTTTTTAAATCAGCTAATTTAGAAGCTCTAAAACGACGTTCTCCAGAGATTAATTGGTAGTGATTTCCTCTCATTTTCCTAACTGTGACTGGCTGAATAACTCCTAACTCTTTAATAGAAATACTAAGTTCTTTTAGTGTATCTTCATTAAAATATGAACGAGGTTGTAAAGGATTATTACTAATATGTTTTAGAGGCAAATCAATAATACTTCCAACAACTTGTTTAGCATTTTTGTCTACAATAGTTTCGACTGTGTTATCTGGGTCATTAAGTAATGCAGAAAGGCCTCTACCTAAAACTTTTTTTCTTTTTGATTTTGCCATTTCAATTATTTATTTCTTTTAATAATTTCACTTGCTAAAGATAAGTAGCTTTTTGCACCTTTACTGGAAGCATCATAAGTGATAATATCTTCCCCAAAACCTGGGGCTTCACTTAATCTAATATTTCTTTGAATAATTGTTTTAAAAACCATTTTGCCAAAGTGTTTCTTCACCTCTTCAACCACCTGATTTGAAAGTCTTAGGCGTGTATCATACATAGTTAGCAATAAGCCTTCTATATCTAAATCTTGATTGTGTAATTTTTGTACACTTTTAATGGTATTTAATAGTTTTCCTAAACCCTCTAAAGCAAAATATTCACATTGTATAGGAATTATTACAGCATCGGCAGCCACGAGAGCATTTAGTGTAATTAAACCCAGAGATGGAGCGCAATCAATAAGAATAAAATCGTATTGATTTTTTACATCTTTCAATATTTTTTTTAACATATATTCACGCCTCACTTTATTTACTAGTTCAATTTCTGAGGCAACAAGATCAATATGTGAAGGTATCAAGTCTACATTTGGACTATTAGTTTTAGTTATAGCTTGTTTAGATTTTATACTTTGCCCTATGAGTTGATAAGTTCCAAACTTTATATTTCTAATATCAACACCTAAACCAGATGAAGCATTAGCCTGTGGGTCAGCATCTATAAGAAGAATTTTTTTCTCCAAAATCCCCAAAGAAGCCGCCAGATTGACTGCAGTTGTAGTTTTTCCAACTCCACCTTTTTGGTTGGAAATTGCAATAATTTTACCCATTTAAATGTTTTAAAAACCGCCTAAAAATACAATTATTTAATTCGCTATAAAAAGATTCTTTTAACCATTTCTCAGGTTATTTTTTATCCTGATTTCACTTGGAATTTTCTTTTAAATCTTTGGTATCAATTATATAAACAGTCTCATTTTCTTTTTTATGTCCGTAATTTTCACGAGCAAAACGTTCTAAGCTATCTTTATTTTGGAGTTGTTTAATTGTTTTTCTGTCTGCTTCAATAACCTTATTTAAAGCCTCTTTTTCAAGTTCTAATTGTTCAATTTCATAATTTAATTCTGAATGAATAGTCCAGGAATGAGTATCTATAAATAACATCCAAACAATAAAACTAATTAGAATACCGCCATAAAGATAATAGATTCGCTTTGTTGATTTAAAAAAACTCCAATTTACTGGTCTTTTCATTTCTCAAAAATTGATTTGCCGACTTTATTAACCTCTTCAGTTGTAATAAAATTTTTAGAACTATTTCCCCATTGGTTTAGAATGTAATTCATGACATCTGCTATTTCATCATCTTCTAAACCTTGATATGCCATATAACTGTTATATTTTTTACCATTTACAATAATTTCTCCTTTTAATCCATATTTCAAGCCTGCAATGGAGAGTTGAATATTATTTAACAAATAATCTGAAGATTTCAATGGAGGTATCATTTCATCTTGACCAACACCATCAAGCCCGTGACAACGATAACACAAATCATTGTAAATTTCAGCACCCTTTTTTATACTCTCAGCTTTGCTTTTTTGTGGTTTCATAAAATATCCAAAAAATCCTAATCCAAAAAAGTATAGTAAAAAATAAAATTTCATTTATTAGGTATAATTTTAACAATACCTTTTCCTTCTATTCCTAAATATAGATAACCATCGGGTCCCTCTTTGACATCTCGAACCCTACCAATATTATCGAGTACTTTTTCTCTTTTAATTACTTTTTTATTTTCGATTATAAGACGTTCCAAGTATTGAAATTTTAATGAGCCAATAAATAAATTTCCTTTCCAGCCATTATAAATATTTGAAGTTGAAAAGGCCATTCCACTTGGAGCTATAGATGGGACCCAATAATAAAATGGTTGAAGCATATTTGGATCTGAAGTTTTTTCAGTTATTATAGTTCCACTATAATTTATTCCGTAGGTTATTTCTGGCCAACCGTAATTAGCCCCTTTTTTGATAATATTAATTTCATCACCTCCTCGCGGCCCATGTTCGTGCTCCCAAATATCACCAGTTTCTGGGTGAATTGTCATTCCTTGGGGATTACGATGCCCATAAGAGTAAATTGCGGTTTTAAGAGGAGTATCAGACAACCAATAATCAGATTTTTCAACTAAAGGGTTATCTTTAGGAATAGATCCATCAAGCTTAAGACGGTAAATTTTTCCACCATCTCTGCTAATATCCTGAGGGTTAACCTCTCTGTTTCCACGGTCTCCAATTGAGAAATATATATGGCCTTCTTTATCAAAAATAATTCTTGAACCAAAATGTTGTCCTTTTTTTGTATTTGGAGTTGCTTTGTAAAGAAGTTTGACATCACTTAAATCTGTACCGTTTAGAGTTCCGCAATACAATGAAGTATTTCCTCCTTTTTTATCACCTTCAGTATTAGTAGCCAAAGTCAAATAAATTATTTTGTTATTAGAAAAGTTTGGATGCAGTGCCACATCTAAAAGTCCACCTTGGCCTCTAAAATAAACAGGCGGTAATCCTGAAACTTCTTTTTTTCGTCCATTTTTAACATAGAATAAAGTTCCAGATTGTTCTGTTACAAGCAACTCGTTTTTGTTAATGAATGCCATACCCCAAGGAACATCGATTCCATCAACAACTATTTCATACGAATAATCGATAACTTTTGGTATTCCTATTTTTGGAAGATTTTCTTGTGCGCAGCTCAACTGGATGAAGACTAATAACATTATAATTGATAAAATATTTTTTCTCATGAACCGAAGAATTTAATCATTATTAATAATAAAAATCTAATTTACTAATTTTAAAAGATAATAACTCACAAAGTATATTCATTGACATGCTATTAAACTAAATTAAACTTGAAAAAGTAATTTGGTGATAAATATTTTGATAAGTGTTGGAGAGAATCTCGTAAAACCCCTTATATTAAGGGGTTGTGAGAATAGTTTGTCGGGATGACAGGATTTGAACCTGCGACCCCACGCACCCCATGCGTGTGCGCTACCAGGCTGCGCCACATCCCGAATAAAATTTATTGGCAGTGTTGTCGGGGTGGCAGGATTCGAACCTGCGACCTCCTGCTCCCAAAGCAGGCGCGATGACCGGGCTACGCTACACCCCGAAAAGTGCGCAAATATAACATTTAATAAAATTACAACAAATCTCAAGCGTCCTTTCTTAAGTTTTTTTAATGGTATTTTTTTGTAAAAAATGTTTAAAAGTATTAACGATATAAAACTTTACTATTTTGTATTTTTTAACATTTCAACAACATTTTTAAAGGTAAAATGTACCTATTTTTATATAGTTTATATGTGCAAACTAATGTCCAAGAAATTAAAATATTATCAGCAAATACTTCAAAAAGTTAGTTTTGACGTACAACTTTTTAGTAAGGAGCTAAAAAAGGCTTATACATACTTAACGCCAAGGGACCGTGATATTTTACGTAACTGGGTAGACGATTTTATAATTAATAGGGCAGATTTGCAACTAGCTATCTATCATCTTTAGATTTCTTTATCTGGGTGAAATCAGCCGAATATTTTCAAATTTAATAGCTCCTCTTATAACACCTTCAATGGATTCAGATAATGCTTCGATAATAGGGAGTCTAAGTTGACTTTTACTGAATACTATACTTATTTCTCGAGCAGGTTCTGGACTGGTAAAATATCGTAAATTATTAATATTCTCAGTTGAAAGACCTTGAGTTTGAAGGTATGGAAGTAGTGTCATTCCCATTCCCTCATTTGCGAGATGAATCAATGTTTCAAAACTACCACTTTTTAAATCAAAAGACTTAGCTATACGAGTCGTCTGGCATATATTAAGTACATGGTTTCTGAAACAATGCCCATCCTCTAGGACTAAAATATCCATATTATTGATGTCATCGGGATTAATCTTATCTAATTTTGATAATGGATGTGATTTAGGAATATATCCAACAAAAGGTTCGTAGTATAAAGCTTTTTCAATCAGTTTAGGGTTATCTAATGGTGTTGCTGCAATCCCTGCATCTAGTTTTCCCTCTATGAGGCCATCTATTATTGTAGTTGTCGTTGATTCTTCTATTTTTAAATTTACTTTAGGATATTTTTTGATAAAAGTATTTAGAAATAGGGGTAGTAAAGTAGGCATTACAGTCGGTATGATCCCTAATTTAAAATCACCTTTTACTTCGCCTTTTTCTATGGCAACAATGTCGTCCATGCGTTTTGCTTCTTCAACAATAGTTTTTGCCTGAGAAAGAATTTTATTGCCAATTTGGGTAAGTTTAATAGGCTTAGTATTTCTATTGAAGAGTTTTACACCAAGTTCCTCTTCCAGCTTTTGAACCTGCATACTAAGTGTTGGTTGAGTAACAAAACACTTGTCTGCAGCTATAGTGAAATTTCCCTCTTCTGCAACGGCCAGTGTATATTTAAGCTGAGTTAGTGTCATAGTACTATTTATTTTTAAATATAATAAGAAAAACTTATAATTTTTTTTTAAAAATAGTATTTGTTAATGTTTATTAGTCTAAAAATTAAAACTTATTCTAAAATAGAAATATCGATAAAGATATTTGTTAATGGAGTTTCACTATTATCTGTTCTTTGATTACTAATCATATCTACAACATCCATTCCTGATATTACTTTTCCAAAAATAGTATATGATCCATCTAAATGGTATGCTCCAGGAGTTTGTTGCACTATAAAGAACTCAAATGGAGAAGCAAGTTTATATGGATTTTCTATTTCGCTACTTGGCATTGATATAACGCCTCTGTGGTGTTTATAACCTTTTTTTGTATCAGGTGGAAGAAGATATTTTCCAATTTCACTCCTTTTTTTTGAAGTTTCGTATCTGTCTGAATTTCCACCTTGAATTATAAAACCTGGAACTACTCGATGAAATGTAGTATTCTTAAAGTAACCTTTTTTTGTTAAATAAATAAAGTTTGCACGATGATATGGGGTTTTATTAAATAATTGAATATCAATATTTCCAAAGCGAGTAGTTATACGAACTTTATCTTCTAAATTTTTTTTTTGATACTGAAACAAAAAAGGGATTGCATTTTTATCATTTAATAGAAAGCTTTCTTCTTCTTCTTCTTCTTCTTCTTCTTCTTCTTCTTCTTCTGAGTTTTCTTTTATTTCAGTTGAAGAAAGTTTGATATTATCTTTAATATTTAATGAATTCTTTTTTAACTCACTTTTATTTTTTTGTTTTTGTTCTTGTCTGCATTGAAAAAAAACTAGCGTAAAAAAGATAAAGAATATGATTAATTTTGTTTTTCTCATGAATTATCAAAATTTTGCTCATTCTTTTTCAAAAGTAAAAGATTTTCCTTTACCAGGTATTAAAGCACAATTTATTGCTGCTCCCTTGAATAAGCAAAATANAGTGTTTTCAAAAAAAAATTATACAAAAACTGCAAAAAAGGCTGCTGTTTTACTTTATTGTTATCCTAAAATGGAAGTCATGCACCTTTCATTAATTAAGAGAGCTGACTATANAGGAGTTCATTCTGGACAGATAGGTTTTCCTGGGGGTAAGCTAGAGCCTAAGGATCAATCATTAGAAAATACAGCTATTCGTGAGTATCATGAAGAATTAGGTGTCAAAATATTAAATAAAAATCTAACGCCATTGACCCCTGTTTACATTCCTACAAGTAATTTTTTAGTGAGTCCTTTTATAACTTTTGATAACTTTAATCCTAAATTTAATTTAGATAGAAGAGAAGTAGCAGCTCATATTGAATTACCTATAGATAAACTTATGGAACTAGACATAGAAAAAAAAACTATAGACCAAGGCCCTCTGAAAGGTATTGAATTGCCTTGTTTTTTCTATAAAAAAAATTTGATTTGGGGNGCAACTGCAATGATTTTATCTGAATTTAAATTCTTTTTAGCATCTCTTAGTTCGAATTAATTTTATCTTTAGATCGTATCATAATATATATGCTAAAAAAGAATCCTTTCGGACATTACCTTATTTTAAAAAAGTGGTTGATCAGATATATAGGCTTTATNACACATCGTCGTTATAGAGGTTTCAACCAACTTCATATTGAAGGTTCTGAAATTATAAAAAACCTTTCAGAGAAAAATGTATTATTTATTTCTAATCATCAAACTTATTTTGCAGACGTTGTAGCTATGTTTCATGTATTTAATGCAAGTCTTAGCGGAAGAATAGATAGTATTAAAAATGTAGGTTATCTATGGAATCCTAAATTAAATATATATTATGTAGCTGCAAAAGAAACAATGCGAGCTGGACTGCTTCCTCGCATACTTACTTACGCTGGTTCAGTATCTATTGAGCGCACTTGGCGTGAAAATGGAAAAGAAATAAAACGACAAGTAAAATTGAGCGATATTTCAAACATTGGTATAGCTTTAAATGATGGATGGGTTATTACATTTCCTCAAGGAACAACTAAACCATTTAAACCTGTTAGGAAAGGTACGGCTCACATTATCAAACATTACAAACCTGTTGTTATCCCNATTGTCATTGATGGTTTTAGACGTTCTTTTGATAGAAAGGGTTTAATGATTAAAAAGCGTGGTATACTTCAATCTATGATAATTAAAGAACCTTTAATTTTTGATTATGAAAATGAAAGTGTAGAAAGTATTATGGAGAAAATAGAATATGCTATAGAACAGCATCCTTCATTCCTAAAAGTTATACCCAAAGAAGAATTAGAGGCTAAGAAAAAACTTGATGTAACACGCCAATGGGAATTTTAAAAAATTAATTAAAAATTTAAAAATTTTATTTGCTCAAATAAATTGAAAATGATTTGCGTTTNNTACTATTAATTTTTTAGATTTATTATATGAAAAAAATATCTTTTTTAGTTATTGCTTTTACTACGATATCGTGTAATTATCCAAAACAAATAACATTAACGAAGCTTGAAGGTTCTCCTGAGTACAAAACATCAAAACTTTCAGTAGAAAATATAAATTCTAATATTCAAGAATACTCTTTCTCATTTGGAGTTGAAGATTATGAACTTGGTATTCAAACTCAAAAAGAATTCAATCACACATTGGCCAATTCAGCAAAAGGACAGCATATACATTTTATTATAAATAATAANCCTTATTCCGCTCATTATTCTGAAAACTTCAGTAAAGAAATGGATGAGGGTAACAATGTAGTACTTGCATTTTTATCAAGATCTTACCATGAGTCAGTTAAAAATAAAAATGCATTTTTTCTTACTCAAATTGGTGATGGAGAAAAAATTGATTTAACTAATCAATTTCTTTTCTACAGCAGNCCTAAAGGAACCTACAAAGGGAAAGATACTGAAAAATTACTTTTAGATTTTTATTTAGTCAACACCAAAATTTCCGCAACCGGTAATAAAGTTAGATTAACTATCCAAAATTCTGAATTTATAATCGACGAATGGGCTCCTTATTATATTGAAGGCTTACCGAAAGGTGAAATATCAATAAAATTGGAACTTTTAGATGAAGAAGGAGACTTAATTGACTCTCCTTTTAATCCTTCCTTAAGAAAAGTAATTCTGGAGTAATTTTACAATTAGCTTTAACTCATCCACATTTAGAGACAAATTAAATATTTCAAAATTTTTTATAGTAATAATAAAATTAAGTCTCTTTAAATTTAAAATAAGAACAAACCCAATTATTATCTTTACAAAAAAATAATTGAAATCTACTATATCTTTTTTTGTAGGAATATTCTTTTTATCCTGTTCTAGTTTATATAGAACTACAGAATTTAGTTTATCAACGAGCCCTTCGGCACCAGATTATAAAAAAGAGGAAAGTTGGGCTGTATTACCACATGTATGGAATCAATCTTTAGAAGAAATTGTAGGAAAGCCAAGTGAAAAAAAAGCTGATGTTTTTTATGTTTATCCAACGTTTCTAACTGATAAAAAAGATCCAAGCTGGAACGCTGACACTGAAGATATCTCTATGAGAAGAAATATTTTAGAGAAAGCTGTAGCCTTACAAGCTTCAGCTTGGGTGAAAGCAGCTAATCTATATGTTCCTTTTTATCGTCAGGCTCACTACAGGATTTTCTTTGAGCCATATTCAGNACATGGTCAAGAAGCTGGTTTAATGGCATATCTAGACGTTAAAAANGCTTTTAAGTATTATTTAGAAAACTATAATAAGTCTAAACCTATAATTATCGCTTCGCACAGTCAAGGAGCTGTTCATGCAAAACAACTATTGAAAGATTTTTTTGATGGGAAATCTTTACAGAAAAGACTTATTGCGGCTTACCTAATAGGAGCACGTGTTGATAAAAATGAATTTAAAAGTATTCCTGTATTAAATACACCCAAATCTACTGGGGGATTTGTTAGTTGGAACACATATAAGAAAAACCATTTGCCAGAGTTATATGAAGAATGGTATAAAGGAGGCGTTGTTTCCAATCCAATAACCTGGGATGAAAGTTATATTGGCCCTATTGAAAGACATCTTGGTGTACTTACTTCAAATAGACAGATTTACCCAAATAGTCTTTCAGTTCAAAAAATAGATGGGATGCTTTGGTCTACACTTCCAAAGATTAAAAAAAGATTCCTTCTTTCATTTATTAAAAATTACCATTTTGCAGATATAAATCTTTTTTGGAAAGACATACAACATAANGCTGTTGTAAGAACAAATAACTGGCTTAAATCAAATCAAAAATAATGCTAAATCAAATATTAGACGACTGTAAAAAACAATTATTAGCTGCTTTAAAATATAAAAAGCACCCGTTTCGGTTTTTTACCTTAGCTACTCAAACCCAAAATGGAAAAATAAATTTAAGAACTGTTGTTCTTCGTGATTTTGATTCAGAGAAAATGCACTTTAACATTTTTACAGACGCCCGTTCAAAAAAAACAAATGAATTAAAACAAAATAATAANGCTCATTTTTTGTTCTATGATTCAAAACGAATGGTCCAATTAATTGTCCAAGCTAAAATGATCAAAATTTTTAATGATGATTTGACTTATAAGGCTCTACCTGAATCAAATAAAAAAGACTACTCTAGCTTACAACTTCCAGGATCAAAAATTAAAGGTCCAGATCAACTTAATCATGACAATTCAAAAGGATACTTTACAAATATTGAATTTAAATCTTCGAGTTTCGAATACCTTAGATTAAAGCGCCCTAATCATATTAGAGCTATTTTCACTTTATATGATTCATGGGAAGGTGAGTTTTTAGTACCATAAAATTTATTTAAATAGGTAAATTTTTGTTTATTTTTGATAATGAATTAAAAATTAACATTAAATGAAAAGGAATAAATCAAGTAAAAACTCAATTAAAAGAAGAGATTTTATAAAAAAAACAGCAGCTGCTAGTTCAATATTTATTGTTCCACGTGATGTATTAGGGGGTAAGGGATATATAGCACCAAGCGACAAACTAGTTCTGGCTGCAATAGGATCTGGAGGAAAAGGAGCTTCTGATATTTCAAATTCTGAATCTAACGGTAAAGAAAAAATAGTTGCACTTTGTGATGTCGATTTATCAGGTAGTGCNAAAGAGACAATTAAGAAATATCCAAAAGCAAAAAAATATGAAGATTTTAGAGAAATGCTTGACAAGGAAAAGGATATTGATGCTGTTACAATTTCCACTCCAGACCATACTCACGCTTCCGTAGCAGCTAATGCTATGAAAAGAGGTATCCATGTTTATGTTCAGAAACCATTAACACACAACATTTACGAGGCGAGGCTCTTAACTGAACTTGCTCGTGAAAATAAAGTTGTAACCCAAATGGGTAACCAGGGGGCCTCTAATCCTGATCAGCTTAAGATTCAAGAATGGATTAACGACAAAAAAATAGGTAATATTTCTGTTGTGAATGTTTGGACCGATAGGCCAATTTGGCCCTCAGGTATCCCGATGCCTAAGCCAAATANATCACTCAAACCCAATAGTTTAAATTGGGATCTGTGGCTAGGTCCAGCAAAGAAAAGTGAATATATCCCAGAGATGCATCCCTTTAATTGGAGAGGTTGGTGGGATTATGGAACCGGTGCACTAGGTGACATGGGTTGCCATTTAATAGACGTCCCTTTCAAAGCATTAAGCTTAAAATATCCTAAGTCAGTAGAGTGTAGCATTGGGAAAATCCTTACCGGTATGTATCAAACTGCTTACACTCCAAGTGGNTGCCCGCCTTCCGCAGCGGTCTCACTTACTTTTGGAGCTACAGAAAAAAATGATACTGATATTCAAATGACTTGGATGGACGGTGGTATAAAGCCATTCCACCCTGAGTTTTTACCTGCTGATGTACCAATCGATGACGGTGGTGTCATTATAATTGGGGAAAATGGGGTAATAACTTGTAATGATTATGGATATAATCCAAGACTATATCTTAAAGGAGAAGAAGTTATTAAGGGTGATATGAAAAAGAAATTAGTTCCAGAGTTTAACCACCAAAGAAAATGGGTTGATGCTTGTAAAGATGGATTTGATAGTCAAAAGCATAGAGATTTAACATCTAGCTTTGACTACTCTGGCCCCCTTACTGAGACAGTTTTAATGGGTAATATTGCTATAAGAAGCTATATGCTTGAAGGCAAGTCTTTAAGAGAACAGTATGGTTATCCGGTTCCAAATTTTATTGGAAGGAAAAAATTAACCTGGGACGGTGATAATATGAAAATAACAAATCTAGAGGATGCCAACCAATTTGTAACCCGAGACTATAGAGAGGGGTGGGAATTATCATAACTTTTGTCTATTGAAAATTTTAGTAACAGGGGGGTTAGGATATATTGGTTCGCACGTTACTGTATTGCTTTTAGAGAGTGGTGTTGAGGTCATCTCAATCGATAATCTTGATAATTCTCGTATTGAAGTTTTAGAAGGTATTAGGGCTATTACTGGAAAGAAACCTGTTTTTGAGCTTCTAGATCTTAAAGATAAAGATAAAACCATAGATTTATTTAAAAAATACACAGATATTGATGGAGTGATTCATTTTGCCGCTCATAAAGCTGTAGGTGAAAGTTTAGAAAGCCCTTTAAAATACTATGAAAATAATATTGGAGGACTAATAAATTTATTAGAGTTATTATGTGAATTAAGTATACCACTAATATTTAGCTCATCATGTACGGTATATGGACAAGCTTCAAAACTACCAATAGAAGAAAACACCCCCCTTAAACCTCCTAGTTCTCCTTATGGATATACAAAACAGATAGGAGAGCAAATAATTGAAGATTGCTGTGAAGCCCATTTAGGCTTTAAAGCAATTTTATTGCGATATTTTAATCCTATAGGAGCTCACCCTTCAGCTAAAATTGGAGAATATCCAAAAGGGATTCCTCAAAATTTAGTACCCTTTTTGACACAAACAGCTATAGGAAAAAGACCAATCCTAAAAGTGTTTGGATCAAATTACAATACTCCTGATGGAACCTGTATTAGGGATTATATTCATGTAATGGACCTAGCTCAAGCCCATATAGATAGTATTTATTATTTAATCTCTTGTGATAAAAAACTGACTTGTGAAATTTTTAATGTAGGAACAGGACATGGGGTTAGTGTATTAGAAGTTATTAATGCATTTGAGAAAATAACAAGTAAGTCGGTATCATACAGATTTTCTGATCCTCGTAAAGGGGATTCTGTTGCTGCCTTTGCAGATGTAAATAAAATCAATAATCAGATGGGCTGGAAAGCAAAATTTAGTTTAGAAGATGCTTTACAGAGTGCCTGGAATTGGGAGAAAGAAATAGATAGAAAATCGTAAATTTTTTTTTAAATTGCTTTGGCACAATATATTTATGTAAATTCCTATGAGTAAAAAATCTAAAATTAGTCGTCGAAATGCTATCAAAACCTTTGCACTAGGTTCTTCAACCTTAGCTTTTCCAAAATTTAACCATATGATTTCAACAAATTCAATAAAAGAACCATTAAAAGGAAATATTAATCAATCAGTATGTAAGTGGTGTTATGGGAAAATGCCATTAGAAAAATTAGCACAAGAAGCTAAGAAATTAGGGTTGGTAGGAATTGATCTTATAGGTGCAGAAGGATGGGATGTTTTAAAAAAATATGATTTAACCTCTACAATGTGTTATGGTGATTTAGAAGGTAAATTAACTCGAAGTCTAACTAACGGTTGGTGTGATAAGAAATTTCATAAGGATCTGATATCACATTATAAAAGACACATTAAGCTTGTTGCTGAAGCAGGATGGACAAATTTAATTTGTTTTAGTGGCAACAGAAGAGGAATGAGTGATAGTGAAGGTTTAGATAACTGTATTGAAGGGTTAAGTCAAATTATTCCTGTAGCTGAAGACCATGGAGTTATATTGCAGATGGAACTATTGAATTCAAAAATAAACCATCCTGATTACATGTGTGACAATTCTAATTGGGGTGTTTCTCTTTGCAAGTCCTTAGACTCAGATAATTTTAAATTACTCTACGATATTTATCACATGCAAATAATGGAAGGTGATTTAATCCATACTATTCAAGAAAATCATAAATATTATGGACATTATCATACAGCAGGTGTCCCTGGGCGAAATGAATTAGATAAAAAACAGGAGTTGTATTATCCGGCAATTATGAAAGCTATTTATGAAACAGGTTTTAATGGGGTAGTTGCACAAGAATTTATCCCACTTGATAGAACTAATGGCGGCATTAATTCTTTAAGGACCGCTGTTGAACTATGCGACATATAGAAAAATATCTTTAATACTTAGCGGGTTTTCCTTTTGTGGTAGTGTTTAAAATAAAAGTTCTAAGATCGTCATTAGCTTTAATTAAATCTTCATTTCGAAGATACATCATATGTCCACTGCGATAACCCTTAAAGTAAAAACGATCCTTCATTTTCCCGCTTGGATCTACCTGCCACATAGTGTATTTGGCATTGAAGTAAGTTGTTGCACCATCATAGTAACCTGATTGAAATAGAACTTTTAAGTATGGATTTTCTGCCATTGCTCGCCGCAAATCCTCTCTAGTATTATCATTGTCATTATTCCATGGATGAACGGGTCCAAAAATATTATATTTAAGGTCAGTCTTAAATTTTAGTTCTTTTTGAATGTAGTGATTAATAGCAGGAGTAAATGAATGCTCCCAAGACCTCAATTCTGAGTTATAATCTGGACGAACTCCAACTTCTTTCTTATCAATTCCTAAATAACGTGAGTCTAATCTTCCAATAGTCATTCCCTGGTCTCGTAATAAATCTTTCCAGAAAAAATTTGTTGAGACATCTAGATTATTTTGAATTATAGATTTTTCTGAAAGACCTGAATAAAGAGCCATTTTAGAAGCTACTGATTTAAGTTCTGTATCTGATATAAAACCACCCTTGCTAAGTGCAGGGATTAATCTATTAATGGTGAATTCTTCTACTTCTGGAAGAATATTTAAAAGGTCTTTTTGTTGAAGATCAGAAGCTAATTGGTTATGATACCAGGCTGCAGCTGTAAAATAAGGTAGGTTTAATGCTGAAGACACTGGACCTCCCACACGAATAACCCTATAGTCTGCAGGAGAAACCATAATAATTCCATTTAAATACATCCATTGATTCTCCTGAAGTGCAGCAGACAACCCCATAACACGAGTACCTCCATAACTTTCACCAATTAGATATTTTGGAGATTCCCAACGCTGTTTTCTATTTACAAAAGTATTCAGCCATTCAGCGAGATATTCAATATCTTCATTAATTCCAAAAAAGATTTCTCTTTCAGCTTTTTTATCATCAATTTCAAGTATTCTTGAATATGCTGTATTAACTGGATTAATAAAAACAATATCAGCAACATCTAAGATTGAATTAGTATTAGTTTTATAACCATAGGGTTGTATGGGGTAACCTTCATCATCTATTTTAAGGATTTTTGGACCTGTATAAGCAAGATGCATCCATACTGACGCTGAGCCAGGACCACCATTAAAAGAAAAAATAATGGGTCGTTCGCTTATATTCTTTATATCTATTCTTCTGTAATAGGTATAGAATAAACTTGCAATTGGATTACCGTCATCATCCCAAACTGGTTGTGTGCCAGTTTGTGCTTCATATTCCACTTTTTCCCCTTTTATAGTTGAAACATGATTTGTAATCACCAAAGTATCAACAGGCAGTTCTCTTTTTTGAGCTTGGATTAAAAAAGAAATAAAAGAAAACAGTAATAAGATATTTTTTTTCATAAATAAACAACAAAAAAAACCTCCAGGAAAAAGTGGAGGTTTTTTCAAACTTTAGATGAAATTAATTTACTTTAACCTGAGCACTTCTATTTATATTTACTCTTCGGTTATTAGCTCTACCTTTAACTGTATTATTATTGCCAACAGGTTTTGACTCACCATAGCCAATAGTTGACAGTCTGTTATCAGCAATTCCTTTTTCTAATAAATATGCCCTTACAGCAGCAGCACGCTTTTCAGAAAGTTTCTGGTTATAAGATTCACTTCCATCACTAGAGGCATGGCCTTCGATTATTATTGAAGCTGTTTCATATTGACCTAATAATTCTACTAGTTTATCAAGAGTCATTTTATCACCAGTGTCTAATTTACTACTACTTGCTTTGAATAAGATTATATTATCACTACTATTAATAAAATTTATTAATTCAGTTGGTTCAGAAGGGCAACCACTGTTTTCTAAAACTCCAGCAACATCTGGACAATTATCATCTTTATCGGGTACTCCATCACCATCAGAATCAGACCATGGGCATCCACCATTTGACGGATCTCCGATAACTTCGGGACATCTATCAGTATTATCAGCAACACCGTCACCATCGGTGTCAGGGCATCCATTCATTTCAGCACTACCTGCCAAATTAGGACATTCATCATCAATATCAGCTATACCATCACCATCAGCATCAGGGCACCCTTGTAATTCTTCTGAGCCAGCTTCTTCGGGGCAGCGATCCTTTGTGTCTGGTATTCCGTCTCCGTCAGTATCAGGACAACCATTGAATTCTTTTAAACCTGGAATGTCTGGGCATTCATCTTTTTTATCAGGCACACCGTCTCCATCAGCATCACCAGCTCCAAAATTGTAACTAAGACCAATGATATGTTGCAGATGATTGTATGAGTCGGAAGTCTCTGATGTGCCCCTGTATGATGTACTTACATTTACATTAAGTTGGTCTCCAACCGGAATATTTATACCAATACCACCAAAGGTGGTTCTACCAGTTTCTCCTGAGGGAAATGCACCTTCTTTGTCATTTCCATCAGCAAATCTACTAAGACCGTAACCTGCAAATAAATAAGGAATTATATTATCATCAGTTAAGTTAAATTTTATTACACCATCAAGATAAGAGTAATCTAAATCAACGTTATCTTGAGGACTTGCACTACCTAGACCATACTGAATCCCCAAAGAAAAACCAGAAGTAATATAACGTGATAAACTCAGTGCAGGTGCACCAAAGTTTAATCCAGAATCAACATTATCACCTTGCAAGTTTATTAGGTCGGCTCCCACTGCAATTGCCCATGGGTTTTCGCTAGTTTGAGCATTGATAACTACACTAAAAAGAATTAGGGCAGATAACAGTAATCTATTAACAAAATTCATAACAAATGGATTTATATAACCAAATATAATATTTTACTGCTTACTTACATGTATATTTACACAAAAAATTGATGTTTAGTGCTTTAAGAAACTGATACTAGTAAGTAAAACGAAAATAATTAATATTTCAATTTTATATATTTAAAGACCCTAATAAAAAAAATAGTAATAAATATGAAAAAGCTTGTTTTGATTTTTATTGCAGTCTTATTTTTTTATAGCTGTGAAAATAAGGCTACTAAATCTTCAGAATCTGAATGGATTACTTTGTTTGATGGAACGTCTACAAAAGGATGGCGAGCATACAATGGTGCTGAAATGCCTCCAGGATGGAAAATAGTAGACTCAGTTTTGACTTTTAATACAAAACAAATCCTTGAGCAAGATTATGATTATAAAGGAAATAGAGATATCATTTATGCTGATGAAGAATTTGATAATTTTGAACTTTACCTAGAATGGAAGATTCCAGAGGGAGGTAACAGTGGTATTTATTATCATATTAAAGAAGGATATGGTGGATTTGCCGATATGGCTCCAGAATACCAATTGATTGACGATGAAAATTACGCTAACCTTCATGATTTATTAGAATATAATACTAGTGTTGGTTTTGATAACCCAGCTGATTTAAACCCCCTTCAACAGACAGCAGCTGACTATGCAATGCATATTGCTAATCCAAAAATGAAAAATTTAAATCCTGCAGGACAATGGAATAGTTCAAAAATCGTTTTTACTGAGAAGCAAGTTGAGCATTGGTTAAATAATATAAAAGTTTTATCTTTTGTTCCATGGTCTAAGGAATGGTATGATAAAAGAAATTCAGGTAAATGGGATAACTTTCCTGATTATGGAAAATATAAAACGGGTTATATTGGACTTCAGGATCATGGCAGTAATTTATGGTTCAGAAATATTAAAATAAAAAAATTATAAAATTGGTATAAAATGAAAAAAAGAGAATTTTTAAAAACGTCTGCTGCTTTAGCAACAACAACTTTACTTCCATCTTCACTTCTTGCCTCTATATCGAAGACAAATACTAGGTTGAGAACTGCTCATATTGGTATTGGTGGTATGGGTGCTGCAGATTTAGCTTCTATAGCTTCTCATGAGTCTGTTGATGTAGTAGCACTTTGTGATGTTGATTCTAAAGCTATATCAAAAGCAAGTGAGATTTATCCCAAAGCAAAAACTTATAAAGATTACCGAATAATGTTAAAGGATATGTCTGCAAATATTGATGCAGTAATAGTTTCAACACCAGATCATACTCATGCACCTGCATCTATTATGGCCATGGAAATGAATAAACCTGTTTATTGTCAAAAGCCACTTACTCATTTTGTTTCTGAAGCCCGAGAAATGAGAAAATTAGCAGAGGAAAAAAATTTAATCACTCAAATGGGAATACAAGTTCATTCATTTTATGATTATAAGCTCGCTACTTTATTAATCCAATCTGGAATAATAGGAAAGGTTCACACTGTTAGAGCTTGGTCCCCAAAAAACTGGGGTTATGATGGCCCAACTCCTAAAGGTAAAGACCCAATTCCTGATACACTAGATTGGAATCTATGGCTTGGAACATCACCAAAAAGACCTTATAAAGAAAAATATTATCATCCTGGCAGTTGGAGAAAACTTGTTGATTATGGTTGTGGAACCTTGGGAGATATGGGTGTTCACATATTTGATACGCCATATAATGCATTAGAACTAGATGTTCCCTTAACGATTAAAAATAAATGTAGAAAACCTAATGGCTATGGTTTTCCTGAAAATAACAGTGTAACCTATACCTTCCCTGGTACTCAATACACAGCTGAAAATTTAACATGGATTTGGTCTGATGGGCCTGGATCTCCAAAAGCACAAAAGGATTTAAAATTACCTAATCGAGATAAACTCCCCCTTCAAGGCGCTATGTTTATAGGGGAAAAAGGACGTCTTTTACTTCCTCACTTTATGGAACGTCCTAGACACATTATTGATGGAGAATACAAAGAAATTGATATAAAAAAATACGATCCTAATGATGCTCTTGGAAATACTAAAAATGATTATGAAAGGGATGCGCCCAAGCACTATCATCAATTTGTAGATGCTTGTTTGGGAAAAGATAAAGTTTCAGCTCCTTTTTCTTATTCATCCCGATTAACAGAGACTATACTTTTAGGTGTGATTGCAGGACGTTTTCCGAACAAGACTCTTCATTGGGATAATACTAGTGCCCGTTTTCAAGAAAGTGAGGCTAACAAATATCTTGATGGAGAGTATAGAAATTTTTAATTTTAATGATAAATTTTAGATGATTCGTCGCAGAAAAGCACTAAAAAATATTGGATTGCTGACAGGAGGAATTTTAAGTCTTCCATACTCCTGTAATTTTGTTATTGAAATTAGTTACTCTAATTTACCTTTAATTAAAGCAGAACAACAACAATTAATTGCTGCTATTTGTAATTTTTTATTACCCTTAAAAGTTGAAAATTTCCCTACCCCTGAACCGAGAGAGCATTTTGTTCTTAATATGGTAAACTGCTGTTTAGATTCTAAAGAAAGATTTAAATTTTTAAATGGTTTTGAAGCTTTTCAAAACTTAATTATTGATGATCAAGAGACCATTATTGCTAGTTATTTAAATAAAGAAAAATCTGATATTGGATTATTTTTAAATTATTTAAAGGACTATTCAGTTTTACACTTTGAAACTTCTGAAAACTACATGAAAAACTATTTAAATTTTGAATTTATGCCAGGCCGTTATAATGGTAGCGTACAAATTGAAGAATAGAATTAATATATGAAGAATCAGTTTGATACTATAGTTATTGGAGCTGGAATGGCTGGCAGTTGGGCAGCAAAAGAATTTAGTGAACAAGGCTTTAAGACCTTGCTGCTAGAAAGGGGGCCTAATGTAGAGCATATCAAAGACTATCCTACAACTAACATGCAACCATGGGAGTTTAAATATCGAGGTCAGTTAACTGCTAAAGAAATTGAAGAAAATCCAGTTGCAAGCAGATGCTACGCTTTTAGAGAAGACTCAAAACATTTTTTTGTTAAAGACAAAGAGCATCCATATGGAGAGGTAAAACCATTTGATTGGATAAGGGGCTATCAAGTAGGAGGTAAGTCTATTATGTGGGCACGACAAGTACAACGCTGGAGTCCTTTTGATTTTGAAGGTCCAGCAAGAGATGGATTTGCTGTAGATTGGCCAATTCGATATAAGGACCTTGCTAAATGGTACACCTACGTTGAAAGATTTGTTGGTGTAAGCGGGAATAAAGATGGCTTAGATATTTTACCTGATGGAGATTTTCTAAAACCATGGGAGTCAAACGTAGTTGAAAAATATTTTAGTGAAGAAGTTAAAAAGCATTATAAGGATCGTCATGTAATTTATGGCAGGTGTGCTCATTTGACTGAAAGTAAACCAATTTTTATTGAACAAGGTCGGGGCTTGTGTATGAGTAGAAATGTGTGCCAGCGTGGTTGTCCATTAGGGGGCTATTTCAATGCAAATTCTACTTTAATACCGTGGGCACTCAAAACAGGAAAATTAACTTTAAAAACGAATTCTGTGGTTCATTCTGTTCTTTTCGATGAAACAAAACAGAAAGCAATTGGTGTTAGGGTGATAGATTCAAATTCAAAAAAAAGTCAAGACTATTTTTCTAAAGTAGTATTTGTAACTGCTTCAACACTAAATACAAATTTAATATTACTAAATTCAAAATCAAATCGCTTCCCTAATGGTTTAGGGAATGATAATGAATTAATGGGAAAATTTATAGCGTTTCATAATTATAGGGCAACTATAAATGCAGAGTTTGAAGGCTTTTCAGATTTTACTACAGATGGAGCTAAACCAACCTCGCATTATGTTCCCAGATTTCGTAATGTATACAGACAAGAAACTGATTTTCTTCGCGGTTATGCTGCTGGTTTTGGAGCAAAACCTATCAGAGAAACCTTAAGAGATGGTTATGGAGAAACTTTGAGTGATCAACTATTAAATACAAAAGAAACTGGTGTATGGAGTGTAAACTCACATATGATGGGAGAAACAATTCCTAAAAT
This sequence comes from Flavobacteriaceae bacterium TMED179, assembly GCA_002169865.1. Taxonomy (GTDB): domain Bacteria; phylum Bacteroidota; class Bacteroidia; order Flavobacteriales; family Flavobacteriaceae; genus MS024-2A. The sequence goes on along the minus strand of NHIC01000006.1, from coordinate 443 downwards.
ATCAAATTTAGTAACACTTGATCCGATAAAAACAGATGTTTGGGGTATACCACAACTTAATATAAATGTGGATTATGATAATAATGATGAAAAAATGATTCATGATTTTTATGATCAATTTTCAGAGATGTATGTAAAAGCTGGTTTTGTCAATATTACAATTAATGATAATAGCCGTCGACCTGGTAACGATATTCATGAAATGGGAGGTGTACGTATGGGTAAAGATCCCAAAACATCTTTACTTAATCGATGGAATCAATTACATGAATGTAAAAATGTATTTGTAACTGATGGTGCTTGTATGACTTCTACTTCTACCCAAAACCCTTCATTAACATTTATGGCAATAACTGCTAGAGCAGCAAATTATGCGATTCAGCAAATGAAAAAGGGAAGGTATAGGTTACACTGTTATTTTCAGGAAAACCATAGCCATTAGG
>NHIC01000005.1:6968-93693 GCA_002169865.1 Flavobacteriaceae bacterium TMED179 | reverse complement strand
TGAGCGTAAAGCTCTGTTAATATCTGTATTTCCAAATTTACTTAAATCATCTTCTGATAAATAATATGATGCCCCAGTTCTGTTTTTAGCTACATATTTACTTCCTAATATAGTATTTGCCTTTAGGATTACTTCATCCAATTTTTGAACGCTGTCTAAAGTTTTTTTTTGACTGAAAATAATATTAGTTAATAAAATAGTGGACGTTATAAATTTAAGAAAACATTTCATTTAATTTAATTTAGACTAATTATAAATAACAAAACTAGCTATATTATTTTTTAAATAAAAATTATTTAGAATTATTTTAAATAAAGTTTAAAAAAATTGATTTTATCTACGTTAAAAAAAATAATATTTATGGATACAATAAAAAAACGGCTATTAGAAATAAGATAGATGCCTGGATTCTGTTCCAAATATTATGTTGGCTCATTATTTTAATACGTTTGCCAAAATGATAAGAAATAAAAGAAACTATAAAGAATATAATAAGTGCTTGTATTATAAATAAGCTACCAAGGATTGCAAATTGAGTTTTTAAACTTAAAGTTAATGAGAAAATAAAACCTGGGAAAAAGCTAATAAAGAACAAGCTTACTTTTGGGTTAGTCAAATTCATTAAAAAGCCTGTTAAAAAGACATTTTCAGAGATTTTTTTTTTAGATGATGTCAATTTTTTATTACGATTATTTCTCAAAAGACGATAAGCGATAAAAAGTAAATATAAAGCACCGAAAAGCTCGATTATTCTCGCTGTTTCTGGATTGTCTTCAAGAATGGTTCCTAAGCCAAAAATAACAACCAGCGTATGAACTATTAATCCTGAACAGAGACCAAGACTCAAAATCAATCCTTTTCTCCAACCCTGAGATAAACTTGTACTGATAACATACATCAAATCCGGACCAGGAAAAATTGTTAAAGATATTGATGATAAAAGAAAAAGGAAAAGAATGTTTTGATCCATAAAATCTAATTTATCAATATATTTGCACTCAATAAAATGTTTTTGAAGATGATTGATAGAATTGAAGAAGAGCTCCTTCCTCTTAGAGAGCAACTAAAGCATCACCAAGTTTATAAATCCATAAACACACTGGAAGACATACAGTCTTTTATGGAAAACCATGTTTATGCTGTTTGGGATTTTATGTCTTTATTAAAGCAACTCCAAAATCTTTTGAGCTGTAACGAAGTACCTTGGCGTCCCTCAGGATATCCAATGGCGTCAAGGTTAATAAATGAAATTGTTTGGGGTGAAGAATCAGATCTAAACAGAAAGGGAGTTCCAATGAGTCATTTTGAAATGTATATTGAGGCTATGGTATCACTTGGAGGAAATACAAAAAAAATTGAAGCCCTTATTTCAGATATTAATAATGGAAAAAGTATTTCAAGTATTTTAAATGATAATCATTACCCTCCACATATCAAAAATTTTTTAGAATTTACTTTTCAGATTGTTGACTCAAAAAAGCCTCATATAATTGCTGCTGTTTTCACTTTTGGGAGAGAGGACTTAATTCCTGATATGTTTATTGAAATTATCAAAAACTTGAAGGTTCCTAAAGGTGAAGATCTTAGCGATTTAATATACTATTTCGAACGTCATATTGAAGTAGATTCTGGTGAGCACGGCCCAATGGCAATTAAAATGATTAAGCAACTTTGCAGTCAAGATCCAAAAAAATGGGAAGAAGTTTTAACCTTTTCTAAACAAGCCTTAGAATTAAGAATAGGCTTATGGGATGGAATTCTTTCTTATATAGAAAAAAAGAAATCATTGATTTCCTCATATGAGTCTTAATACGTTTATTATCAAAATTATCATTTTCATTTTTTTAATATTTTTTGAAATAGTTTTTTCACAAGAAAAAAATATTGCTTCAGACTATGCCAAAACCATAACTGCAAAAGAATTAATGGAAAACCTATATGTTTACTCTTCAGACTATTTTCAAGGGAGAGAAACTGGAACAGTCGGTCAAAAAAGAGCCGTAGACTTTTTGAAAAATTTCTATATCTCTGCTGGTATTACTAGTGCTGATGGTACTGACAACTATTTACAACCTATGAAATTGGAAATTAATGGAAAAACAGTTCAAACTGAAAATGTAGTTTCAATTATTAAAGGATCACAATTTCCAAATGAATACATAATTATTTCTGCTCATCTTGATCATATTGGAATTGATAAAGATGGACAAATTAATAACGGTGCCGATGATGATGGAACTGGAAATGTGGCCTTATTAGAAATGGCTGAGGGATTTAATCACGCTGTAAATGATGGGAATGGTCCAAAAAGAAGTTTAATTTTTCTTCATGTAACTGGAGAAGAGAAAGGTCTTTTAGGATCAAAATTTTATACAGAAAATCCCTTATACCCAATCAATAAAACTGTTGCCAATTTAAATATTGATATGATTGGTCGGGTTAACCCCAAAAGAAAAACAAACGATNCAAATTACATTTATTTGATAGGATCCGATAGGTTAAGCCAAGAACTTCACGACATATCAGAAAATATTAATGATAAATACACCCAATTAGAGTTGGATTACACATACAATGATAAGAATGATCCTAATCGATTTTACTATCGTAGTGATCATTATAATTTCGCAAAGAGAAATATACCTGTTATTTTTTATTTTAATGGCACTCATGAGGATTACCACAGACCAACTGATACTGCAGATAAAATAAATTACACTATATTAGAAAAAAGAACAAAGTTAATTTTTCATACTGCATGGGAACTAGCAAACAGGAAAAACAGAATTAAATTAAATTAAATGCATGTTATGAAAAATACTTATCTAAATCTTATTTTTATATTAACATTTTTATTTATTACTTCATTAAGCCATTCTCAAGTCACAAAAACTGAAATTAAAAAATTAGATAGTACTAAAGTAAAACACGTAAATATTGGTTTTAAGGTTGGTATTCCAAATCTAATTGGAGGTTCTGCAGAAATTATTCTTCCAGCATTGGGTAATCGAATTGGTCCTTACATTGATTACAGTGGATTCAATATTGATACTGATGAGGTTGGTACTAACCTATCTTATCTAGAGTATGGAGCTAATCTATATTTTAATCCAAAGGGAAGTGGTTTTTTTATATCATTAGGGCAAGCAAAATTTGATAGTGATCTAACTTTTTATGATTTAATTTTTACAAATGGGGATATGTCATCTACTGGTACAATATCTACAGATTTTAATTTTAATACAACAAATTTAAAATTGGGCATAAAAACTTCGGGGACATTTTATTTTCGATTTGAAGTAGGTTTTGGGTTCGGTGATATTCCAGATTCTATAGACTTTACTGCTACTGTAGACGGAATTACTGAAAGTTTTTCTGAAGAGATCCCACCAATTCCTGGATTAGGACAGAGTGGCATCCTTATTGGAAACATAGGTTTTGGAGTTGCTTTTTAATTTTTTAACTAATGAAAACCAGTTGTTTACTTCCACTTTACAAAATGTACTAATTTGTTTTCTTTATCAATATTGAGGAAGTGTATATTTAATATTTTTGCATTTCTACTCATTTATTCTTTAGGTTGTTCAGTATTATTTTGCCAAGAAAAGTTTACTATAAGCGGATACATCACTGATGTTGAAACAAANGAAACACTTATTGGTGTAAATGTTCTCTTTCCAGAGTTAAACCTTGGAACCTCGACTAATGAATATGGTTTTTATTCTATCAGTATTCCAAAAGGAGATCAAAAATTATTAATTAGTTATTTGGGATTCAAAAATTTAACTGAAAATGTCAAATTTTATGAAGATCAAACTTATAATATAAAGCTTCTTCCCGAGACCGAAGTATTAGATGAAATCATTATAAAAGATAATATAGAGCAATTAAACCTTAAAAGCCCACAAATGAGTGTCAATTCCTTGGCNATTAGCACTATAAAAAAAATGCCAGCGGCACTTGGAGAGGTTGATATTATTAAATCGATCACCCTACTACCAGGTGTAACAAATGCTGGTGAAGGAAGCTCTGGTTTTAACGTTAGAGGTGGTGCAGTTGATCAAAACTTAATCTTACTCGATGAAGCCATAATTTTCAATTCTTCGCATTTATTTGGATTCTTTTCTGTATTTAATCCCGATGCGATAAAGGACATAAAACTTTACAAGGGAGGCATACCTGCAAATTATGGTGGTCGAGTCTCTTCAGTATTAAATATTTATCAAAAAGATGGAAATAGTAATGATTTTAATGCTCAAGGAGGTATTGGATTAATTTCCAGTAGGGTATTGCTTGAGGGTCCATTAAAGAAAGAAAAAGGCTCGTATTTAATAGGCGGCAGAAGCAGCTATGTACATCTTTTTTTACCGCTGATTGAAAGCGTCAAAGATAACAAGGCATATTTTTACGATCTCAATACCAAACTTAGCTACACAATCGACAATAAAAATAATCTCTTTCTATCTGGGTATTTTGGAAGAGATGTATTTGATATTGCAAACTTATTCAATAATGCCTATGGTAATTCAGTTGCTAATTTTCGTTGGAATCATCTATTTAATAATCAATTATTTTCTAACCTATCACTAATCTATTCAGACTATGATTACAAATTAGACTTTAGCTTTGCAGATTTTGAATGGAATTCAAGTATTGTTAATTTCAATTTAAAGTATGATTTCAAACACTATTTATCTGAAAAAATAAAATTTGAATACGGACTTAATAGCATCTATTACAAATTTGATCCTGGTTTAATTCAACCTACAAAAGAAGATTCTCAAATTCAGACAAATAAACTGACAGATAAATATGCACTAGAAAGTTCCCTTTATACAGGTATTAATTATCAATTAAGTAATAAGTTTAGTATACAATTAGGCGGAAGACTTAGTAATTTTATTCGTTTGGGCCAAAAACTTAACACATATTTTAATGACAATCCATTGTTATATAATTCTGCATTAAAACTTTATCAAGGAGCTGAGCCCATAGGAGAGATTCAATACAATAGAGGAACCGTTCTAAAAAACTTTATCTATTTTGAACCGCGTGCAGCATTAGCATATCAAAATAAACCTACCCAGTCATTTAAGTTTAGTTATAATCGAATGACTCAGTACGTGCATTTAATTTCAAATACTAACTCTCCTACTCCAATTGATATATGGGCTCCAAGTGGACGTTTTATAGACCCCCAAATACTTGATCAATTTGCTATAGGATATTTTAAAACTTTCAATTCGAATAGTTATAATCTTGAATTTGAAATTTTTCATAAATCAATACAAAATAGATTGGATTATATAGATGGAGCAGAATTAATTGCAAACGATGCTATAGAGCAAATTTTATTAACTGGAGAAGCTAAGGCTAGAGGATTAGAACTTTTAGTTCGAAAAAACGAAGGGAGATTAACGGGTTGGGTTGCTTATACTTTATCTAGATCTGAGCAAAGAACAAGAGGAAGAAATGCTTCGGAAGTTGGTATAAATAATGGTGATTGGTATTTAACTCCATACGATAAAACACATGACATATCGATTACAACAAATTATGCAATGAATAAGAAATGGGATTTTAATGTTAATTTTCTATATCAAACAGGACAACCAATCACATTCCCAGAAGCACAATATAAGTTTATGGATTTCTCAATACCAAATTTTGGAACTAGAAACGGCAACAGGTTGCCAAATTACCATCGTCTAGATATTTCAGTAATATATAAACCTAATAGAGAAGAAAAATCATTTTCAGGTCAGTGGGTCTTTAGTCTGTTTAATGCATATAATAGACAAAATGCAGCTAACATTCGATTTCAAAAAAATTCTGTGAGTGGACAAAATGAAGCTATACGGCTGTCTATATTTGGAATTATACCTTCAGTAACCTATAATTTTAAGTTATAAAAATGCTCAGAAATAATTTTATTATTGTTATTTTATTTTTCTCCGCTTGCGAAGAAGTAGTATATGTTGATCTAAACTATTCCAATGATCGTTTGGTGATTGAAGGATATTTGAATCTGATAAAAGAAAACAAAGAGATTGAACAACAAATTATACTATCCAAAACTACACCTTATTATGAGAATGCAACTACTCCGGCAAATGGAGCAAAAGTTCAGATAATTGACTATAATAATAACANTTATAAATTTGAAGAAAAAGATAATACTGGAAGATATTATCCCTTAGATACCATTCCTTTGATATTAGGTGCTAATTATACACTTCAAATTCAATATGAAAACCAAGATTATATTGCTACTGAAAAATTGAATCAAGTTGCAACAATCTATAAAATTGAACAAGACAGCATACCATTGTTTGGAGAAAATGCAACACAAATTAAAGCTTTTAGTATGGATGCAGAAGATGAAGAAAATTATAGTTATTTTGAATTTTTGTGTGAACCAGAGGATATAAAAGAATACAATGTATATCGAGATGACTTTTCTAATGGGTCAGAATACTATGGGATATTATTAAACAGAAATTTGAAAAAAGGGGATAGTATCAGGTTAAGGCAGTATAGTCTAAATAAAACAGCTTATCAATATTGGTATTTACTTATTCTTCAAAATACTCAACAAGGAGGGCCATTTCAAACTAACCCTGCTAATTTAAATGGAAATATTATAAATCTTACTAGGCCTGAAAATAATCCNGTAGGATATTTCCGTGTCTCAGAGGTTTCAGAAATAATTTATTCAGTAAAATGAATTTGACGGATTAAAAAAACCGCCCCTAAAGGCGGTTTAAAAAAAACAAATTGGTTTATGAAATGCTGTAAAGAGAATCACTTTCAAAACAGCAAGTTAAAATTAAACAAATTATTTGATTAACATTAATTATTCTAAAATAATTTATGCTAATTTTATTTGGGTGGAAGATCGGTCTCGAACCGACGACCTCCTGAACCACAATCAGGCGCTCTAACCAACTGAGCTACAACCACCATAATTAGAGTTACAAANTTAATTTTTTTTAAATACCAAACAAGGTTTTTTNATACTTCTANNNATTACTANTCNNTNGGATATNTAATTNCNGTTTGNNTNCTAATTTTATCCATTAAAGNCANTAANTNTNGACTNTGTTTAAGNGACCATTTNGANGATTCTTTCNTTNTATTTCNTAAACANTNATTAACCTCCTNNATTTCATAAGAATAACCTTTNCCTAAAAATTTAAAAGTTTTTNAGCTNGATTTTTCTTTAGTTANAAGTTTAAGAGAAGGNGACTCATGCCAACGAGANTCAATATAAATTTCTCCTAATTCACCACAAATNGNAGCACGCATATNTTCATCATGTGTAAAACTAGAATATAATANAGCTTGAGATTGNTTGTATNTCATTATNANGGNAATCTGTTCATCNACNCCAGTNTCTTTTATAATNGCAGAAGCTTTTATNTCNTCNGGNATTCCCATNAGTTGATAAGCAATAAATAANGGNTAAATTCCAATNTCTAATAAACTTCCNCCNCCNTTTTCNGNATTAAATAAGCGAGAGNTNAAAGNTTTTGATAAACCATTNAAACTAAAAGTTGCATTTATGTACCTTATTTTACCTATTGAATTNTTNTCAATCCATTTTAGTANNTGNTCAAAAGATGGAGTAAAACGAGTCCAAAGNCCNTCCATNAAAAANACATTATNTTTTTNAGCANANNGTATCATNTTNACNACNTCTTTTTGATTAATAGCCAANGGCTTCTCGCATAANACAGANTTTCCNTGCTNTANTGCTNNTATTACATGNTTNTAGTGATCTGAATTTANNGAAGCAACATAAATTANATCNATNAAATTATCNTTGTAAAGAGCNTCNTATNNTCCNTANTGNCTATTNACANCNAACTTTTNAGCAAAAGCTTCTGCTCGATTTAAATTAGATGAGGCTATAGAAATTAATTCACAACCTTCAACTAAACTTAAATCACTAGCAAACTTATGTGCTATTTTACCAAGACCTAAAATACCCCATTTTATAACTCCAGACATTAGGAGCGAATTAAAACATTTAAATCTGAAATTGAAAGTGGCTGTGAAGAAGTAAAACCCTCGCCTGCCTCAGTACCAATAAGTCGTCCAAAATTTTTTGCTCTGTAAGATATACTTTCTTTAAAATTTTCAGTACTTATGGGTGTGTTAGATTCCTCTGAACTTGAATCAAAGAATTGGCTTGAATAAGCCTCAACAGCTTCTATTTTTTTATCTAAAAAACCACTAATATCTATAATAATATCTGGTTTTACATCATTCCATTGGATATATTCTAAAATAACTTTTGGTCTCCAAACTTTCTGAATTAAGCCTTTTGTATCTATAGTTTTTATTTTTTCCAGTCCACTTAAAAAAGAAGCATCATTTACAAGTCTATTTGCTTTACCATGATCAATATGCCGATCCTCTTTAGAATTACAAAGTAATATTTCTGGTTGATATTCTCTTATTTTTTGAATAATTTGCAGTTGATGCTGTTCATCATTTGAAAAAAAACCATCTTTAAATTTTAAATTCTCACGCTTATTAGCTCCAATGATATTGGCAGCATCAAGAGCCTCTTTTTTTCTTAAGTTTGCATTTCCTCTGGTCCCTAACTCCCCTTTTGTAAGATCAATAATTATGACAGATTTTCCCTGAAAAACAGCTCTAGACAAGCTACCAGCACTTCCAAGTTCAACATCATCAGGATGTGCTCCAAAAGCTAAGATATCTACTTTCATGATTTTAATTTATTTGCTGACTGAAGTAAATCTTTTTTCAAATCATCAACAGATTCAATTCCAGATGAAAAGCGAACCATTTGTGGTGTTATTCCTTGACTGATTCTTTCTTTTTCTGTAAGTAAGGAATGAGATGTAAGTCGTGGACTTAATGCAGTACTTTCAACTCCAGCCAAACTCATGGTTGGCTTAATAATTTTTAAACCAAGTAAAAATGACTTGCAATTTAATTCTGAACTTAAATCAAAAGAAAGCATTCCTCCGAAGCCATTCATTTGATTTTTAGCGATACTGTGGTTAGGATGGCTAGTCAAACCAGGATAGTACACTTTTTTAACCCAGTCCTGATTATCAAGAAATTTTGCTAGTAAGTTTGCATTTGTATTTTGAGCTTGAACACGAATGAAAAGTGTTTTAATGCTTCTTTCCAATAACCAGACCGTATAATCACTCAAATTTCCACCAAAGTTTTTAGCTGAACTATGTACACGACTTATGGTGGATTTTGAACCCAAAACAACCCCAGCGCATATATCACTGTGTCCACCAAGATATTTAGTTGCACTATGAACAACTATATCAATACCAAAAGCAATTGGATTTTGATTGACAGGGCTTGCAAAAGTATTATCAATCATAGTCCAAAGACCTTTCTTTTTAGCAATGGCGCTTATAGCTTCAATATCAATTATCCTCATTGTTGGATTACTAGGGGTCTCAATATAAATTCCCTTTGTATTATGTTTTATTTCTCTTGAAAAATTTGAGCTTTCAATTCCTGAAGTAAAAGAAAATTCTATACCATACTTCGGAAACTCACTTTTTACAAAATTACGAGTTCCTCCATATAAATCATCCTGAAAAACGACATGGTCTCCAGAATTTAAATGTGAGAATAATGATGTGCTAATAGCTGCCATACCAGAGCTGAAAATCATACCAGATTCAGCTCCTTCTAATGCAGCNATTTTNTTTACTANTCCCCTTTGATTTGGNGTATTAAAATANCGTGGGTATTGNCTGATTTCTANATCATTAAAAGNATAAGAAGATGACATNTATANNGGNGANATNGCNCCTCCATATTGTTCATCTATTAANTCNCCNGCATGTANACATAAAGTTTTAAAATCTGCCAATTTTTTTNATTTAATTNTCAATCCANGATATAATTTTTGGNTCATCAGGTTGTNTTCGAGGNGAAATCACTCTTGCAAGCNTNCCATCAGGATTTATTANATATTTTTGAAAATTCCANGANACANTNGAATTAATAANACCNTTNTTGTCTTCTTGGGTNANAAACNTATANATNGGATGCATNTTTTTTCCTTTNACAGAAATCTTNCTCATCATNGGNAAAGTTACACCATAATTTTTNTCACAAAANTCAGCNATTTCTTTATTGNTNCCTGGNTCTTGAAACAAAAANTTNTTNGCTGGAAANCCNATGATTTCAAANTNANTNTNNCCATATTTNTCNTANAGGGCTTGAAGTTTTTTNTANTGTGNNGTNAAACCNCANTTTGATGCAGTATTNACAATCATAATTTTCTTNCCTTTTAAAGAATTAAAATCAAACTCTGATCCTTCAAGATCAATTACCTTAAATTGATAGATTGTTTTCTCTTTGCCGCCTTGACTTTGCAAATTAAGGCTAGTTAAGACAAAGGTGGTTATTATTAAGTTTCTAAATTTCATTTTGTTTTTTTTTTGCAAATGTCGATGATTTATAGCAAAGAAAAAAATTCCCTAAATAATCAGACTACCTCAGCACTAAGACCTTCTTCTAAAAGTGCATTACATTTTGGAATAAGTTCGTCTAATGCTCCAGTTTNAACACTGCACTTTCCCTTGTAATGAACNATGTATGCGCATTGTTCAGCTTGTACATAGGAGTGGTTACATATTTTAACTAAACATTCAATGACATGATCAAAAGTATTTACATCATCATTGTACAAGATAATTTCATGCTGTTTTTCTTCCAGCGTATCTACATTACCTATTTCTTTTGGATGGATTTTTGGATTTTTTTTACTCATTTAATTAATTTTAAAGCACACCAATCATCCTTTTCTTTTTTTTCAATAGAACAAAGACCTAGGTTCTCCGCTGTTTTTATAATTAAGCTAAGGTCATCATTATAAAATCCAGAAAGAAATAGGATTCCCCCCATGGAATTTAAGGCCATCACGTAANAAGGCAATTGATCTAACAAAACGTTCCGGTTTATATTAGCAAAAATAAAATCATAATTTGTTTTACCCTCTATTACATGGTTTCCTAAAGTTACATTAATGTTTTGACAGTTGTTTTTTTTTACATTATTTATTGAATTTTCAATGGATAATGGGTCATTATCGATAGCGCAGACATCCCTTGCTCCCATTTTTGAAGCTGCNATAGCTAAAATNCCTGTGCCACAGCCCATATCTAAAACTGATTTTCCCACTAAAATCTCTTCTAACGCGAATTCGATCATCATATAAGTTGTCTGATGATGTCCAGTGCCAAAACTCATCTTGGGATTTATAATAATTTCATATTCCTTGTTAAACTGCGGTTGAAATTCTGATCGTATTACACAATCTGGTCCTACATGAATGGGTTGAAAATTAGATTCCCATTTATCATTCCAGTTAGAGGGTTTTATTTTTTCTTTTTTGAATCTGATTTTTACTTTTTTATTTTGAAACAAACTAATGGTATCCAAAAAATTATTAGAATGATGAGATAAAGGAACAAAAGCTTTTAAACCATTTTCCATTATCTGAAAGCTTTCAAATGGAAGCTCTTGAAGTTGAGCNAATAAGACTTCTACCCAAGGTGAATTTGGTGTTACAGTAAAATAATATCCCACATAAACTTCTGACATTAAAAGGCATTAACAATAGCCATAAAGTCATTAGCGTTAAGTGAAGCTCCCCCTATTAAGCCACCATCAACGTCAGTCCCTGAAAATATTTCTTTAGCATTATTTGGCTTAACACTTCCACCATAAAGAATTGCTACGTTATCAGCTATGAATTTATCATAATTCAATACTAATAGGCTTCTAATATAAGAATGCATCTCCTGAGCTTGTTCTGGACTTGCAGTTTCTCCTGTTCCTATTGCCCAAACTGGCTCATATGCTAAAATAATATTTTTCCATAATAATCTAGGTAGATCGAAAAGTGCCACTTTTAGTTGCTTCTCTACAACTTCAAAATGANTATTAGACCTTCGCTGTTCTAGTTCTTCTCCAAAACAAAATATTACTTCCATATCTGTATCTAATGCTAATCTTACTTTTTTAGCAAGAATTTCATCTGTTTCATTAAACAGAGATCGCCTTTCAGAATGACCTAAAATTACAGTATTAACTCCAATTCCTTTAAGCATGTAAGCAGAAATCTCTCCTGTATATGCACCTGAAACTGCTCCACTCATATTCTGTGCTGCTATACTGTATGATGTATCATTTAAAAGTTCCTTACTTTTTGACAATTGTGTAAAAGCTGGCGCAACCATAACACGAATATCTTTTGGTTTTTTAAAAGATTTTAAATTGTTTAATAAATCAATTGTTTGGGATTCATCATAGTTCATTTTCCAGTTGCCAGCTACAATTTTTTCTCTCATTGTTTATAATGTTTTTATTCTTGGGTCTAAATAAATATAAATTAAATCGACAACAATATTAATAATTATAAATATAAAGGCAATAACAACAACTGATCCCATTACAACAGGTATATCCAATTGATTTAAAGCTTCTACAATCTCTTTTCCAAGGCCTTTCCAGCCAAAGATATACTCTACAAATATTGCCCCGGCTAAAAGAGAGGCAAACCAGCCAGAAATAGCCGTCACAATTGGGTTTAAAGAGTTTTTTAATGCATGGTTAAGAATTACCTTGTATTGAGACAAACCCTTCGAATAGGCTGTTCTTATATAGTCTTGAGAAAGTACTTCTAATAAATTGCTTCGCATTAATTGGATGATAAGNGATAGTGGACGAATTCCTAAAACAAATGAAGGTAAAATCAAATTTTTCCAAACTATATGATATGATTCACCAAAATCATCTAATTCATAAAAACTACCGGTCATGTTTAAATTGGTATAAGAGTGAATAACATAACCAAAAAACCAAGAAAAAAGTATTGCACTAAAAAAAGAAGGAACACTCATTCCCAAGGTGCTGAAAAATAATATTACTCTGTCAAGCCAATGATCTTTATACAGTGTTGCAATTATTCCAAAAAAAACACCAAACAGAATAGCAATTATAATTGAAGATAAAGCTAAAATAAAAGTATTAGGAAGGGTCTCTTTAAGTATTTCAGAAATTGGTTTTCCTCTTTTTTGATAAGATGTACGGAAATANGGAAATTTTAAAACTAATATTTTTTTTTGAAATTCAAATAAAACCAAGCCACCATATATTTCATAATCGTAATGTGCAAATTTATTAATTTCTTTAGAGTGATATGAAATAGGCGAAAGATCATTTAAATAATAAAAATATTGATCAGACAAAGGTAAATTAAAACCAAATTTTAAATTAATTACATCAATAATTTCACTGCCCTCATTTTGATCTAACATCATTTGGGCAGGGTCACCCGGTAGAACAGTAAAAAGAAAGAAAACTAGACTTGCTACACCAAAAAGAGCTAAAATACTCTGAACTATTTTATTAAAAACATACTCCATTATTATTTCAAATGAATAAGAGCAAAAATGGAATAATTAACCATATCATGATAGTTCGCCTCAATACCTTCGCTTACTATAGTTTTGCCTTTGTTTTCTTCTATTTGTTTTACTCTAAGTAGTTTTTGTAAAATTAGATCTGTAAGAGAGCTTACACGCATATCCCTCCATGCCTCATCATAGTCATGATTTTTATCAATCATTAATTTAAAAATAATGTTTAATTGACGGTCATAAAGATCTAAAGCCGATTTCAAGTTAAGATCCGGTTGATTGGCTACACCTTTCTGAATCTGTATTAATGCCATAACGCTGTAGTTAATGATACCAATAAATTCTACATCTTGCCCTTCATCAACTCTTTGAGTAGTATTTGTTTGTAAACTTCTAATGCGTTGAGCTTTAATGAAAATTTGATCTGTCAATGATGGGAGCCTAAGAACTCTCCATGCTGCACCATAATCAGTCATTTTTTTAGTGAATAAAGTCCTACATTGGAATACGATTTCATTATACTCTTTATGTGTAGACTTCATTTCAATTAAATTTGTTATAAATTTCGAATTTATTTTTAATTCACATGCACTAACACACAAAAGTTATCAAAAAGAACATCACAGGTTATAAGATTCATATTCGAAAAAATATAATTGATTTAACAATTCCAAAAATTATGGGAATTCTTAATATTTCGAGAAACTCCTTCTATGATGGTGGAAAATATAATAGTTTAAATGCCGCGATAAATCATACTCAAAAAATGATTAATGAAGGTGCTTTATTCATTGACATTGGAGTTGCAAGTAGTAAACCAGGTAGTAAACTTATAACACCAGAAAATGAAAACAAACTTTTAATCCCTTATTTGACGGCATTAATAAAAGAATTTCCAGAAACTTACTTTTCAATAGACACTTACAATAGTTTAGTTGCTGAAGTAAGTTTAGACATGGGTGTTAGTATGATTAATGATATTTCAGGAGGTATATTAGATCCAAGGATTTTAAAAATTGTTGGGGCACATGAAGTTCCTTATGTTATGATGCATATGCGTGGAATACCAAAAAACATGCAAAAAAAAATTCATTACAACAATATAATAGAAGAAATCACATTTTTTTTTAATAGCCAATTGAAAAAGGCAAAATTAGCAGGAGTACGTGATATAATTTTAGATCCTGGTTTTGGTTTTGGAAAAAGTAAAAAGCATAACTTTACAATACTTAAAAATTTAGATCACTTTAGATTTCTTAACTGTCCTATATTAATGGGGATTTCAAGAAAATCGATGATATATAAAACATTAGGAGTTGATGCCAAGCAAGCTTTAAATGGAACTACTGCCCTACATGCATGGGGTTTGAATTTTGGTGCAAGAATTTTAAGAGTTCATGATGTTAAACAAGCTAAAGAATGTATTGACTTATGGGGGGAGCTTCAATAGTTTTTTTAAATTTACAGAAAGCCTTTACTTTTGAATATTACAGATTTTATTAATTTTTCATTTGTCGATGTAATAGATATCTTTCTTGTTGCCCTTCTTCTTTTCTATTTATACAAGCTAGTCCAGGGCACTGTTGCAATTAATATATTTATTGGAATTGTAATTATATATCTGATATGGAAGCTTACAGATCTTCTCAACATGGATGTGTTGAGTAATTTATTAGGGAAGTTTATCAGTGTGGGATTTTTTGCCCTAATAGTTGTTTTTCAGGAAGAAATAAGAAAATTTCTCCTACTATTGGGCTCTACCAACTTTACAAATAAACGCAACGTGGTTAGATATTTTAAATTTTTAAGTCAGACAAGAGAATCATTAGATTTAAATTTAAATATATTACTTAATTCGTGTGAAGAAATGTCAAAAAATAAGGTGGGAGCTATAATTGTTTTACAAAAAAATAATTCTCTTGACTTTACATTAAAAGAAGGAAATCAAACAAATATTCAATTAACACCTCAAGTCTTAGAAAGTATTTTCTTTAAAAATAGTCCTTTACACGATGGAGCGATTGTAATAGAAAATAATATTATAACTGCTACACGTGTTGTCTTACCTGTAAGTGATCGATCTGATATACCCTCAGGTTACGGTCTTCGTCATAGAGCTGCTTTGGGGATTACTGAAAAAACAGATGCTTTAGTTCTGGTAATCTCGGAACAAACTGGAAAAATAGTTTACGTTAAAAATGGAAGTTTTATTGCTTTTGAAACTAGTGATAAATTAAAGAAATTAATATCACAGGATTTGAGCGGCTAATTAAATTAAAATTTCTTCCGCAAACTGAACTTCATAAAGTTTGGCGTAGTGGCCCCCTTTGAATCCAATTAATTCTTTGTGAGTTCCTTGCTCAACAATTCTTCCCTGATTCATAACTACAATTCTATCTGCATTTTTTACAGTTGCTAAACGATGAGCTATAACAATGGATGTTTTTCCTTCAGTTAGTGTTTTAATAGCACGTTGAATAACTTCCTCTGAATAACTATCAACTGCTGATGTAGCTTCGTCTAAAATTAGAATTGCAGGTTTTGAAATATAAGTACGTAAAAAGGCAATTAATTGGCGCTGACCTGAAGAAAGCATAACTCCACGTTCTTTTACATTAAAATCATAAGCACCTGGTAACGATTCTATAAATTCATGAGCTCCAATTTCCTTTGAGGCACTAATTACTTGGTCTTTTTTAAAATGTGAATTGAATAAAGTAATGTTATTATACAATGTGTCAGCAAAAAGAAAAACGTCTTGAAGAACAACTGAAATTTGTCTACGAAGCGCTTTTAGGTCATATTCACGAATTGAAATTCCATCTATGTAAATATTTCCTGAGTCAAATTCATAAAAACGAGATAATAAATTAATAATAGTTGACTTACCCGCACCAGTTGCGCCAACCAAAGCAATTGTCTCCCCAGGTTTAATTTTAAGTGATATATCCCTAATTATTTTTTCTCCAGGGATGTATGAGAACCCTAGTTTATCAAGTTTTATCTCACCTTTTATACTAGTTGAAACTATTGTTCCTTTATTTTCTATATTACTTTTAGTTTCTAGAATTTTAAAAATACGGTCAGCAGCAACCATTCCCATTTGAAGTGAATTAAATTTATCCGCAATCTGTCTTATGGGTCTAAATAACATCTGTGACATCTGAATAAAAAGAAAAATTGTTCCAAGTGAAACTCCTCCTCCTTTAATAACATTTAATCCACCATACCAAACTAAGAGGCCAATAGTTACAGAAGATGAAATTTCAGCAATAGGAAAAAAAATAGAATTAAACCAAACTGTCTTAAGCCATGCTTTTTTGTGATTTTCGTTGATATCAATAAAATTTTTATACTCCATTTTTTCACGATGAAATAATTGAACTATTTTAATTCCACTAATTCGCTCCTGAATAAAAGAATTTAAATTTGCAACTTCTATTCGAACTTCTTCAAAAGCTTTTTTCATTGACTTTTGAAAAAGTCTGGTTGCATAAAGAATTATGGGTAGAATTGAAAATACAATTATAGATAGACGCCAATCAACATATAACATGACAGCGATTACCAAAGTCATTTTTAATAAATCAGCTATAATCATAAATAGACCTTGCGAAAAAATACTTGCTATAGTTTCAACATCACTTACAGATCTGGTAACTAAGCGTCCAACAGGTGTATTATCAAAATAAGCCATTTTGAAATAAATGATCTTATTAAAAAGTTTTACTCTTAAATCTTTAATAACCTTTTGACCTAACCAATTAGCATAAAAAACAAATAAAAATTGAAATACTACTTCAAAGAGTAAAGTTAAAAACATAAAACCAACTAATAATAATAGACCTTCATAGTCTTTTGGTCTGATGTATTCATCCACAGTAATCTTTAGTAAATATGGTGTCAATGTTGAAAAAGCTGAGAGTAAGATTGCTGAAATCATTACAAAATAATAAGTCATTTTAAATGGCCTTATATATATGAGAAGTTTTTCAAAGAGTTCTCGATCAAAAATTTTACCACTTACTTTTTTCATAACTATATAAAAATATTATTAGGGTATTCTATTTTAGTAAGAAATAAACCTTTTGCAGGAACAGAATAACCTGAAGCTGATCTTTTTTTACTCAGGATGATTTGATGTAAATCTTTAACATTTCTTTTTCCTAAACCAATCTCAATCAATGTCCCTACGATAGAACGAACCATATTACGCAAAAAACGATCAGATTTAATTGTAAAAATATAACCCTTTTTGGAATTGGTCCAAACTGCATGACTAATATTGCAGATAAAAGACTTTACATCTGAACCCGATTTTGAAAAACACTCAAAATCTTTATATTCTAAAAGAATCTTTGCTGCTTTATTCATAAGATTAAATTCCAAATTCTGATTGACTTGATAATGTAGATCATTTTCAAAAGCTATTTTTTTTTTTGATATATGATATTCGTAAGTTCTTGAAAGAGCATCAAAACGTGCATGAGAATTAAATTTAACAGGTCTTAATGAATTTATTACAATATCGGCTGGTAAAAATTGATTAAGTAGATAAACAATTTTTTTCTGAAACTCTGGTTCGATCTTAGAATCAAAATGAGCAAACATTTGTTTAGCATGAACTCCTGCGTCAGTCCTGCCTGCAGCAACTAGAGATGTTGACTCTTTCAAAAGTATACTCAAAGATTTTTCCATTACCTCTTGAACTGAAATTGCATTCAGTTGATTTTGCCAACCATGATATTGGGACCCAGCATATGAAAATTCAAGAAAAAAACGCACTAGTAGGTTTTAAATATTAAAGATACTTTGAAAATTTATTAAGGCAAATTTAATGTCTTAGTTCTTTCAAAATTCAAGAATAGATTTAATTTGCATTAAAATTATATTTTGAAAAAAATTCTTCTATTATCGGACACACACGGTCATCTAGATGCCAAAATATTTTCATATATGGAAGAAATAGATGAGGTTTGGCATGCTGGAGATATAGGTAACTCAAAGGTTTTAGATTCTATAGAAGCTAAAAAACCTTTACGTGCTGTATATGGAAATATTGACGGAAACAAGGTTAAAATAAAAACAAAAAAAGTTTTAAACTTTGAATGTGAAGGTATTAAAGTTGTTATTACTCATATAGCAGGCTATCCTGGTAGATATAATCAAGAGGCGAAAAATTTAATTAAAAAATACCAACCTAATCTTTTTATTTGTGGACACTCACATATTTTAAAAGTTTTAAGTGACAGAAAGTATGGACATCTTCATTTAAATCCAGGGGCAGTTGGTTTATATGGTTTTCATAAAACAAGAACAATGATACGTTTTATTATTGAAAATAGTAAAATAAAAAATTTATATGTTATTGAACTTGGACAAAGAAGTAAGCTATCGAATGCGATCAACTGATCGAATAAGAGCTTCATCCTTCAATATTCCTGTTCTTGCTAAAAATAATAGAATCATATTTAGTGATGAAAATATAATTGTATAATAAGTTTCTTCAAAAATTACTCCAATTATTATATTGTAACCGTAGTAGGCTAAAAATGAAAATTGAAAAAAAATTAAAATATTACATAACTTTATTTGAATTGTAAGCTTTTTAAATAGTAAAAATGTTAACATTGATAATAGAGGGCTAAGAAAAAATAATTTATAACAAAAGATTAATGAATCAGTTTTTGATCCTAAAGAAATATATAAAAGGATTAATGACAGAATTAGTGATACAAAAAGATACAAAGATTGTTTTCGTTGAATCATAATTTTTATTTTACGATAAAATTAAGTTTTTTTTAAAAGTGGCTATTTTAAATAAAATTTGTAATATTGTCATTCTACAAACTTTCAATGCTTTATAGCTATCAAATTAAGATTATAAGGCAATAACCTCAAAAAACTTCATGTACGAAATAGCTAATCTTAAAACAAAGAAACTTCCGGAATTGCAAGAAATTGCAAAAAAAATTGGTATTAAAAAAACAACTGGCTTAAAAAAAATAGATCTTGTATATCAAATTGTAGATTTTATTGCTTCCAAACCAGATGAAAATTCTAATGATGAAAAAAAGGGGGATGACAAAACGAATAATCAAAAAACAACTGTGCAAAATAAAATTGCTTTAAAAGTTATTCCGGTTCAGAAATCAAAAGCTAATTACAAACAAGATAGTAATGTTTTAGATAGACCTTACAACAAAAAAGACAGTCAACCTAATAAACATAAAAAAAACAACCATCAAAATAATCAAAACCAAAAAAATAATTCTAATACAGGAAATCGTGGAGACCAAAATCACAATAAAGACAACAGGAGTCGTTATCGTCAACCAGACTTTGAATTTGATGGTATCGTAGAAACTGAAGGCGTTTTAGATATGATGAGTGAAGGTTACGGCTTTTTACGTTCCTCTGATTACAATTATCTATCTTCTCCAGATGATGTTTATGTTTCCCAATCCCAAATTCGGCTTTTTGGATTAAAAACCGGTGATACAGTTTTAGGGTCAGTACGTCCTCCAAAAGAAGGGGAAAAGTACTTTCCACTTATTAAGGTGGATAAAATTAATGGGTTGGATCCAAAAGTAGTTAGAGATCGTGTCTCATTTCAACACCTTACCCCACTCTTTCCGCAAGAAAAATTTAATTTAGCAGACAAACATAGTACTATATCAACTAGAATTATTGATTTATTCTGCCCAATTGGAAAAGGCCAAAGAGGGATGATTGTATCACAGCCAAAGACAGGAAAAACTATGCTGCTAAAGGATATTGCAAATGCAATAGCTGCTAATCATCCAGAAGTATATCAACTAATTTTATTAATTGATGAGAGACCTGAAGAGGTTACTGATATGCAGAGAAATGTCGATGGAGAAGTTGTTGCTTCAACATTTGATGAACCTGCTGAAAGACATGTTAAAGTTGCTAATATTGTTTTAGAAAAAGCAAAAAGATTAGTAGAATGTGGTCACGATGTTGTTATACTATTAGACTCAATAACCAGACTAGCAAGGGCATATAATACTGTTCAGCCTGCATCAGGTAAAATTTTAAGCGGTGGTGTAGATGCAAATGCTCTACATAAACCAAAACGTTTTTTCGGTGCAGCAAGAAATATTGAAAATGGTGGCTCACTATCAATAATTGCAACCGCTTTAACTGAAACGGGTTCTAAAATGGATGAAGTAATCTTTGAGGAATTTAAAGGAACAGGTAATATGGAGCTTCAATTAGATAGAAGAATTGCAAACAGGAGAATATTTCCAGCTATTGATTTGGTTTCTTCAAGTACTCGCCGTGATGATCTATTACTGAACGAAAATACAATTAAACGGATGTGGATCATGAGAAAATATCTGGCAGATATGAACCCAGTGGAAGCTATGGAATTTATTAATGATCGGTTTACCAGAACTAAAAGTAATGAAGAATTTTTAATATCAATGAACTCTTAAGAGGGCATCTTTTTTTAAGTTTACTTTATGGTTTTAGAAAAACGCGTTATTAAAAATTAGATTTTAAAAACTATAAAGAAGCTATGTGCTTTGCAAGTTTAGATTTTAAATTTGCTGCTTTATTAGAGTGAATAATTTTTTTCTTTGAAAGTTTATCAATAAGAGAAACAACTTCATTAAACTTCTTAATTGCATCTTTTTTCTTTGTTAATCCTCGTAGTTTCTTGATAGCATTACGAGTTGTTTTGTGCTGAAAACGATTTAAAAGACGCTTTTTGTTACTCGAACGAATACGTTTTAATGCGGATTTATGATTTGCCATATTTAAAATTTATTTTGTAGCCCGTAGGGGAGTCGAACCCCTCTTTCCAGGATGAAAACCTGGCGTCCTAACCGATAGACGAACGGGCCATATTTTAGTGCGCAAATGTACACGGAATATTGTAATTAAGCAAGAACATTTAAAAAACAAAATAAGACTTGTATAAGAGTCAATTTTTTTTATTTGATGCAGTTTTTTTACCTAATAATTTAAAAATCATATTAATTATAATTTTCAAAAATAGCACAATATCAAAATCAATAAGATTTTGCAAATAATACCCGTCTTTTAGAATTTTTTCCGGAATAAACGCATTTCCCATCTTCTTCTTTTGCGTTTAAAGGAATACAACGTATTGTAGCTTTTGTATGTTTTTTTATAGCCTGCTCAGTTGATTCAGTTCCATCCCAATGGGCATAAATAAACCCACCCTTTTGATGTAATATTTTTTTAAAATCTACGAAATTATCAACTAAAGTAATTTTTTGGTCTTGAAAACTTTTTGCTCTATCAAATAAAGATTTTTGAATCTTTTTTATATTATTTTCTATATAACTTACAAGATTTGATTGGGAAATAATGGTCTTTGATAATGTATCCCTCCTAGCAATTTCAACACTTCCTTTATTCAAATCTTTTGGTCCAATAGAAATTCTAAGAGGAACACCCTTTAATTCATATTCATTGAACTTATATCCAGGTTTAAATTTGTCTCGATTATCGTACTTGACACGTATATTTTTTGCTTCCAATGACAACTTTATCTTTTCTGCTAAATAAGAAATTTGTTTACGTTGCTCTTCGTTTTTATAAATTGGAATTATAATTACCTGAAAGGGAGCGAGATTAGGTGGTAATACTAAACCATTATCATCACTGTGAGTCATTATTAGTGCTCCTATTAATCTTGTTGAAACTCCCCAAGAAGTGGCCCAAACATGCTCTAGGGCTCCTGATTCAGAAGCAAATTTTACATCAAATGCTTTAGCAAAGTTTTGTCCTAAAAAATGTGAAGTTCCTGCCTGAAGTGCCTTTCCATCTTGCATTAATGCCTCAATGCAATAAGTTTCTTCTGCGCCTGCAAATCGTTCACTCGAGGTTTTTGTACCTTGAATGACCGGGATAGCCATAAAATTTTCAACAAAGTCCGCATAAACTTGATTCATTAATTTAGCTTCATCTAAAGCTTCTTCTTTGGAAGAATGAGCTGTATGACCTTCTTGCCATAAAAATTCTGTTGTTCTCAAAAAAAGTCGTGTGCGCATCTCCCATCGAACTACATTAGCCCATTGATTTATTAAAATCGGCAAATCGCGATAGGATTGAATCCAAGATTTATAAGTATTCCAAATAACAGCTTCACTTGTTGGTCGAACAACAAGTTCTTCTTCAAGTTTTGCATTAGGATCAACTTCTAGCTTACCAGGTTTATTTTCTTTATTTTTTAAACGGTAATGAGTTACTACTGCACATTCTTTTGCAAATCCTTCAGCATTTCTTTCTTCAGCCTCAAATAAACTTTTTGGAACAAATAATGGAAAGTATGCATTCTCATGTCCTGTAGCTTTAAACATCTTATCAAGTTCAGCTTGCATTTTTTCCCAAATTGCATAACCATAAGGCTTTATTGTCATACATCCACGGACAGAAGAATTTTCTGCAAGATCAGCTTTTACTACTATTTCGTTGTACCATTTTGAATAATCCTTTTCTCTAGGAGTTAATTTATTTGCCATAAAACTTTGGCACAGAATTTGCCTATATTTAGTTGAATTAATTTTGTGTTACAAATTTAATCTTTTTGTATCACATTTCTAAAATCATTTGCCATGAAAAAGAAACCATCAATTTTTAAATTTTACATCTTGCTATTAAATTTTGTTATTGCAAATCTTCTTTTAAGTTGTGGCAGTTTTAAAGGATCCTCTTACTTTGATTCAGACGGAATTTATGTTTCTCAATTTGAAGCAAATAAAGACGACTCTAAAGTAGAAACAAATGATAATTATTATGAGCAGTACTTTAAGGATGCAGCAGACAATGGATATGTAGATGTTACTGAAGAAGATATTTACTTTACTGACTCAGACTCATATAATAGTACTGACCAATACCAAAATAATACTGGTTTTGAAAATGATAATTTACAAATTCCGTGGGGAGGAGATACTTCACAAACAGAAATCAATATTATTAATAATAGTCCTAACTTCAGATGGGGTCTAATGGGATTTGGATTAGGCTATTCACCTTTTTGGAATAATTATTACGCCGATCGCTTCCAATTTGGATTTGGAGGTTTTTATAGCCCATTTATGGACTATCACTATTGGAATCCATATCGAGGATATGCTGGTATGTGGGGAGGATTCAATTCATTTTATTCTCCGTTTGGATTTTATGGAGGGTTTTACAATCCATATGGAATCGGTTTTAGAAATGGGTTCAGAAATCAATGGGCTAACCGTTGGAACCGATTCGATGATTACTATGGGAATAATTTGAATCAAAGAAACCGAAGAGACTATCGCTCTACAGTAGCAAGGATTAAGTCTGGACGTGGAGAGAAAAACTACAATAGTTCTAGAGAAAGGACTAGAGAAAAAACTCAAAACGTTGACTCTAAACAACGTGAGGTTCAAAATACTTTAAACCGAATTAACGCTGGAAGAAGTGGAAATTTAATTGGTAGAAATGTAGTTATTGGATATGATCGAACTAAATCAATAGAAAAATCAAATATTAAAAGTGTAAGAAATTTAAGACCAGGAATATCACTAAATTCTACGAACAGAACTATAAGAAGAAACTATAACAATACAAATCTTAGAAAATCACCTCAGGGTTTATATACTAACTCAGGACGTACCCAAACACAGTATCGTCTAGTAGGAAGAAATCCCAACAGATCCAATACATTAACTCAAGGGAGAACAAGCAGACAAGTGATTAGTAGACCTAATAATTCTAGAAACCCAAGGTCTACTTCAAGAATAGTAAGACAAACTAGCAGAAACCAAGGTAAAAATACTACGAAGTATAATTATTCACGATCACAAAGAAATAATAATTATAATAGATCAAACAGCTCTTACAGTATAAATAGGTCCTCTGTGCCGTCATATAATTCCGGAGGGAGGAGTTCTTCAGGAAGAACTGGTTCTTCTGGCTCAAGAGGTGGTCGCACTAACTAAATAATTTTAAAAAATTGTTTCAAATGCGCTCCTTATTTTTTTTAGGTACTGCCTTGATTATATCTCAACTTTTGGTGGCACAAACTCTAAATGATGTAATTTATTTAACACAATCTGGTTTAAATGGTTCAGCGAGATATACTAGTATGGCAGGGGCATTTGGTGCTTTAGGTGGTGATTTAACTGCAATTAGTGATAATCCTGCGTCTTCTTCAGTTTTTTTAAATACAGAGGTAGGTGGATCACTAAATTTTCAATCACGTGAAAACAANGGAATGTTTTTTGGAGAAACTAAATCTAATAGCGAAGAAAACTTTTATTTTGACCAATTTGGTGCTGTATTTATTTTTAATAATACCAATNAAGAAAGTTCTTGGACAAGAATAAGTGCTGCTATCAATGTGAATCGAATTAATAATTATGATCAAAAAGCATCAATAAGTGGAATCAACAAAACAGGTGTTTCAGAATACTTTTTACATTTTGCCAACGGTATTGCATTTGANGAAATTCAACTTTACGATNATGAATCAATTTCAGATATTTATCGTTACTTAGGTGANGAAATTGGTTTTGGTGCTCAACAGGCTTTTTTNGGTTATCAATCATACATTATTGATCCCTTGAGCCTAAATAATCAAGAAAAATCATACTTATCAAATGTTAGTTCCNGTAAATACCGTCAAAATCTAGACATCTTAAATAATGGACTACATAGAAAAATAAGTTTCAATTTTAGTGCNCTTTATAAAAATACATTACACCTTGGGGCTAATATCAACAGACATAAAATAGAATTTAGAAACGAACAAAAATTTTTTGAAGGAGATCAAGNTCTTGATTCATTCATATATGATATAAACTTCAATAATGATTTAATAAGTTATGGTGATGGGTTTTCAATTCAATTTGGTGGAATTCTAAAATTTAATAATTTACGTCTTGGCATAAGCTATGATAGTCCACAATGGATTGACATACAAGATGAAACGCAACAAAAAATAAGTGCATATAGATTTGAAGAAAGTTTAGAAATTCAAGAAATTATTAATCCAGATATAACAAATTTTTATNTACCATATCGTCTTAAAATTCCATCAAAAACAAGTTTGAGTTTAGCTTATGTTTTTAATCAAATAGGGCTTTTCTCCCTAGAATATAGTAATCAAAACTTGTCTAATAGTATGTTAAGTCAAGAGTCTGTCAGTGAATTTTTGAATAATGTAAATAATGAAGTGAATAATTCATTAAATGCTTTAAATACTATAAAAATNGGCAGTGAATATAGATTAAGGAATATAAGTTTCAGAGCAGGTTATTTATATCAAACAAAAAATCAAGATTTTATAATGAATGATAATCAAGCTATAACATTTGGAATAGGTTTTGACTTTGGAGCAAGTAATATTAATCTGTCTTTTGTAAATTTTCAACAAAATCAGGGCTTAAAACTTTTCTCCAACGGATTAACTACTCCATACGAAATAAGTAAAAACCTCACTCAACTGACCCTTAGTTATAATTTTAAGCTTTGATCTTATAACAGGCAGAGAATCGTATTTAAATAATTATATTTGTTTGAGTGTATTAGCTTATGAAAATAATAAAATTAATTTCTTATTTAATAGAAGGAATTTTTCTTCTAATTTTCAAACTTGACAATAAAAATTGAATGAATAATTCCCTAGTTGTATACAACTCAATAAAGGGTAAAAAGGAAGTTTTTAAACCTATTTTACCTAACAATGTAGGGATGTATGTTTGTGGTCCAACGGTATATAGTAATGTTCATCTTGGAAACTGTAGGACATTCATTTCTTTTGATTTAATCTTCCGTTACCTTTTACACTTGGGTTATAAAGTTCGTTATGTAAGAAATATTACTGATGTCGGTCACCTTGAAAATGATGCAGATGTAGGAGAGGATCGTATTTCTAAAAAAGCTAGATTAGAATCTATGGAACCTATGGAAATAGTACAAAAGTACACTCTTGACTTTAGGGAAACCATGGCAAAGTTTAATACTCTCCCTCCTTGTNTTGAACCAACAGCTACTGGTCACATAGTAGAGCAAATTGAATTAATTAAGAAAATTATCAACCAAGGTCACGCTTATGAAGTAAATGGATCTGTTTATTTTGATGTTATTAAATTCAATAAGACAACCCAGTATGGTAAGCTTAGTGGTAGAAAAATTGAAGAATTAATTCATAATACTCGAGGCTTAGATGGCCAAAGTGACAAAAAAAATCCTCAAGATTTTGCACTATGGAAAAAAGCTGAACATGAACACATAATGCGTTGGCCTTCACCTTGGAGCGTCGGTTTTCCTGGTTGGCACCTAGAATGTACAGCCATGAGTCAAAAATATTTGGGAACTCAATTTGATATTCATGGTGGAGGAATGGATTTAAAATTCCCTCATCATGAGTGTGAAATTGCGCAAGCTGAATCTGTTCACAAAAAAAAACCTGTTAATTATTGGTTACACGCCAATATGTTGACGCTAAATGGAAAAAAAATGGCTAAATCTACAGGAAANAATATTTTACCTNATGAAATGTTTAGTGGTCAAAATAATATTTTTAANAAGGNATTCTCTCCAATGGTTTTAAGATTTTTTATGCTGCAAGCTCACTATNGAAGNATTGTTGANATAAGCCAAATTGCACTAGAAGCATCTGANAAAGGNTATAANCGATTGGTAGCTGGCATTGAAACTCTTGAAGAAATNTCTGGATCATCTACNACAAATGGATTTAAATTAAAAGCNTGGAAAAAAGACTGNTATAATGCAATGGACGATGATTTTAATAGCCCCCTTCTTATAGCNAACCTTTTTGATGCTGTAAAATTTATAAATGGTGTANNCAACAATAAATATGAAATTAGTTTNCAAGATTTAGAAGAATTAAAANAAATNATGAATTCTTTATTTAANGATGTTTTAGGATTAAAACGCGANNAAAATAAAGNAANAACATCNGAAAGAATTCAATTNGAAGGTACCCTTTCTTTATTATCAGATATACGAGATAAAGCAAGAGCTTCAAAAGATTTTGAAACTTCAGATCTTATTCGTAACACTTTGTCAAAATTAAAAATCCAAATCAACGATAATAAAGATGGTAGTTCATTCAAAATAAACTAAACGTTTTAGCTTGAAAAAAATTTTAATTTTTCCTTTTATACTTCTAATAAAGTTATATCAGTCCCTAATATCGCCATTGCTCCCTTCAACATGCAGATTCCATCCCACTTGTTCACAATATGGATTAGAGGCTTTAACAAAATATGGTTTGTTTAAAGGAGGGTTCCTTACCATTAAACGCATTTCTAAATGTCACCCATGGGGAAGTTCTGGTCACGACCCAATTCCATAATTAATTATTTCATTTCCCTCCTATTTTAATTACTTTTATATGTTTAAAAATTATTCATGTATTTCATAAAAATTGATTGGGCACCTAGTGAAACGCTTTTTAAAATAGGAAGTTTTGGTATTCACTACTACAGCCTTATGTTCATTATTGCATTCGGTGTTGGCTATTATATCATGAAGAAGATATTTACTGAAGAAAAGATTCCTTTAGAATACTTAGAATCACTTTTTGTTTATATGGTATTATCAATTTTATTAGGTGCTCGTCTCGGAGATGTACTTTTTTATAGTTGGGATTATTACCAAAATCATCTTTTAGAGATTTTGCTTCCTATTAGAGATACACCAAATGGATATACCTTTACTGGCTTTAGAGGACTAGCAAGTCACGGTGCTGTGATTGGCTCATTAATTGGATTGTACTTGTATAAATTAAAATTTAAACAAAAAACACTATTATGGCTTTTAGATAGAGTCACTGTTCCTGTAACTATTGGTGCAAGCTTTGTTCGTTTAGGAAATTTTTTTAATTCAGAAATTGTTGGGCGCTACAGTAATACCAATTTTGGTGTAGTTTTTTTAAATCGTGGAGAATCACTTCCTCGGCATCCTGCACAACTATATGAAGCCCTAGGATATTTTATATTATTTTTAATAATTAGAAAAGTTTATAAGACACCAAAAAAAAATAAAGAGGGGTACCTTATAGGGCTTTGGTTTTTAGGAATGTTTACCATTCGTTTCATAATTGAATTTATAAAAGAAAGCCAAGGAGGCTTTGAAGAATATTTACCTGTTTTATCAACAGGTCAATGGCTAAGTATTCCATTTATACTTTTAGGATGTTATCTTATGATTAGAAAAACAAAAATGTCTCAAATATAATTAGTAAGCCGTTTGATGATTTATTTTTAATCAAAAATGTTTAGAAATCGCAATTAACAAATCCATACATCCAATTAGTTAAACATCATACAGGAATATGCTTGGCTATTTAAGAAAGATTATTTAATTATTTGATTCCAATAATTTCCTTTTTTTCTGTGTGTCAAACATTACTGGAGTTGCAATAAAGACAGAGGAATAGGTTCCCACCAAAACCCCTATTATAAGTGCAAACATAAAACCCCTAATAGATTCACCTCCAAAAATAAATATTGCTAGAAGTACAAGTAATGTTGTAAGTGAAGTATTTAATGTTCTGCTTAATGTGCTATTTAGTGCTGCATTTACTGTATCATCAAACTTCCATTTAGAATGTTCATTAATAAATTCTCTAATTCTATCAAATACAACTACTGTATCGTTTAAAGAATAACCTATAACAGTTAATATTGAAGCAATAAAAGCTTGATTTATTTCCATACTAAAAGGCATAAATGTATACGTAAGTGAAAAAATACCTAAAACAACTAAAACATCATGAAAAACTGCTGCTACTGCACCGAGTGAAAATTGCCATTTTTGAAAACGTAATAAAATATAAAGAAAAACAACTACTAGGGATCCAATAACAGCTAAAAATGAATTTTTCTTAATATCATCCGCTATTGTTGGTCCAACTTTAATAGAAGACATTATTCCTATCGACTTTTCTGAACTTCCCTTAACAAAATCATCATAAGAGGTAGTGTCAGGTAAAAAAGATAATAGCGATTTATAGAGTTTATTTTGAATTTCTTCGTCAACAGCAATACCTTCAAAATCAACTTTATATTTAGTAGTTATTTTCAATTGGTTTTCTTCTCCAAAAGTTTTTACCTCAACACTCCCAAACTCCTCATTTAATATTGAACTAATTTCAGTTGGATTAACAGCATTTTCAAAACGAACGGTATAAGATCTCCCCCCAACAAAATCAACCCCTTGATTAAGACCTCTAAAACTGAGAGAGGCTAAGCTTATTATAATTAAAATTGAGGAAAGTATGTAAGCTATTTTACGTTTTTGTAGAAATAAAATACCTATGTTAGAAAGAAATCCCTTAGTAGGTTTTGTTGAAAATGAAACTTCTTTTCCTTTTTCATTTCTCGAATCTACAAGAATCCGAGTAATAAAAATTGCAGTGAATAATGACGTGCCAATACCTATTAATAATGTGGTTGCAAAACCTTTTATGGGACCTGTCCCAAAAATAAAAAGAATTAATGCCGTTAGTCCTGTTGTTATATTAGCATCTAAAATTGAAGAAAGAGCATTATTAAATCCATCTGCTATTGCTTTACGAGTTCCTTTGCCTTTATGAATTTCTTCTCTAACTCGCTCAAAAATAAGCACATTAGCGTCTACTGAAATTCCAATTGTTAATACTATACCGGCTATTCCAGGTAAAGTAAGTACTGCTCCTAATCCTGCTAAAATTCCGAATATCAATAAAATATTTAGTAATAATGCTATATCCGCAAAAAATCCGGAACTTCCATAGTAGAATATCATCCATAGTAGAACTATTATTAATGCAATTAAAAATGAATATATACCTGCCTCTATAGCTTCTTTGCCAAGAGAAGGTCCAACTATTTCAGATTGAATGATTTCAGCCGAGGCAGGTAGCTTTCCGGCTCTTAAAACATTTGCTAAATCAATACCCTCATTGAGAGTAAAATTTCCTGTAATCTCAGAACGTCCACCTGAAATAGCTCCACTAGAAACTCCAGGAGCAGAGTACACAATATTATCTAATACGATTGCGATATTACTTACATCTTTATAGGCCTTACCAGTCATATTTTCCCATATGCGCGCACCCCTTGAATCCATTTGCATAGATACTGCAGGATTTCCAATCTGGTCAAAGGTTTGTAGAGCATCAACCACAACACCGCCGCTTAATGGGGCGGTATTATTTCTATTAGACTTTAAAGCATAAAGCTCAACAATATTACCTTCTGCTATAGGTTTACCCCAAACAAAACGTATATATCTAAATTCAGAGGGTAATAGTCTTCGAACTTCAGGTAAATCTAGGTAACTTAATATTAAGTCACTATCCCTTGCTGCAAATTGAGCTAAAACAGGACCGCCCTGGTAGCCTTGACCTACAATACGGTCTAAAATTGGATTATTAGTAGGTAAAATTGAGTCTTGTGAAGCTACATCAGCTAATAAATCATCTATCTCTGAGCTTGAATCTTTCTGGGTATTCTCATATAAATTTTGCTCAGATTTTTCTCTTGATGCTATTAATTTGTTTGCTTCAATTAAAAAATTTAGTAGCTGATCATTTTTATATGTTTCCCAAAATTCTAATTGAGCCGTACTTTGGAGGAGATTTTGAATACGATCTACTTCGGTAGCTCCAGGTAACTCAACAAGAATACGTCCTGAAGTTCCTAAGCGTTGAATATTTGGTTGAGTCACTCCAAACTTATCTATACGTTTTCTGAGTACTTCAAATGCTGAAACTATAGATTCGTCAATTTTTCTACGAATAACTCCCTGTGTTTCTTGATCATTCATTTCAAAATTAATTTCATCGCTAAGTGTTCGATTTGCAAAAATATCTGGAATAGCTAATTTTTCTCCACTTTTAATCTCATCAAAGGATTTAAAAAAAGATTCAACATATGGCTCATCTGTTGATTTTTGTAAAAGGTCAGCTTGATCTAGTGATTTGTTAAAAATTGGATTTTTTGTATTTTCAGCCAATCCGCTCAAGATATCTCTAATTGAGATTTGAAGAATTACGTTTATACCTCCTTTTAAATCAAGACCTTTATTAAGTTCTTTTTCTTTTGCATCATTATAAGAGGTGAAACTGAAGATTGGATTGTTTCCAATTGAATCTAAATAATTTTTAGCAGCTTGATCGCGAACTTCAAGATAGTTTACGTCATCACTTGAAACAGTTTGACTTGCATAGTTTAAAGCTCTGTTCTCAATATTACTAGTAATGAATGTAAAAGAAAGCTGGTATATACTTACAAGTGCAAATAGAATACCAAAAACCTTTATCAAAGAATTGTTTTGCATTTTTTAAAAAAATTAAAGCTCAATCAAGGCGAGCAAATATAGTATTAAACCTAATAATTGACAACTCTTATATGGAATAAAGATTGATACTGAAATGTTTTGCTACAGAATGTTGTTTAAGGCTTCATTCATAGATTTAACTTTTTTAGCACTTTCTTTTAATAAAGCATGTTCTTTTTCATTTAACTTAATGTCTACTATAGATTCGATTCCATTTGAGCCAATGATACAAGGAACCCCAATACATATATCTTTCAAATCATACTCACCTTCTAAAAAGACAGAACATGGAATCATTCTTCTGTAATCATTTAAAATACTATCTACTAAATAAGCTACAGAAGCTCCAGGCGCATACCATGCAGAGGTTCCTAGGAGTTTTGTTAGTGTAGCACCTCCAACCATTGTATCTGATACCACTTTTTCCAAAGTTTTGGAATCGAGATATTGTGAAACAGGCCCACCATTATAACTAGCTAGTCTAGTTAATGGAATCATTGTTGTATCTCCATGTCCACCAATCACGATCCCTTGAATATCATTAGCTGGCTTATCTAGTGCCAATGAAAGATAAGTTTTAAATCGTGAGCTATCTAAGGCTCCACCCATACCAATTATTCTATTTTTAGAAAGTCCTGTCGATTTTAAAGTCAAGTAAGTCATTGTATCCATCGGATTTGATACTACTACAATAATGGCATTGGGAGAATGAATTAAAATACTTTCTGAAACTTTTTGAACTATACCCGCATTAATACCAATTAGTTCTTCACGAGTCATCCCAGGTTTTCGGGGTACTCCAGATGTAATAACTACGACATCACTTTTTGAAGTGGCTGAATAATCATTAGTAACTCCAGTAATTGAAGTATTGAAGCCTAAAGTTGTTGCAGTTTGATACAAGTCTAAAGCTTTTCCTTCTGCAAATCCTTCTTTTATATCTAGAAGAATTACTTTACTTGCAATCTGTTTTTGTGCAATGTACTCCGCACAAGAGGCACCAACATTACCAGCCCCGACAATGGTAACTTTCATATGTGTTATTTTAGATTAATTAGTTTTACTTAATATTACACATCAATATTTGCGTAAATAGCATTTTTCTCGATAAAATCTCTTCTTGGAGGAACTTCATCACCCATTAACATTGTAAAAACTCTATCTGCTTCTCCACCGGGCTCAATAATCACTTTACGCAAAGTACGTTCTTCAGGGTTCATTGTAGTATCCCATAGCTGGCTAGCATTCATTTCACCAAGTCCTTTATATCTTTGAATAGATGCACCACTTCCATACTGCTTGTATAAATAATCTCGTTGGTCTTCGTTCCAAGCATAATCTTTCTTCTGTCCCTTTTTTACCAGATATAACGGTGGAGTAGCAATGTAAATATGGCCAAACTCTATTAGCTCTTTCATATAGCGGAAAAAGAAAGTTAGTATCAAAGTTGAAATGTGGCTTCCATCAACATCTGCATCACACATAATCACTATTTTGTGATAACGTAACTTCTCAAGGTTTAAAGCTTTACTATCCTCCTCAGTACCAATCGTAACACCTAAAGCCGTATAAATATTTCTAATTTCTTCATTTTCAAAAACCTTATGTTGCATAGCTTTTTCAACGTTTAAAATCTTACCTCGAAGTGGTAATATTGCTTGAAAATTTCTATCTCTACCCTGTTTAGCAGTTCCACCTGCAGAATCTCCCTCAACAAGAAAAACTTCACATAATTTAGGGTCTTGTTCAGAACAATCAGATAATTTTCCAGGAAGGCCGCCTCCACTCATTACAGTTTTTCTTTGGATCATTTCTCTAGCCTTTCGTGCAGCATGACGGGCTTGGGCTGCTAAAATTACTTTCTGAACAATTGTTTTAGCATCATTTGGATTTTCTTCTAAATAATTTTCTAGCATTTCGGAGACTGCCTGAGAGACTGCTGAAGTCACATCTCGATTTCCTAGTTTAGTTTTAGTTTGGCCTTCAAACTGAGGCTCGGAAACTTTCACAGAAATAATTGCAGTAAGTCCTTCCCTAAAATCATCTCCCGCGATATCAAACTTTAACTTATCAAGCAAACCTGAACTATCAGCATATTTCTTTAAAGTTGTTGTTAATCCTCTCCGAAAGCCAGACAGATGAGTACCACCTTCGTGGGTGTTTATATTATTAACATAAGAATGTAAATTTTCAGAGAACGAAGTATTATAAATCATTGCTACTTCCACAGGAACAGAGTTTTTTTCTCCTTCCATTGCTATTACATCTCCTATAATAGCCTCACGATTTTCGTCAAGAAAGTGAATAAATTCTTTTAAACCCTCCTTAGATTGAAAAGTTTCTGAAATAAACTCACCTTTTTCATCTTTTTTTCTTTTATCATTTATCTCTATTTTGATTCCTTTATTCAAATAAGAAAGTTCACGCATTCTAAGCGAAAGAATATCATAGTCATATTCTAAAATTTGATTAAAAATTTCAGGATCAGGTTTAAAAGTAACTTCAGTACCTGTTTCATTTGTTTCACCAATAGCAGATACTGGAGCTTTAACTTTTCCCCTTTCATATTCCTGTTGCCAAATTTTTCCGTCACGGTAAACATTTGCAACCAAACTCTCAGATAATGCATTTACACAAGAAACACCGACACCATGAAGGCCTCCTGAGACTTTGTAAGAATCTTTATCGAACTTTCCTCCAGCACCAATCTTAGTCATAACTACCTCAAGTGCCGAAACACCCTCCTTTTTATGAATTCCAATAGGTATGCCCCGACCGTTATCTTTTGTAGTAATCGAATTATCTTCATTAATGGTAACTGTAATTTTGTCACAATATCCCGCCAATGCTTCGTCAATTGAATTATCAACAACTTCATAGACCAGGTGATGAAGTCCCCGAGAGCCTACATCACCGATGTACATGGAAGGGCGCATTCTGACATGCTCCATTCCTTCAAGGGCTTGTATACTATCTGCAGAATATTGTTTTTTTTGGTTTTCTTCGCTCATAATTAATCTAATTTTTGCCCGCAAAACCACAGACTAACAAATATAATTATTTAACATGTTAAATATGCCCTAAACCCCTGTGAATATTGGGGAAGTTATCAACACAAATGTGTTTAAAAGAAGTTATTTTTTAAGTTGAATTTTTTGAAAAAAAGCTAATCATCATAGCTTTTTTCATGCACCTTTGCAACGGCTCTTCCGCTAGGATCGTTTTGATTTTGAAATGCCTTATCCCAGGCTAATGCTATTGGAGTACTACAAGCAACTGATGGTACTGAAGGAACACTTAAAGCGGCAGCTTTACTAGGAAAATATGATTCAAAAATGGAGCGATAATAAAACTCTTCTTTATTTTGAGGCGGTTGTATTGGAAAATGATAATGTGCATTTTTCATTTGCTTATCAGATACCTGAGTATTTACGAGTTCTTTTAAATTATCTATCCAGCTATATCCAACTCCATCAGAAAATTGTTCTTTTTGACGCCAAGTAACACTATCGGGTAAATAATCTTCAAAAGCTTTTCTCAAAATCCACTTCTCCATTCGGCCCTCTGTTATCATTTTATCTTTCGGATTTAGACGCATAGCAGTCTCTATAAACTCTTTATCTAAGAAAGGTACACGTCCTTCAATACCCCATGCTGCAAGTGACTTGTTTGCTCTTAAACAATCATATTGGTGCAACTTATCAAGTTTTCTAACGGTCTCTTCATGAAATTCTTTAGCATTGGGTGCTTTATGGAAATAAAGATAACCACCAAAAAGCTCGTCTGCTCCTTCTCCAGATAAGACCATTTTAATTCCTAGTGACTTTATAGCACGAGCCATTAAGTACATAGGAGTAGAGGCTCGAATTGTCGTTATGTCGTATGTTTCGAGATGGTATATCACTTCACGGATAGCGTCCAAACCTTCTTGAATAGTAAATTTAACTTCGTGATGAACTGTTCCAATATGTTTAGCCACTTCTTTTGCTGCAGCTAAATCTGGAGATCCTTCTAAGCCAACAGAGAATGAATGCAGTTGAGGCCACCACGCAGCTTGAACATCATCTGTTTCAACTCGTCTAGATGCAAATTTTTTTGCTAAAGCTGAGGTAATAGATGAGTCTAGTCCTCCTGAAAGTAAAACACCATAAGGGACATCACTCATCAATTGACGATAAACAGCGTTAGATAATGCATCGTGTAAATCTTCAATAGATGTTGAATTATCTTTAACTGATTCATAAGAAGTCCATTCCGTTTCATACCATTTAATAGGTTGTGAATCTTTACTGTAAATATAGTTTCCTGGCGGAAAGAGCTTAATTTTAGAACATACTCCTTCTAATGCCTTTAATTCTGAAGCTACATAAAATGTTCCCTTATTATCCCATCCCATATATAAAGGAATAATTCCTATGTGATCTCGTGCTATAAAATATTCATCTTTATCTTGGTCATAAATAGCAAAAGCAAAAATTCCATTTAATTTTTTTACAAAATTCTTTCCGTATTTTTCATACATAGCTAATATTACCTCACAATCAGATTGTGTTTTAAAAGTGTAACTAGATTCGCATTCAAGACGAAGATCACGATGATTATATATCTCTCCATTTGCAGCTAGTATAAGTTTTTTGGATGGACTAATTAATGGTTGTTTTCCTGATGTTGGATCAACAATTGCTAAACGCTCATGTGATAAAATTGCTTTAGGAGTGTCATAAATTCCACTCCAATCAGGCCCCCTATGTCTAAGTTTTTTTGACATTTCTAAAACTTGAGGACGAATAACTTCCCTACTTTCTTTTAAATCAAAGGCACACAGTATACCACACATAATAAAAGGTTTATGCAAAAGTATAATAATAAATAACTAATATTAACTTATTCTATATTTTTAATTTAAAATATTAATTAAAAAATGGATTATAGTAATATAAATTTAGTATAAAAATAATTTAAAGGTAAAAATGTAAATAATTTTAATTAATCCTGTTGCTAAAGACAATATTGCCGTCAAGCAAAGTGGCAACTATTCTTGTTTTTAAAATGTTGCTTTCTTTTTCCAAAATAATATCTCGGTCTAATATAACGAAATCTGCTACTTTGCCAACTTCAATAGTTCCTTTCTGATTTTCTTCGAAATTCGCATAAGCTCCCCATTCTGTCATTCCAGTTAATGCTTCAATTCTTGAAAGCTTATTTTCAGATAAAAAGCCGCCTTCAGGATATAAGTCCTTATCTTGACGTGCAACTGCAGAAAAAAAAGTTGATATTGGACTAACCTCTTCCACAGGAAAATCAGTACCTAACGAAATACGTCCTGACATTTCTAACAGTGATTTATAGGCATATGCTCCTTTAAGTCGATTTAAACCCAGTCGTTCTTCAGCCCAATACATGTCGCTTGTAGCGTGGGTAGGCTGAACTGAAGGAATAATTTTTCGATTAAAAAGAGCAATGTCTGCTGTATCAATTATTTGGGCATGCTCAATCCTCCATCTTGGATCATTAGAAAATATTAATGCTTTGTTGTATGCTTCTAAAATGGTTCGATTTGCATCATCTCCAATTGCATGAGTATTCATTTGAAAAGGAGTTGTGGCGAGCATATAAGCTAATTTTTCAAGAGAATCTTTTGGTGTAATAAATTCTCCTTTATGAGATTTTAAATCTGAATATGGTTTTTTTAGTGCTGCTCCACGAGAACCTAAAGCGCCATCAGCATAAACCTTGAAAGAGCGAACATTTAACTTTTCTGTTTTGATTGGGCCAATTGATAAAAAATGATCCATATTTTCTTTATTATTAGAGATCATTGCATATATACGGATATCTAATTCACCTCTTTTTTGGAGGCTATCAATTAGATAAATATCATCTTTGTCAATTCCAGCAATAGATACAGTTGTAAGACCATTTTCAAAAGCGATTTTTTCAGCATCTTTTAAAGCTTTAGTTTTTTCTTTAATAGTAGGCTTAGGTAAAATTGATGTTACAAGAGACATTGGTGCATCTACTAAAATACCAGTAAGACTATCTTTATCTTTAATTATTGTTCCACCTTTCACTGTTGTTGTATTTGTAATTCCAGCAAGGTCGAGTGCTTTTTGGTTAACCAATAGAGCATGGCCATCAATACGTCTTAGAGCAACTGGGATGTCTGGATATAATGAGTCTAATTTAATTTTGTTTGGTAAAGATTTATCTTCCCAATCATTTTGGTCCCAACCGCGACCCATTATGAATTTATATTCTTTATTTTTTTCAAAATCTTGAACACGATTGATTACTTCCTCGAAACTTCTTGTTCCTCTTAGATCAACTTGTTGGAGACTTAACCCTAATTTCATGAAATGGCAATGAGAATCAATAAAACCTGGGTAGACAGGGAGCTTTTGTAGATCTAAAACTTTTTTAGCACTATATTTACCGATTAAATCTTCACCTCCTACATCAACAAACTTTCCGTCTTTTACCACAAAGGCAGTGGTTTTTTCAACAGACTCACCCAACGAATATACAGTAGCATTGTGAACAATAAGATCAACTTTACTTTGACAAGAATTAAATAAAATTAATACCGATAAAAAAATTTTTAGATTAATTAATTTATTCATGTAATTTAAAATGAGTATTTAAAAATTTTTGTGCAAATGTAATAAAAACAAGACGGCTTCCATAAAATTATTAAAGTTTTGAAATATGATTATTCTAAATTTGAAAATCAAACTTATATGTAATTCCTCCAATTAAAAGCAAATCAGGCTCTGGGTAATATGCCCATCTTCCGTGAATACCTTGGGTATTAAACCTTCCTTTTATGAATATATCAAACTGATCTGTAATTTTGTAAGTTATGTGGGCAGTTGTTCTAATAAAAAGAGGAAGATTTTCTGAAGTTATTTGAGCGCTATTTAAATCCTGCTTTAAAAAAATGGGGCGGAATGCTGATTTTCTATCTCCCCATAAGTTCCCGTTTAAAGAAAAAAGCAATCGATCTTTCCATTTAATCTGACTTTCCCAATTCATTTCTAAAGCAGGTAAATTCCATAATATTTGATCTGTTTCTANATCAAAAAAACGATAGAGNGTCTCAAAACNNACAAAATTATTTTTTGCTAAATCAATNCGAATTGNAGACTTAAAACCATANATTCTAGTATNCAAATATTGACTTTGAAAAGAATTAGATAATCTNTANGCCATNTTTTCATATTGACTATCATANGGTAGGCGTTNAAAATAAGTGAAGTTNTCGATTTTATCAAATATAAATCCCAGATCAAAATTCAATATAGAGGCAAGACTNGATCGAANTCCAAGAGTNGTNTTATATTGATTAAATGTTGGAGCTAANGGAGTAGCTAGGAGCTAAATATGGGTTTAATTCTGTGAGNATTTTGTAAGTGTTTTGTTTTACACCTCCATCAGANNTCAAAAAAGGACTTATTTTATTTCCTGGCTTCTCNTAAGATATTTCAATTTNAGGNTAATATAGTAATTGACTTGAAATATTAGTTANNCCAAANAGAGATGTAATCCCTGCGCCAATTTTTAACTTAAAATNATTTCTATAATTCTTCCAGAAAANATCTANAGCACCAAGCCCTTGANAATATTCTTCAACTGTCCTTTCAAAAAANGANGCNTCAAAATGAGTANTAAAACCNTGAATTTTTACTTCTGCTTTTATATTTCCGTTTCCCAAAGNAGTCTCTAAATCTGTTTGTAATGCTAATTGNTGTTCAGAGGTATTATAGTTATCAGAATTTATATTAACNTGAAAGTTAATTCCACGTAGAAAAGAATTATACCAATTCCAATGAGACTTAATTTTAAAAAAACTTCTTTTAATCTCAGGGTCCAAAGTATTGATTAAAAGATTATCCCAATTGGTATCATAAAGTCCAAAATAATTATTTTNATTAGTAACAATTTGAATCTGAGTATTTACATTATATTCATTACTNCGAAGATTATGATGTAATCCAAAGCGATTGTGATTTTGATTACTTTTTAAAAAAGTATTTTCTACATTACCACCAAACCCGTCTTTATATAATTGTAGTCCATAACGCTGTGTCCTGTCAATCTCAATTACGCTTGATATGTTATAATATACTTGATTTTTATTCCCTAAAGCNCCACTAAAAAAAGTGTTATAGGGTTTTGATGATGATCTTTGTTGTAACTTTAACGGAGTTGCTTTATTAGGCTGAAATAGAGAAACTACAGGTACCGATTTAAGCTTGTATTTAAGCTCCTTATTAGTTGTTTGAAGGGAATCTGGAATTTCAGCTACTGTCTTTATTTTAAATGCATCTGATAAATCAGGTGTATAAGATTTAACCACAAGTACCTCTTGAGTGGTTATTGCATTATTTTTTTCATTCTTTTGGGCAGCAATACTTATTACTGAAAAAAGTAATACTAAAAAATAAAATCTTAATCTATCCACCTTCATCGTTTTTGTTAATTGAACGATTCTCCTCTTTTAAAGATGATTGATATTTTACAATTAAACTTTGTGCCTCTTTAACTAACTCTGGATAGATTTTAAAATTTTCTATTAAAGAATCTAACACAAAAATTGCTTGGAATGAATCTTCAAGGCCATAATAATTTTTAGCAAGTAACAATAATGCTTTAGCAGTCCACTCTTTAGCTTGTCCAGAGCTTTCAGCAATTTTAGCGATTAAATCATTTGACTCAGAATATGCCTTTTTAAGATGAAAATTATAAGCTCTAAAGTAAATTGCCTCAGATGCAATTATCACCTGAGAAGATTTTTCTAATAGCCTGTATGTATCTCCTGCATTTAAACTGT
This sequence comes from Flavobacteriaceae bacterium TMED179, assembly GCA_002169865.1. Classification (GTDB taxonomy): domain Bacteria; phylum Bacteroidota; class Bacteroidia; order Flavobacteriales; family Flavobacteriaceae; genus MS024-2A. The sequence goes on along the minus strand of NHIC01000005.1, from coordinate 53,094 downwards.
CACGAAGGGCCAGAAAGGAACGAGCTCTCAGTTTCAGGGCATCCGATTTAATATTTTCTGTTAATTCAGGTAATTTTAATATTGTTTCTGTTGTTTCTATCGTCTTTTCATATTGCTTATTTATGTAATAAGCTTGCATAAGATTTAACTTTGCGAATTTTTTATTTTCTTTAAAAGAAGAAATTTCAACTAACTTTTCCATGTAAGGTATTGCTTCAATTTCCTTATTATTATTCTTAAGAAGTTGAATAATTTTAGTTAATGCTTTTTCAGTATAACTTGAAATATCCCCTTCAACCAATTTCTTATATGCAAATAAGGCCTCATCAAAACGTTCATTTTCAAAATATATTTCGGCCAAATAAAACGAAACTACTTTACTAAATGAACCATAAGGATAAATTTTAAGGTATTGTTCAAAAAGCTTTAAAGATGCATTAGTATTACCGTCTAGAAATTGCCTTTCAGCTGCAGCAAATGATGTTTTTTCTAATTCTAGATCAGAGAATGTATTAAGTTTATTTTCTTTTGTCCATTGAATAAAATCAGTAATACTCCCCTGTTCAACAGCTATTTCTTTGAGTGTTCTTATTGCTTGTTCTCCAACAGTATATCTGTTAAATTTTACAGCAATTTTTTTTAAAACAGTATTCGCTAAATTATACTCTTCAAGGTTATATAAAATTAATCCTTTATTTAAAGCTGCTTTAGCTAAAAAAGGGCTAGTTTCAAAAGTAGTAATGAGTTTATCATATGTTTCAATAGCTTTTTTAAATTCTTCTTCTCTACTCAAAGTTGAAGCTAATTCAAAAAGGGCATCATCTAATAATTCATTATTAGGATAATCATTAAGAAAATTTGATAATGCCTTTATTTTTTTAGAATTACTTTGTACAAAACCATAACTTACTGCTTTTTGAAAACTAGCATAGCCTCCTTTTTTTGGATTTAGTAGAATAGACATATTATAATTTTCCATTGCTGCCCAATAATCTTTAAGAGCAAAATGACAATCTCCAATTCTCAAATAGGTATCAAACTGGTAGGAAATATCAAGAGTACTATTAGTCTTATTAAAAGCTTTGAATGATTTGAGCGCATATTGATATTCCCCCAGCTTAAAATAAACGTATCCTAAATCATAATTTAATAGGGTTTCTGATACAATATTATTTTTTTGGGCATGCTTCCTAAATTGCTTAAATAAATCTAAAGCTTCATCAAATTTATTTAGCTCATATTCTGAGCGACCATACCAATACAAACAATAAGCTTCCCATACTTTATTTTCATTTACCTTTAAACTCCTTTTAAAGAAATTACTAGCTTTTAAAAAATATCCATTATTAAATTGTTGAATTCCTGCCAATGTCAAAACTCGTTGAAGAGTTTTATTGTTTTTGTAACCTTTTTCATTTTCAAGTATCTCGAAAGCAGCTGTATAATTTTCATTTTTAGTGTAAGAATTAATCAGAAGCTCTTCAACAAGTTGATTTTTTTCATTTTTAGGGTACTCTTCTAAAAAAGCGAGTAAAACTTTTGGAGGGTCTTCATATGGNTTTCCAATATCATAACTAAGTTTAGCATAATTNAAAAAAGCATCTTCTTTTATAACNGAGTTAAAATCCATTTCTGAAGCACTTTTAAAAGCATTTAAAGCNGAAACTTTCTGATTTTNTTTTAAATAACATTCTGCCAAAGAATANTAGGCATTNTGAGCNAGAGCNTTTTNTTCTCCAATTATTTTGTTAAATTGAGTAATAGCTTTGTCAAAGTTTCTTTGTTTAAAATAAGCATACCCTAATTGNTAATAATCGCCATTTTTAAGNGTTCCTTTTTTGCCTTCATAGGCTTCTAAAAATGGAATTGCCTTTAAATAGNCTTTAATATTAAAATAGCTCTCTCCAATAATTTTTGAAAGTTCNGATNTTTCNTTTTTATTNGAANTTATAAGNGCTTTNTTNGCAAGCTCTATAGCTTGNTCAAANCGTCCTAACCTAAAATTCATATCNGCTTGAAANTAATTTAAATTTTCTTTTTGAGATGGGTTTGAAATATTACCAAAAGACGCTATTGCTGTATCAAAATCTTCTAACTGATATGCAATATGTCCTAAATAATAATGTGCATCAGAATCATATTTAGAATTATTTTTTACCTTTTCTAAATAAGGCCTGGCCTTTTTATAATTTTTTGAAGAAAATAAAGTATAGCCTTTGTTAAAATTATATGTTGCCATATTATTTTTTGGTACTTCATTATCAGAAATTCGATTAAACCACTTTAAAGCATACCTATATTTTTCATTTTTAAAATAGTAGTTAGCTACATCTAAATCAATTGTTTTTGTTGCTATAGAATTAGGAAAGTCTTGTTTAAATTGATTCAACATTTTGTCTGTTCCTGAATAATTCAGTCGTAATGCGTTGGAAAGCTTATTGAATTCAACATTTTCTTTATGAAATTTTGAAGAATAAAATTCTTCTTCGAAGATGCTATTTTGCCAAGAAGCTGGAAAATAAGATAAACCAAAAAGATGATTTGAGAGTTCTGCTTTATTTAAATTATTATAGATTTGACTATGAGTGATAAGGGGAAAGGTCAACATCCCTATGAAATAGAAAATTAAAATTCTAAACCTTTTAGCCATATTAATAAAAGTAATTTAATCAACAATATTATTAAACGTTATTATATGTTGAAAACGTATATTTTATTAACAAAATAATAAAGACTAAAACAAAAAAATTACCTTTATAGCTTATCTGTTTTAGAATATATTTTCTTATGGTAAGCTTAGATAATGTGACAATTGAAAATGAAAATAATATTATATTTTCTAACATCAATTTAAATGTAAAATCAGGTGAACTTTTATTTCTTATTGGAAAAACTGGAAGTGGAAAAAGCAGCCTTTTAAAAGTATTATATGGTGATTTACCTCTTAGTTCAGGTCAAGGATCCATTTTAGGATTTGATTTAAATCAATTAAAAGACAGGCAAATACCAAAATTAAGAAGAAAATTAGGAGTTGTCTTTCAAGACTTTAAACTTTTACCTGATCGTACAATTTATAACAATCTCTCCTTTGTACTTAAAGCTACAGGATGGAAGGAAAAAAATAAAATTAAAAAACGTGTTATTGAAGTTTTAGATATGGTTAATGTCATTTCCAATCATAATAAATATCCTTTTGAATTATCAGGAGGTGAACAGCAACGTGTCGCAATAGCAAGAGCCCTTCTCAACTATCCTGAACTTATAATTGCGGACGAGCCAACAGGAAACCTTGATCCAGATACTAGTCATGAAATCATGCAGCTATTTAGTAAATTACATCAAGGTGGTATAACCTTAATAATGGCTACGCACGACTATAATATGATTGTAAAATTCCCTGGTAAAATCTACCAATGTAATCAATCAAAATTAAATGAGGTAGTTGCTAAAAAATAATTCAAGATTTTTGACGCTTCCTTTCATTCTCATCCAAAAAGGTTTTCCGAATTCTCAAAGAGCTTGGAGTAACCTCAACATACTCGTCTTTTTGGATGTACTCTAATGCTTCTTCTAATGAAAATTTAATTGGAGGAGCAAGTTTAAGTTTATCGTCTGATCCTGCTGCACGAACATTAGATAATTTCTTTGTTTTAGTAACATTAACAACCATGTCATTTTGTCGTGTATTTTCCCCTATAACCTGGCCAGCATAAACAGATTCATTAGAAGCAATAAAAAATTTACCACGATCCTGGAGCTTATCTAAGGAATATGGAATTGCTAAACCTTTTTCCATGGAAATTAGAGAGCCATTCACTCTTCCTGGTATATCACCTCTGTAGTCAGTATATTCTATAAAACGATGATTCATTATAGCCTCGCCTGCAGTAGCTGTTAAAAGTTGATTCCTCAGCCCAATAATCCCTCGAGAAGGAATTTTAAACTCACAAACCATTCGATTCCCCTTTGGATTCATAGCGAACATTTCTCCTTTTCTAAGGCTAACTATTTCAATTACTTTTCCAGAGACATATTCAGGTAAATCAATGTTTAATTCCTCCATGGGTTCCATTTTTACTCCATCAATTTCTTTAATTATCACTTGAGGTTGTCCAATTTGTAATTCGTATCCTTCCCTTCTCATAGTTTCGATAAGTACAGAAAGATGAAGAACTCCACGACCAAAAACTATAAACTTGTCAGAGCTGTCAGTAACTTCAAGACGCATAGCTAAGTTTTTTTCAAGTTCTTTTTCTAAACGCTCTCGAATATGACGGGAAGTGACAAACCTGCCTTCTTGACCAAAAAAAGGAGAATCATTAATTGTAAATAACATACTCATAGTAGGTTCATCAATTGCAATTGTTAGTAAAGCCTCTGGATCATGAAAATCTGCAATAGTATCTCCAATTTCAAACCCATCGAGTCCAATTACCGCACATAAATCCCCGGCCTCTACATTTTCTACTCTTTTTCTTCCTAAACCATCAAAAAGATTTAATTCTTTTATCCGTGAAGGAACTACAATTGAGTCTCTTTTAATTAAATTAACTTTCATTGATGTTGATAATTTACCCCTTTGTAATCGACCAACAGCAATTCTTCCAGTAAAAGATGAGAAATCTAAAGAAGTAATTAACATTTGGGTATTACCTTCTTCAATTTCCGGACTAGGTACGTACTTTAATACCATATCCAGTAAAGGGGCAACTGAATCTGTTTTATATTTCCAATCCTTACTCATCCAATTGTATTTTGCCGAGCCATAAACTGTAGGGAAATCTAGTTGCCATTCCTCTGCACCCAACTCAAACATTAGATCAAAAACTGCTTCGTGAACTAAATCTGGATTACAATTTTCCTTATCAACTTTATTTATAACTACTATAGGTTTAAGCTTTAAATCAATTGCCTTCTTGAGTACAAATCGAGTTTGAGGCATTGGACCCTCAAAAGCATCTACTAATAAAAGTACTCCATCAGCCATATTTAAAACTCTTTCGACTTCACCACCAAAATCAGCGTGACCAGGAGTATCAATAATATTAATCTTAACATCTTTATAGACAACAGCAACGTTTTTAGAAAGAATAGTAATTCCTCTTTCACGTTCTAAATCATTATTATCTAAAATAAATTCTCCTGTACTTTCGTTAGATCGGAAAAGGTTACAATGATGAAGTATCTTATCAACAAGGGTCGTTTTCCCATGATCAACATGTGCAATAATTGCAATATTTTTGATAGCTTTCATAGTATTTTTTAAACGCTGCAAAGATAGCGGTATATCTTTGACTTTAAATTGCTAAAGTGTAAATAAAAAAGTCAAAGAAACTCTTTGGCTTAATATTTGTAAATTTGCATTCATTATAGTTCTTTGAAACTCATGGGGTCGACTGGTTTTGACAGCAGGACGCATGAAAAAGTAAGCAAGTCGAGCGCTGAATTACAGCTCGTAAATCTCATTTTTCACATTTTTTAAATGGCGAGAATAACTACGCTCTAGCTGCATAATTAACTGAATTATAGTAGGTTAATGCCCAGTCCTGGCTAGGCCAGGAAGCCGGATGTCTCTGAATAGCCCTTGTTGACGGCGATTTATTAAGAGGCACCATAAATGTCAACATCGAAACACTTGGGCATCGCTAGTGTTTTCCAATAAAGATGCTAAGGTTTGTATGGGCAGTTTTCGGTCAGTTCAAACTCTAAAATTAAACGAAATCTAAACTTGTAGAAATCTTTTTGATCGCTTGTTTGGACGCGGGTTCGATCCCCGCCGACTCCACCAAATATTCCTTAAGCCTCTGATTTTATTGGGGGCTTTTTTTAGAGTCTGTAATTACTAATTAATATTAGCTTTTAGACTTTCTAGCCGAAATAAAACTTTTAATAAAAGTAATCATTGCCCATATTGAAGTCAAAATCATTAGTGAAACTCTAATAATCCCTGTAATATTTACCCTTTCTAATGTTCCCAAAAAAGGTCTTATTAGGCCAATTATAATTATTAATGTTAATAGCACCGCAATATGTGCAGCAATTTTATTTTCCTTTTTAACACCACTGTTAAGTAATAGTAAAATTAAACCAACAATAACCGGTATCAATGCGGTAATTGGTCTGGAATCAGATTCAAAATAACCCCAGAGCCCCATAGANATCAAAATTAAAGAGTTTATTAAACTTACTGTATTTGCTTTCATTTTTTAAATTTTAGTAAATATAAAACTCCTTTAGAAAAAAGTATGTATAATTAACCTATTTTAAAGATGTATCAATAAGCTGGTATNATAACTTAAAAAGTTTCAATTTAGAACTNTTAATATAATTTNAATTGAACTAACTATATAATGAACTTGAGTACTTTCAATAATTTGGTTAACATTAAATGGTTTTTATTTGTAGTACTTTCTACCTTCATTTTAATGTGTAAATGCAGCAATGCAATAAAAAATACCCAACAAAGCATCAAGTATGATGAAAATGTTAATGGGATTAAAAACCATATGGAAATTCAAACAATTACTCATGGGGGTGAAACTAGAGAGTATGTGATTCATATTCCATCCTATTATGATGAAATCAACCCAACCCCTTTGATGATAAATTTTCATGGTTTTGGTGGAAGTGCAACTAATTATGCTCAAAATATTGGAGAAGACAAAGGATTAAATGCAACTGCAAACGAAAATAATTTTATTGTAGTTTACCCTCAAGCAATTTTAGGNATAAAAGGTTCCCCCTATTGGACTCCNGGTGATAGCGGGATTNATAACATAATGGAAAATGATGTTTTTTTTACCGAGGAACTTATATTNCAAATTGGAAAAACTTACAACATTGATTATAATCGAGTTTATGCAGTTGGATATTCAAATGGAGGGATGATGTCATATGATCTTGCATGTTCAGGTGCAAACTTCATTGCTGCTGTTGGTATNATGTCAGGAATAAGCATATCCGGAGATTGTGAAATTCCAAATATATCTACATCTATAATTCACTTTCATAGTATGGAGGACGATACACTGCCTTATCAAGGAAATGAGGATTACCAATCTGTGCCTGATGTAATTAACTCATGGATCAATTTTAACGGTATTCCTGAATCAAGTCAAANAGTTACACGGCTCAATGGNGGAGAAGTCNTAAGATACGATTACACAGGAGGAAATGACGGTAGTTCTTTAGTTCTATATTCTATTAATGGATCTTCAAAAACCAAGGGNGGACATGTTTGGTTTAACAAAACCTTAGATGGTGTTAATACAAATCAACTCTTATGGAATTTTTTGTCAAACTACAGTCTAAATGATTAAATAAGTATACCATGTTTTTAGAAATTTAATAAATAGTATTTTTTTTATTGAAAAGGATTATTAAATGCATCAAAATTCCAAATTAGAGGAAGAAAGAAATAAACCATTATGAAAATAATAATTATTGATATNATATTCATTAATATACCTACCCTTACCATATCTGATATTTTTAAATAATTAGAACCAAAAACAACTGCGTTCGGTGGTGTTGCTACTGGAAGCATAAAAGCNCAGGAGGCAGCTANAGTTGCACCNACCATCATTATNTAGGGGTGCACCCCAAGTATTATGGCTNAAGGGGCTAAAATTGGAAGTAGCATTGCAGTGGTTGCTAGATTAGAAGTGATTTCAGTTAAGAAATTTACAGCAATAATCACTACCAATAAAATTATAAATAGTGAAAAATCATTTAGCTGAGTTAAATTTTCAGCTATCCAGCTTGCTAATCCACTAGATTGAAAACCTGCAGCAATNGCTAATCCACCTCCAAAAAGCAANAATATCCCCCAAGGCAGTTTNACTGCATCTTCCCAATGCATGATTTTTTTATCTTTATTATCTNCTCNTGCACCAATTAAAAATAAAGAAATTCCAGANATNAAAGCAATCATTGNATCGTCCAAACTTGGNATAAATAAATTTAAAAAAAATGTTCTTGAAATCCATGCTGCTCCAGTAATTACAAAAACAAANAAAACTATTTTTTCTTGATAACGAATTTGACCTAATTCCAACAACTGTCTTTCAATTTCTNCCTGTGCTTGATNAGAATTTGTTTGAGAAAACTTGAAAGCNANTCTAGTTAAATAAATCCAGGAAATAGTCAACAGCATTATAGAAATTGGAANNCCAAAAATCACCCATTTCAGNAAGCTTATTTCAATATTNTATANTTCCTGAATGATTCCTGCAAAGACTAAATTAGGAGGGGTGCCAATTAAGGTTGCTATTCCTCCTATNGAAGCACTAAATGCAATTGAAAGCATTAAAGCTTTTCCAAAGATAAGATTCTCTTCTTCAGGAATACTTTTCAAGTCTTTCATTTGTTTGATAATAGCGACTCCAATTGGAAGCATCATTACAGCTGTAGCAGTATTTGATATCCACATTGACAGAAAAGCCGTAGCAACCATAAAACCCAATATGATTTTTTTTACATCTGTTCCTATTAATTTGATAATATTTAGCGCAATTCGCTTGTGTAAATTCCATTTTTCTATTGCAAGAGCTAGAATAAATCCACCCATGTAGAGAAAAACATAACGATGACCAAAAGAAGAAGAAGTTTCAGCTAGTGGCAATGCACCTGATAATGGAAAAAGAATGATCGGTAGAAGAGATGTGGCAGCAATCGGAATAGGTTCTGTCATCCACCAGGTTGCAATCCATAATGTTGAAGCTAAGACAGCATTAGCTTCATCTGACAATCCTTCAGATTGAAAAAAAATTCTTGTTGAAATGAATAATATTGGCCCTAAAAAGAGACCTATTTTTTTTGGATTCATTAATAATTTATTTTATAAATAGGCATTATAATATTTTCTTTTTTAAGATATTTCCCCTCTGAGGCCCATCTAAATCCTCTCATTTGAATTTTCATCACCTCTTTTGAGTCAAAATCAGAAAGACTGTGACCTATAGAAGAGTAAAATATCCTTCCTTTACCATAATATTTTTTCCAAACAACAGGCATAACACTACCCTTAATTTGATTTTCTACATCAATGTCTAAATAATTAATTTGTTCTAAATTTAAATTATCTGATTTTAGATAAGTCTCTTTTGTAAATTCAGATATAGCAAGCACCTTAATATTAGGATCAACTAGCATGTAATACTGCTCTGTATTTTTTACAGTAAAATCGCTTATGTTATTCGTAATTATGTCTGTAGTGTCAATAATTTTTACTTTATAATTTGTCATACCCCCTGGATGTGAAACAAATTGGCCCCCAACCATAAATTGATATCGTTGATTAACCGTATTTGAAGCTCCAATACCGCCATGCCATCCAGAGAATCCAGTACCATTAAGAATTGCTATTTGTAGTCCTCTAAATTGTTTATCATTCATTCTATTTTCAACGGGTGTAAAAAAATCTGTAAATGCCTGAATTATTAAATCCGTTTCACTCATCAAATTTTCATCTTCGTACACACTGAAATTATCAAATACATGAACTTTTGCACCTTCTGCCTCTAATATAGGCACAAAAAAATCTGCACTTTCCTTGGGACTATGAATAGAACCTCCATAAACAAAAATGATATTTTTCCCTTTTAATGATGGTAAATGATTTTGAGCATAACAAATACTTAAATTAAAAGTAAAGATTACTAATAGAAAAATAATAAACTTAAAATAGCTCATAATTTTAGAGTATTAATTCGTACGGTTTTCTGTAACGCTTACTTCTTCTAAGATTGGCTTCAAAATCATCAATAAATTCTTCTTTTATAGGGTCCCAATTTAAGGGTCTTCTATATTCATACGCCAAGTTTGCAATATGGCAAACTGTTGCTGTTCTATGACCAACTTCTACGTCACAAATTGGTTTAGAACCATTTTTTGCCGAGGTTATCCAATCATTTTCGTGACTTTCAGATATATAAAGTTTTATATCTGTTGGTTTTAATTTAATATTAATTAATTCTTTTGGGTTGGTTTCGAAAAAGCTTCGACTTATATCAAGTGTTCCCTTTGATCCAAAAAAACGAACTGCAAATCCACGTCCAAAATTTCTATGTTCAACTTCAATTCCATTATTATAATGCATTTTAAGGCCTCTAGATGCAGTAGGCTCCATTGGTGCTTCATACTTAACAGGTCCAGAATCATCCATTCCAAGAGCCCATTGAACAATATCAAACATATGAGCTCCCCAATCAGAAAGTATACCTCCTCCGAACTCTCTATACCATCTCCAGTTTGGAAACCATCCCTTCTCGACAATAATATCATGATAAGAACGTGCCGGTGCAGGCCCTAACCAACGATCCCAATCTAAATAATCAGGAGTTTCTTGGAATGGAAGATTGCAAGCAGCTGATGGATTGCCTACTTCAATCCAAACTTTTTCAATATTTCCAATATATCCATTTCGAACTAATTCACAGGCTTTTCTAAAATCGGCTCTTGAACGCTGCATACTCCCTGTTTGCAAAACACGATTATATTTTCTGGCTATCATCTCCATTGCCCTACCCTCTTGGATAGTATGCGACATTGGTTTTTCGCAATAAACATGTTTTCCAGCTTTCATTGCATTAATGGAGGGGATAGCGTGCCAATGATCAGGTGTACTAACAACGACTCCATCAATATTTGAGTTTTCAATTAGTTTATCAAAATCCTCATATATTAAAGCAGTTCCTTTTATTCCGTACTTTATATATTCTGTATTAATCAATTTGCGAAATCTATTTAGCCTTTTTTGGTGAATATCACAACCAGCTATAATTCTAGCATCAGAAATTTTTGATATTCGCCCAATAAGACCTCCACTCTGAGCACCTAATCCTATTACGCCTACATTAAACCTGTCGCTTGGCGCAGTAAAGCCATTACCCATAACATTTCTTGGTATAATTGATACCCCTAAAACTGTTGATAATGTATTTTTTACAAATTGTCTTCTATTATTTTTCATCTTTTAATATTCATTTTAACAATTAACTAATTTAAGTTATAAATAATTATTCTTTTTTTATTTCAAGATTTACTTTCTCAGGTATTTTTATTATTAGTAAACGAAATCAAAATTCCTATATTTGAAGCCTTCTAGTATCATTAAATGATAAAACAAATTGAAAAATGAAAATCAGCAAATTTATAATAAATCTTACCATTACTTTTTGCACAATATTGAGTCTTATATGCTGTCAAGAAGACGAAAATAATGTTTTGTGGCCAACTATAAAGCCACTATCATTAGATCCCACTATTGAAGATAAAATTGATGAAATGCTTCCTAAACTCACATTAGAACAGAAAGTTGGACAGGTAATTCAGGGCGACTCTGACTCTGTAACTCCTGAGGAGGTAAAAGAATATCGTTTGGGTTCTGTATTAAGTGGAGGAAATTCTGCTCCAGGTCCACTTCCATATGCCGATACAAAAAAATGGATTGAAATGGCTGACAAATACTACACTGCGTCTGTTGATAAAGAGGGTGTTGAAATAGCTATTCCTATTATATGGGGAATTGATGCTGTACATGGGCATGCCAATCTGAAAGGCTCCATTATTTTTCCTCATAACATTGGTTTAGGTGCAATGAATAATCCTGATTTAATTGAAAAAATTGCAAGTGTTACCGCCTATGAATTAACTGTTTCGGGTCATGATTGGACTTTTGCTCCTACTCTTGCAGTTCCAAAAGATATAAGATGGGGAAGAACTTATGAAGGGTTTTCAGAAAACCCTAATATTGTGAAATCATATGGAGGTCGAATAGCAATCGGTTTACAAGGGAAATTTGGTTCAAAAGATTTTATTGGTGATGGGAAAGTAATTTCAAGTGCAAAGCATTTCTTAGCTGATGGTGCAACTCAAAACGGTGTAGATCAAGGTGATGCTTTAATAGATGAAAAAGAGTTGAGTGAAGTTCATGCAGCTGGCTACTATACTGCTATTCCTGCAGGTGTCCAAACAGTAATGGCCTCATTTTCAAGCTGGCAAGGAAGGAAACTTCACGGCGATAAAGAATTACTAACCGATATATTAAAAGTTAAAATGGGCTTTAATGGATTTGTAGTGGGTGACTGGAATGGCCATGGACAAGTTCCTGGATGTAATAATACAGATTGTGCACAATCATTAAATGCAGGATTAGATATGTATATGGCCCCAGATAGCTGGAAAGGTTTGTATAAAAATACTCTTCAACAAGTAAAAGATGGAGCTATCCCAATGGAGCGTTTAAACGATGCTGTGCGTCGAATTATTAGAGTGAAAATGACATCAGGTATTTTTGAAAAAGGGAAACCTAGTAGTCGAACAAATGCTGGTAATGAGAATCTTTTGGGCTTACCAGAAAATCGGAAAATTGCAAGACAAGCAGTTAGAGAATCAATGGTTCTATTAAAAAATAATAATCAATTACTACCTATTGAAGCATCAAAAACAATACTGATTGTCGGGGATGGCGCTGATAGTATATCTAAGGCAAGTGGAGGATGGACACTTTCTTGGCAAGGAACTGGGCACGAAAATGATGAATTCCCAAATGGAGAATCTATATTGCAAGGTATCGAAGAGGCAGTTAATCAAGCTGGTGGAAAAGTAATTTTTTCTCGTGAAGGAGATCTTTCGATAAAAGCCGACGCTGTGATTGCTGTTTATGGGGAAGATCCTTATGCAGAGTTTCAAGGAGATCGTCAGAACCTAGATTTTGTTTCTAATTCATTTGATATAAATAAATTAGCTTCCTATAAAAGCAAAGGTATTCCAGTTATATCCGTATTCTTGTCTGGACGTCCAATGTGGACTAATCCTGAAATTAATAATTCTGACGCTTTTATTGCAGCATGGTTGCCTGGAACTGAAGGTGGTGGAATTTCTGATCTATTATTTAGAAGAGATCCATCATTTGATTTTACAGGACGATTATCATTTAATTGGCCCTCCAGGGCTTTGGTATCAGACAAAAATAAAGCTCTATTCAAATTAGGGTATGGACTCAATTATAATTCAAATGAAAATCTTGATAAATTGCTTGAAGAATCAGGATTAGAAAATATCAAAGTTGCCTCAAGAGGGGAATTTTTCAATAAAGGAGCAGCAATAGCTCCTTGGGGACTTTGGCTAAACTCTGGAGATTTGATTAAGCAGATCGAGAGTTTTCCTACATCAGTTGGTGGACTAATAATAAGTAAAACTGATCATCTTGCACAAGAAGATGCCTTACGAATTAATTGGACAAAATCTGATGGAGATTATTTTCGTATTTCATCAAATGAACCAGATGATATGTTGCGTCAGTCAAATGGTGCAATGAAATTGTCTTTTTACGCTAAAACATTTGCAGGATCGAATGCTCTATTAGAAATTGGCCAATGTAATACTATTATTAATTGTGATAAAACATTAGAATTTAAGATAAGTGGAAACTGGAAAGAATATAGAATTAGTTTAAGTTCATTTGAAAAATTAGGTATTGATATGTCCAAAATTACTTCTGCTTTAATAATTAAAGCTGAAAAAGGAGTTGACATTGGATTAGCCAATATACGTTTAGAGTGAGTGATGATCCTAAATAAGCTAAACATTACTTATTAAAATTCAATAATATATTTAATAAGGCATAAATATATAGTCTCTTAACTGATAATTAGCTAAAACACTCAGACCGGAATAAGCTCGCTTTATTTTTTTATTAATTGAGTTTTGATTTATGTTTCTGGATGCAGTAGCCTGAGAACAAACATAAATTTCTACTCCATTTGCAATTAATTTGTCTATTAATTCCAAATTGGAATTGATTTTACCGAATTTATTTTTGTAAACTTTATCATTTAAAGCTAGAAAAGAAGCATCACCATGTATTGATGCTACTATTTTGATATTGTCTATTGGTACTTTGCCTAAAGAAAGCATATTAAGTGTACGTGCTATAACCCAAAGGCCCTTGTTCACTCCATTTTTTTCTGTTTGATCCTTAATGTCAAATAGTAATTTATATTTTAAAGATGGATTAGGCTGAATGTTTGCCTTATCGAAATATTTTACTTCACCAAATCCATCGATAATAGGGGTTTCCCATTTTTGAGCATTCATACATGCTGAATAAACAATAAGTATTAAGAGATAGGTTTTAATTTTCATAATAATATTGATTTGATATTTTAGATCTTCATTAATTTTACTAAAGTTATAAAATCAAATCAACCAAGCCTTATAGAGCTTTCGATTTCAATTATAATTTTAAGTATTATATTCATTTATAGTTATATTTTAGAATAATAATGGAATTCCAAAAACTTGTTAAAAAATTACTTGCTCTTTTAATAACATTGTTTTCACTTATGTTAATTGTTTTTTTTGGAATTATTTATTATGATGAAGGGAAGATTTTACCAGATGAAATTATTGTTGAGTGGGATGAAAAAGTACTAGTATTAAATAATCCAATAACTCCTGAGAAGGTAAAAGAGGGTTACTTGCTTCTAAGCGCCTCATCACAATATATGGGTCCACTAAATAAAGATTCTAAAAGGAGATTTAGCGGTAACAATCTTTCATGTACTAATTGTCATTTGAATGGAGGGACTATGTCAGGAGCTGCCTCATGGATTGGTATAAATGATCGTTTTCCTCAATTTGGAGGAAGAGCTAATAAAGAAGGTTCTCTTGTCGATCGAATTAATGGTTGTATGGAGCGAAGTATGAATGGTAGACCAATCCCAAAAAATGCAAAACAAATGAAAGCTATTATTGCCTATATGGAATGGCTTGATTACGGTATACCTAGATTAAATACTGAAAATTTTAAAGGCTATCCTAAAATTGACCCTCCTCAATTTGCAGTAGATTTAGAAAAAGGAAAGAACATCTATGCTAATGAATGTATCGTTTGTCATGGAAAGAATGGAGAAGGAATTCGTCATGAGGATGCTGATAAAGGTTATCAATATCCTCCACTTTGGGGTCCAGATGCATATAATGACGGTGCTGGTATGTACCGTGTTTTAACTGCTGCAGCTTTTATAAAAAATAATATGCCATATTTACAAGCCAATTGGGAAAATACTAAACTTTCAGATGAAGAAGCCTATCATGTTGCAGGATATATTAATAGTTTTTCTAGACCAAAAAAAGCTGAAAAAGAAAAAGATTATCCCGACAAGAAATTGAAGCCAGTCTCTACTCCATATGGGCCTTGGAGTGATAATTTTTCTTCTGACCAACACAAGTACGGCCCTTTTCCTCCTATTATTGAGTTTTATAAAGAAAAATATAACCTGATTAAATCAAAATAGCTACTTTTTTTAAGTTCTATCTATTTGGGTTGTTGGATTTTAATATTTCGGTATTCAACTTTTCCGTGATCCCCTTGAAGCATTANAGGNCCNGCCATAGATTCTTTGCTATCTATTGCACCTCCGGTTATACCTGGAATGATTTGATCANTTATTATTGNTTTTCCATTTGCAATAATACTNACTCGTCTACCAATTAATGTGATATCAAAAATTTGCCANTGNCCTGCTGGATTTGCCGCCATTTCGTTNGGTGTTAAAAAACCATAAATACCACCAAAAAGAATTGATTCGGGATCGCTACCATAACTNTCTTCTATTTGAACTTCATAGCGCCCTCTGAGATAAATTCCAGAATTACTTCCTTTAGGNTAACGAACTTCAATGTGTAATTTAAAATCATTATATAGGTTATTAGATATCAAATTAACTCCTGATTTAGGATTTTTTAGCAGTCCATCTTCAGCTATCCATTGATTAATTTCCTTTTTATCCGAAGAGTGCCATCCTTCAAGATTTATTCCGTTAAATATAGAACTAGCTTTGCCCCATTTTATTTCTGTATTTCGAATAAGTTTTGGAGCCGGAACACCACTAAATGAGTATGAATCACCTTCACTGCTTAAAATAGTTCCTTTCAATATTCCGTTAGATAATATCCCCTGGAAATGCATATCATTATAACCATCAAATTGAGGTGGAATACTGAAATCTAAAATTCCATCATGATAAAAAACCTCAGAGATTGGCCTTGCACTTCCATTATGTGCTACAAAGTATCCGACCAAAGCTTTAGTACCAGATTGTTTAACCTGAAGCCATGATGGAAGTATTTTCCCATTCATGGCTACCTCTAAGTCCCATTTTCCTATTATTTCTTTTTTGTTTTGTGCAATTGCAATAAAAGGTAAAAGAAAAAATATGATTGCATGAATTTTTAATTTGTTTTTTAGATGATTATACATTTTTTAATTATTTAATAATTAATTTATCAATTCCTAAAAATTGATCATTAGAGTTGAAATACCAACTTCTGTTCTTAGGCATTTTAATTCCATTTACAACAACTTCATCCTCCAACAAAATATATTCTCCATCATTTTTGGATTCATCATGATAAAATTGATACTGTTTTAAAGCATAAGTTTTTTGATCAAAGTAAAAATACCAGGTATCGTTTCCAACAGCTTCTTCATATGTGGCTTTCAATACAAAACATTTTATACCTTTTATTGTAGTTTTTTGAACATTGGGATCAATTATTGTACCAGGGTCTTTGAGTTTCATTGGTAAACCATAAAGGTATGTATAATAGTCTTTTAAAACAGAGGCTCTCTCACAATCTAAACGGTACTCTTTTTTAATTTCGTCTGAGAAATCCTTCTCACCATTAAACGTTAAAATACATTTATCATTTATTAAAGTTGACACTAATATATTTTCATTTTGATTAACTGTTAGCCTAAAAAAAGAAGAGGGGAGGTTAATCTCTATTTTACTTTTTCGTATGGGTCTATTAGGGGAATCCATTACAACATTAAAACTTGAATTAAAGGATTTCCAATTAGAATATGGGTCATGATATGCGATAGCCTTTTCCAATAATTGTTTTCCATCAAGATTCTGAGAACTAATTACTGAAATGGAAAACAGGGTAATTAATAAGAGTAATATTTTCATAATGAAAATTTAGAAACAATATAATATAAAATTAGTTTTCAAGGGAATTTTCTATAAAGGACTTAAGTTCTCTTTTATTGATACTAGGATTAGCTCCAGGGCTATTGGCTACTATAGCGCCCATGGCACATGCATAATCTATGGTTTCTTGTAAAGGTTCATTTTTTGTTAGGCCGTTAACTAAGGTGGCTAAAAAGGAATCCCCTGCTCCAACGGTATCAACTACCTCAACCTTATAACCATTATTATAAAACCAATCTCCTTTATAATATAAAACTGCTCCATTCATTCCCTTAGTTACACAAATGATGTCAGTATTGGTTTGTTTTGCAATAAACTCAATGTGTTTTTCTATCGAGTCAAAAGAAGATTCAATTATACTTGCAATTTGATATAATTCATCGTCGTTAAACTTAAGCATATCAGATTGATTCATTAATTGAATAAGTAATGACTTACTATAAAATGGAGGTCTTAAGTTTAAGTCAAAAACACTAAATTTAGATACTCTCAAAAAAGACTTTAAAGCTTCAAAAGATTTTCCTCTCGCAATAAGACTCCCAAAAATGAAAGCTGAAGAATTGCTAACCAATTTGATAGTTTCAGGTAAGGCCTCAATAAAATCCCAGGCAACATTTTTTGAAATTTCATATTTTGCCGAGCCCTTTGAATCAATACTAACTAGAACATCACCTGTTTTATATACTGTATCTATTTGCAAATATTTCGTGGAAATACCATGAATTTTAATCTTCTCATGTAATTCTCTTCCTAAAGAATCATTACCAATTCGACTGATGAATTGTACATTAGCATTTAAACCTTTTAAAGAACTTGCCACATTAAAAGGCGCTCCTCCTAATTTTTTTCCATCAGGAAATAGATCCCAAAGGATTTCACCAAAGCAAACTATTATATTTGATTTCATCAACATATATGAAATATAAAATTACATCTTTTTAAAAATGTATTTAAACTATTGAAATTTGAAGTTGTACGAAAGAGAAACTAAGGCCCCTTTGATGACTGACAGCTCATAAGCACCTAGAGGACTATCCAAAAAAACAGAACCATCTTTACCTCCATCTCTCTGCGTATAATAAATATTAAACGGATTTTTTCTCCCGTAAANATTATATATTGTAAATATCCAGTCGCTTTTAAATCGTCTTTTTGGATCTTTACTATATGCTATCTTCCAAGAAAAATCTAAACGATGAAAAACAGGTAATCTAGAATTATTTCGAGACAGAAAAATAGGTATCGTAACATTTTCTTGATTTAACACTCCATTTGCAATTGTGAAAGGTCGACCAGTTTGCCCTGTAAAATTAAAGCTAAAAGTATTGTAGATGTTGCCCTCAAAATTTACAGTAGCATTTAAAGTATGTGGTCGATCAAAGTCAGAAGGATACCAATTATTATTATTGATTCTTGCTAACAGTGATTCTTCATTTGTTTTTAATAAACTTCGTGACCAAGTATAATTCATAAAACCATTAAACTTACCATTTGGTTTTCTTANNCTAAATTCTATACCATATGTTTTCCCTCTAGCTTGAGTAACTTCGCGTTCTAAAAATTCTGAAAGAAAAAAATCTGCACCAGGTTTAAAGGTTAAATTATTATTTGTTTTACGGTAATATCCTTCAGATGAAATTTCTAAACCTAAATCCAAAAAATTCTTAAAAAATCCAAAGCCATANGTGTCATTTTTTTGAGGTAAAATATACCGATCTGAAATCTTCCATCTTGAAGTTGGTAATGGTGTACTAGTATTATAAATATTTTGAATATATTGATAGATTCGAGCATAGCTCATCTTTATAGAGCTTGTTTTACTAAGTTTTAAATTTAACCCTAAACGCGGTTCAGGGTTAAAAAACCGGATAACTTGCTCATTTTTGTTAAAGCTTTTTATTTCTTGGAAAAGTCCTTGGTCATTGTATTGTGACTCATCAAATGGACCCAATAAGTTAAATTGTGTAAAACGAAGTCCTGTAGATATAGATATAATATTGAATGGACTCCAGTTAAGACTAGCATAAAACGAATTTTCTTGACCTATTTCATTTTTAAGATTTACTGGGATAATAGAATTTCCATTCCCAGGGTCAAGACCACCAGGGTCAATATTATATCGATTTAATTGAACTCCAAAGAAGTAATCGTAAGCGTCTTCTCTATTATCTTTAAATTCAAATTGTCCACTTGTGTATTGAATTTGAGATTTAAATCTAATAATATTATCTGAATCTATTTCAGGGAATAAGTTTTCAGGTAAATAATTGCTATGAACAAGCTTTCCTGTAAGATTGGTATTATTTTGAAAAGTATGGAGCCATTTTAATGTATGATTTGACGTTTCAAAATCGTATTGATTTTCGGAGGATACAATATTCTCAATAGAAGAAATTAAATCTAATTGATAAAAATCATTTGACAAGAAATGAGTATATGTAAGTTGGTTATTTTCATCTGGGATGTATAATAATTTAATTGTAGCGTCAGTAAAATTAGCTTTGGTATTTTTTAAACGAGGTACTAAAAGAGGAAAAAGAAAATCTGTGAAACTTGAACGGCCACCTGCTAATAACATTAATTTGTTGTTTATTATTGGTGTGCTAAGTGTAAGTCGGGAAGAAATCAAACCAATACCTCCTTCTAGTTTAAAACGATCTACGTATGGATTTTTTACTTTTACATTAACGACAGAGGCAATACGTCCCCCGTAATTAGCAGGTATATTAGCTTGATAAATATCTACTCCTGAAATTACATCAGGAGTAAAAACAGAAAATAGCCCAAAAAGATGAGTTGGATTGAAAATCGGTGCAGATTCATAAAGCATTAAATTCTGATCTAGAGACCCTCCTCTAATTGAAACTCCATTACTTACATCACCAGAATTATTTATTCCTGCAAGAAGGGTTATGCTTTTTAAGACATCAAATTCTCCAAGTGCAGTAGGAATCTTTATTAAATCGCGAGCATTCATTTCAAAAACACCCATTTGAGGACTCTCAACATTTTGATTTCGTTTTTTAGCAAGTAATACAATCTCTGAAAGCTGCTCTTCCTCAATCTGCATGAAAAGATTTAGATTTATATTTTTATTTAGGTTAACAGTAAGGTTTTCCTTTTTGTATCCTAGGTACTCTACTGATAATTTGTAACTATTAGTTTCAAGACGTTTAGAAAAAATACCGCTTGTATTTGTTATGCCGCCACAGTTGCAGGNATCTAATAGAACAGTAACACCGTATAAGGGTTCAGANGANNCCGAATCAAACACAGAAAGTGTTAATGAAAACTCTTGAGCNGATAATGAGCGTATGAACACAAGGCTAAGTATAAAAAATAGAATAAAGTTTAAAATGTTTTTTTTTATTGATCCCATTCTAATGGTTTTATTGCAGTTCGATATCGACTCTCATTACATGGTGCTGAATAGGTTATGGGATTAGGAAGTGGATCTCCTAACAATTCAGGTTGTGGATATTGGTATTCACCTTCAAAAATTGCATTTATGCCACCACGCTTTATAAAAATTGATTTACTTTTTCCAGCAGCCGCTGTAAATCGACCTAAAACTGNATCTTCAGGATCATCAACATTATAGAAGTTTCCAATTAAAGCAGATGGCAGAGGTGCATTAAAACCACTATTATTATCTACTATATCTTTAATAGTTTTATAATATTTAAANGCTTTTTGNGTGATATTTAGTTGAAGAATTTCTACNAGTATNTCTGAATTAGAATAAAANGGTACTCGACCTACTANNAAATTTTTAATTGACTTNCCATTNGTNAATTCNTCATCNAAAAGAGAAATTTCCTCATTNAAATTTATTTTCCAACAGGTTTGATCACACAAATATGTATAATAATCTTTAGCTTGAGGATTNTTAATTTGTGAAACACACTCTCCANAACGATATATNCCNTAATCACANCGTTTACAATANAACTCTNTTTCAAANCCACGATATTGGAAGTAATAAAANTTTTGTTCGTTATCAGGNTCATTAAAATCTATTGNGACCTCATGACCAGCNACATACTTANCCNNAGCTTCATCATAAATCAATTCGTCTGTAAANCTANCNGATATNTTATCNATNGNTACTTCATTTGGAACCANCTCTGATTCAGANCGNTAANGTTTTCCATTTGGNANNNAAACTTCCATTTCCCATNGNGAACCAGGANTTAATTTAAAATCTNTAGATACTANATANTTGNNTTCTGTTTCTNCNAAATNNACTTCNTCTTGGGTGTCTNNATTAATAATTTTNACATTACAACCACCAATAAAANNAGAAGAATATCGTCCATATTCTAAANTTGTTTTTTTAATNNTNACAAATGTNGTCCCTGGAATNGTTGATGCCATTGCATCAATGANAATCAAGTCAGATTGATANTCAAANTCAGGAGAAANTGGATCAATACAGGAAAAAAAAAGAGGAANAAAGAAAAAAANNATANTNTNTTTTTTTATTAATTTNTTNAAAAAANTCNAAATTTTCAATTTNATNNAAGTGAATTAATTAGGTTTATGATNATTTNCAATAACCGAAAAAATNAANGATTATNTNCAAAAAATAAAATATTTATTTATAATTTTANTTTAANAANNTATGATGGATAANAAANTAAACCCCTTAAATAATATNGAAGATTGGGAAGACGANCTANTAAAACGTTATCCAGAAAATCCTTCCAAAAAAACAGAAGAAGAATTNAGNGATTATAAAAATTCAAAAAGAGCTGANGGAGTTAANGAGTTTTATAAACTCAATCATCAATACCAATCTTATGATTTTGTGTGNGATAAAGAAGNAACTTTCTTACAATTCAACCATCGCAGNATGTCNCTATGGGANGCTGTAGAGTTTCTTAATACATTNGTGGATGANAGTGATCCTGACATTGANTTAGATCAATTACAACANNTACTTCAAACCTCTGAGGCCATAAGNAATGATGGTCATCCAGANTGGTTTNTTTTAACTGGATTTCTNCATGATNTCGGAAANGTTCTTTGTTTATTTGGNGAGCCNCAATGGGCNGTTGTTGGGGATACTTTTCCTGTNGGATGTTCTTTNTCAAATTCAATTGTTCATTCAGAATATTTTTCTTTAAACCCAGATAACAGTAATCCAAAATACAACACAAAATTTGGAATTTATAAAGAAAATTGCGGATTGAATCAAGTAAAAATGAGTTGGGGCCACGATGAGTACTTATATCAGATAATGAAAAATTATTTACCCCAAGAAGCTTTATATATGATACGCTATCACTCTTTTTATGCACAGCATAAGGAGCAAGCATATAATTACCTAATGGATAAAACTGATCTTAAAATGTTTGAATGGGTTAGAAAATTCAATAATTACGACTTATATTCAAAAGCCCCAGTTCAACCNAACAGTAACGCTTTAAAGCCTTATTACGAAGATCTAGTAGCAAAATATCTTCCTGATACACTAAATTTCTAGTCTGGGTACTTCTGACCTATTATAAATAAAACTATTTCAGTGAATCACATAATATATTTTTGTATTCCAAGTGAAAGTCCCCGTAATTCTGCTAATCCTCTAAGTCTTCCTATTGCAGAGTAACCAGGATTAGTTTTTTTATTTAAATCATCCAACATTTGATGTCCATGGTCTGGACGCATGGGTATTTTCCAATCTAAACGACCACTTTTATTTCTTTTATGTTCTTCCATTAAAATTTTACGAANAATAGAAAACATATCTACATCGCCTTCTAAGTGATTTGCTTCATAAAAATTTCCCTTACTATCACGATGAGTGCTTCGAAGGTGAAGAAAGTGAACTCTTTCAGACCATTTTTCAAAAATCTTGATTAGATTATTCTCAGATCGAACTCCTAAAGAGCCGGTACAAAAAGTTAGTCCATTTGAAATTGAAGGAACCTTAGAAAAAATAGTTTCTAAATCATCTGAAGTACTAACAACCCTTGGAATACCAAAAAGTGGAAAAGGCGGATCATCAGGATGAATACACATTCTTATTCCTAAAGATTCTGCCGTTGGAATAATTGCCTCTAAAAAAAGAATTAGATTTTTTTGTAAATCTAATTTGCTAATGCTGCTATACTTTTCTATCTGAGCTTTAAATTCATCTANACTNTAACCTTCTTCAGCACCTGGAAGTCCAGCGATAATACTTTTTGAAAGGCGTTCCAAATCTGAAGGCAAAAGACCTTTAAAATAATTTTCAGCTTCTTTTATTAATTGAGAATCATATTCATCTTTTGCACCATCTCGTTTAACTAAGAATAAATCAAATGCTGCTAAGGCTATCCAGCTAAAATATAAAGTTTTAGAACCGTCTGGCATAGGATAATAAAGATCAGTACGTGTCCAATCTAATACCGGCATAAAATTATAGCAGACTGTCTTAATATTAAATGAAGAGAGGTTTTCAAGAGTTCTTTTGTAATTCTCAATATATAATTCAAAAGAACCATTACGTTGTTTAATATCCTCATGTATAGGTACAGATTCCACTACATTCCAGTTCAATCCTGAATTTTTAATAATTTTTTGATGTGTCTCTATAGCAGACCTATTCCAAACCACACCATTTTGTATTTCATGAAGAGCAGAAACAACAGAAGANGCTCCTGCTTGTCTTATATCACTTAAAGTAACAGGGTCACTTGGTCCATACCATCGAAAAGACTCATTCATTATCGTATTTTTTTAAACTCCACTATAAGCACTAAAACCTCCATCAACAGGTAAAACAACACCTGTTATAAATCGTGAACTTTCACTGCATAAAAAGTGAATTACACCATTTAATTCTTCAGGTTCTCCAAAACGTTTCATTGGTGTATTTCGTATAATTTTTTTTCCTCGATCAGTTAGACTTCCATCCTCTTTTAATAGTAACTTTTTATTCTGCTTTCCAATAAAAAATCCTGGAGCTATAGCGTTTACTCGAATTCCGTCTCCAAATTTTAAAGCCATTTCTACAGCCATCCATCGTGTAAAATTTTCCATCGCAGCTTTTGCTGCAGAATAACCAACTACTCTTGTTATAATTCTGTCTGCTGTCATTGAAGAATAATTTACAATACTTCCTTTCCCTTGTTTTGCTATTACCTCCCCAAATACAATGGAGGGTAAAATAGTCCCTTTTAGATTCAATTCAACGACATCGTCAAAATCAGTTTCTGAAAGATCAAAAATAGTTCTATCGTCTGGAATTACTGCACCGGAAAGATTACCTCCAACTGCGTTAATTAGTGAATCAATTCGGCCAAGTGTTTGCATTACAGATGATCGAACCTTCTCTAATTCTGAACGATTCATAACATTTACAACATGACACTCTACATAAGTAAAAGGGGTTAATTTTTTCTTTAGCTTGTCAAGTAATCCTTGATTTCTCCCTAGAATCACCATCTTAGTATTAGCTTTTGCTAAACTTAGCGCTAGTTCACCACCTAATGCACCGGTAGCTCCCGTTAAAACAATTACTTTATTTTTTAAATCAAACATATTATAAATTATATTTTGGATCCCAAACAACTACTTGTTCTGTATCCATTGCACGTATTCCCATATCTACAGCAAAAGCTACGTCTGCACCACTTTTGATATTAGACATTGGAGTTATATTGTTTATTATTGAATTTCTGAAGTCTTCAAGTGCTTGATATGTAGGCTCTTTATGGTCAATGTTAATAGGATTACCCTTACCCTCTGTCCAACTTGAAGTAGCCCCTGAAACACCATCTACATTATCTACAACTTTATTGTATTTTCCTTCAGGATATTTCCAAGCATTTTGATACCCTATTATTATCGTAGCCTTGTCTCCCATCAACTTAATTTGATAGTCGTCTTTTCCGTTTGATGTAAGACAGATATAACTTGCCTTTACACCACTAGGATATGAATAAGTTAGATGTATGTTATCATAGGTCTCACGACCATCTTTCCAATAATCTATACCACCAAAGCCAATTACTTTTTTTGGAGTTGATTTAAGAAGCCAATTAGAGAAATCAATTTGATGTGAACTAAGTTCAGCTGTGAGTCCATAAGAATATTCACGATACATTCTCCAGTTAACTTGACGCTCAAATTTAGGATGTGGAACTTGCCTTCTCCAATTTCCATTTCTATTCCACTGAGCTTGAATAGCGCTAATTTGGCCAATTTCTCCATCTTGTACCATTTCAACTATATGGGAGTAAAGCCTTGAGCTATGATATTGATGACCCGTCTGAAAGATTTTATTATGTTTCTTTTTCACTTTCTCAAACAAACTAATAGTACTTTGATAACCCTTAACCATGGTTTTTTCGCAATAAATATGTAAAGACGCATCTACAGCGTCACAAGCAATAGAAGCATGTGTATTTAGTGGTGTGCTAATAATTACAGCATCTAAATTTTTATTGGAAAGAAGTTCTTTGTAATTAGAATATTGTTTNGATTTTGGAGATATAATAGCAGCTTGATCCAATCTAAACTGAAGGTTNTCGCATATTGCNACNAATTTAATNCCNTCAATTTGATTAATAAGTCTCATAAGTCCTTGNCCNCGATCTCCAGTTCCTATAATACCAATATTTATTTGTTCTAAAGGCGAACTTTTGAATATGGAAAANACATCTGTTTTAGANNTNANTAGNGGGAGGCNAANAGCCANAGCACTTTTTTTAATAAAGTATCTTCGNGATGCCATTTNTAGAATTAAATTNAAATATACACATTTTGGCATCTGCAATTTAACAAAAAACTTTTGCTATATTGGGTTNTCNTATAATGTTANTAAAGCTANACGANTTGTNTTTTTCTCTCTAAAAAAAACNTATTTACNNTAATTTTNTTTTTGTNATTAATNNCNNTNNAACTTAAAGGACAAGAAACNAAATGGCAAAACTTATTACAAAATAATAATCTNAATGANTTTNTTCNNCTNAATGGAAAAGCNGATTTCACTNTTAAAAGATGGNATTCTNATTGGTACATCCAAATTAAATACTCCAAATAGTTTTTTAGCGACAAANACCAAATATTCTAANTTTATACTTGAATTTGATGTCTTAGTNGATTATAATTTAAATTCAGGNGTACAATTTAGAAGTGAAAGCCTTNAAANCTATATGNATGGAAGGGTTCANGGATATCAATGTGAGATAGAAACTAGTNCAAGNNGATGGGCNGGTGGAATTTATGATGAAGCACGAAGAGGTTGGCTTTACCCACTTTCNNGNAATAAANNAGGNCAAGNNGCATTTATNAATGGTAGATGGAATAAATATAGGATTGAAGCAATTGATAATTCTATAAAAACTTTTGTTAATGGCGTTGAAACATCAAATTTATTTGATGATATGACCCAAAAAGGATTTATTGCGTTTCAAGTCCATGGAATTTCTGATACTGAACAAGAAGGAAAACAAGTAAGATGGAAGAACATCCGTATTCTGACTTCTGATCTTGAAAAAAATAGAATGATTGCATCAAATAAAGCGCCTTGTATTAGTTATCTTGATGGAGAGCTAACTCAAGATGAAAAACGTCTTGGCTTTAGAATGCTATGGGATGGTAAAACTACAAAAGGCTGGCGAGGAGCAAAAAGAAAAAACTTTCCTGAAAAAGGCTGGATAATAAAAGATGGTATACTAACAGTAGAAGCTACAGATGGTAAAGAATCTACAAATGGTGGAGATATTGTTACCAAAGAATCATTTAGAAATTTTGAATTGAGTGTAGATTTTCTTTTAAGTCCTGGAGCAAATAGTGGAATTAAATATTTAGTAAAATCTAATTTAAATAAAGGTGAAGGTTCAGCTATAGGTTTAGAATTTCAAATTCTTGATGATGAAAAACATCCTGACTATAAATTAGGCAAAAATGGAAATCGATCAGTAGGATCACTTTATGATTTAATCCGAGCAGAAAATAAAGATACTGGAGCTCGTGGGAAAAACTTTAAAGGGGTTGGCAAGTGGAATAATGCCCGAATTCTTGTTAATGGTGGAAAGGTGGAACATTGGTTAAACCATGTCAAAGTTGTAGAATTTGATCGCTTTAGTCAAACTTTTGAGGCACTTGTAGAAAAAAGTAAGTATGAAAAATGGGAACAGTTTGGTAGATGGCCACAGGGGGTAATACTTTTGCAAGAACATGGTGATCAGGTTTCCTTTAAGAATATAAAAGTTAGAGAGTTTTAAAATGGATAATACAAGAAGAGATTTTATTAAAAAGACATCTTTTGCTGCAGCTGCAATAGGTTCAATAAGTCCTAATATTATGATTGGAAAGAATATACTAGGTGCAAACGATCGAATACATTGTGCTATTGCAGGAATTCGTAGTAGAGGAAAAGCCCTTGGTGCTGCAATAAATCTTCAAGATAATGCCAAAATACTATTTAGCTGTGATGTAGATGATGCGATAATTGAAAAACATAACAAATGGAGTAATGAAAATATAGGATATGTACCTAAAGTAGAAAAGGATTTCAGGAAACTTGTTGAAAATAAAGATATTGATGTAATTTTTATTGCAACTCCTGAACACTGGCATACCCCAATGACTATAATGGCAATGCAAAATGGGAAACATGTTTATGTAGAAAAACCATGTAGTCATAATCCTTATGAAAATGAGTTACTTGTTTCTGCTCAGAAAAAATATGGACTGAAAGTTCAAATGGGAAACCAGCAACGATCAGCTTTAAGTAGTATTATTGCAATTAATGATATAAGAAACGGTATCATAGGAGAAGTATATAAAGGGGAAGCTTACTATTCAAACAATAGAGGTTCAATTGGTATTGGAAAAATTACTCCAATTCCAGAAACTTTAGATTGGGATTTATGGCAAGGTCCAGCTCCTAGAACACAGTACAAAGACAACTTTCATCCTTATAATTGGCATTGGTTCAGAAGATGGGGTACAGGTGAGGTCCACAACAATGGAACTCACGAGATAGATATATGTCGATGGGCACTAGATGTTGACTTACCTGAAAGTGTTACTTCTTTTGGAGGTAAATACGCCTTTCAAGATGACTGGGAATTTGTTGATAATCAACAAGTTACATTCAAATATCCAAAAGGAAAATTTATTACTTGGACAGGACATAGTAGAGGATTAATTCAACCGAAACAACCTGGGCGTGGAGTAACTATTTATGGCAGTAAAGGTACAATACAACTGGACCGTAACTTTTGTAAATATTTTGATTTAGGTGGCAACTTAATTAAATCCGAAATGGAAAGTGCAAGAAGCAAAACAACTGATACAAGAGGTCAAGGTGGTTTAGATGTTAACCATGTTGGAAATCTTTTTGATGCTATACGAAAAGAAAAACCTTTGACAGCAGAGATTAAAGATGCTAGTATATCCACTTTTTTATGTCATTTAGCTAATATGGCTCAGGATGCCGGAGAAACTCTTGAAATTAATCAAAAAACTGGTAAAATACTNAACAATGGTAAGATCATGCATAACTGGAAAAGAGAATATGCTTTAGGTTGGGAGCCTAAAATTTAATTTTAAAAATTTAATGGAAGTTAATCAATCTATTAATCGTTTTATTAATGAAGACTTTCTTTTAGAAACAGAAAGTGCAAAGCTACTTTATCATAATTATGCAAAAGAATTACCTATAATCGATTACCATAGTCATCTATCTCCTAAAGCAATTTCTGAAAATAAAATTTTTAATTCAGTAACTTCATTATGGCTTAGTGGGGATCATTATAAATGGCGTGCTCTACGAACACTAGGGGTTAACGAAAGATACATTACAGGTAAATCAACAAATCAGGAAAAGTTTACTCAATTTGCTTCGGTAGTCCCCTTAATGGTGCGAAATCCCATATATCATTGGACCCATATGGAGCTTCAACGCTATTTTGGCATAAATGAATTACTTTCTGAAAAAAATGCTAATAGAATTTATAATAAAACCAATAAGTTGGTAAACTCTTCGTTTTTTAGCACCTTATCTCTTTTAGAAAAAATGAAAGTTGAAAGGGTTTGTACTACTGATGACCCAATAGATAACCTAGAACATCATGTGAATCACTCTAAATCAGGAAACTCTGTCTATATGAATCCAACTTTCAGACCAGATAAATCTATTCTAATTAATGCCACAGATTATAATGAATATGTNGATACCCTAGAAATCGCAGCTTCTATTAAAATAAATAGTTTTGATGATCTCTGTGAAGCTCTTCAAAAAAGAATAGACTTTTTTCATATTAAAGGATGTAGGATCTCAGATCACGGTTTAGAGTATATCCCATTCAAATNTGCTAGCTTAGCTGAAATCAAAAAAATTTATAGTAAAAAAAGAAAGGGAGGAATACTNGAATCGGAAGAAATTCAAAAATTTCAAACAGCGATTCTTATTTTTCTTTGCAAAGCATACCATAAACTTGGATGGGTACAGCAGTTTCACCTTGGAGCTATGAGAAATAATAATAGTAGAATGCTTAAAAAACTTGGACCAGATACTGGTTGGGATTCAATAGGTCAGTATCCGATTGCATTTTCACTTTCAAGATTTTTAGATTCACTGGATGAAAAAGATGAGCTTTCTAAAACAATCCTTTATAATATTAACCCTGCAGATAATGAAATGTTGGCTACAATGATAGGTAATTTCAATGATGGGTCTAGAAAAGGAAAAATACAATGGGGTTCAGGGTGGTGGTTTTTGGATCAAATTGACGGTATGACAGACCAAATAAATACTCTGTCCAATATGGGAATGATCAGTTCTTTTATTGGAATGTTAACTGATTCTAGAAGCTTCTTATCTTTTCCAAGGCATGAATACTTTAGAAGATTAATATGTAATCTTTTTGGTAACGATTTAGAAAAGGGATATCTACCTAGTGATATTAATTGGATTGGAAAAATTATTTCCGACATCAGTTATCATAATACCAAAAACTATTTTGATTTTAAATGAAAAACAATAATAATAAATCAACATTTTTCTTCGGCCTAATATTACTTCTACTTTTTTTTTTTCAAAGTTGTAAATCTGACTCCTCCATAAAATTAATTCGATTAGGACATGGCCTAGACATAAGTCATTCTGTTCACCAGGCCATGGTAAAGGCTGATGTTCACCTAAAACAAATTTCAAATGGTAAAATGCGTATACAGATCTATCCAAATCAACAATTAGGGAGCGAACGTGAATGCTTGGAGCTACTACAAATTGGGAGTCTAGATATGACTAAAGTATCAGGAGCTGTATTAGAAAATTTTGCACCAAAATTCAAAATTTTCAGCCTTCCATTTCTATTTGATAATAAAAAACATCTATTTAAAGTGCTAGATGGTCCAATTGGAAAAGAATTGTTAAAGGAGGGTGATGATTATTGGTTAAAAGGAATCGGTTTTTATGACTCAGGAAGTCGGAGCTTTTATACAAAAGACCGTCTAATTGATAAACCTGAAGACCTTAAAGGTTTAAAAATTAGAGTTCAAGAGAGTGTTTCAGCATTTGATATGGTGAATCATTTGGGAGCATCTCCTACACCAATTTCATGGGGTGAACTCTATACTGCTCTTCAACAAGGTGTTGTTGATGGAGCAGAAAACAACCCTCCTAGTTTTTATCTCTCAGGTCATTATCAAGTTTGTAAATTCTACAGTATTGATGAACACACAATGATTCCTGATGTTTTATTGGCTAGTACACACTTATGGAATAGTTTGAAACCAAATGAACAAGAATGGCTTCAAGAAGCAATTGATAAATCCATTACTTATCAACGTGAACTTTGGGTACAGTCAGAAAATAAATCTTTGCAAGCAATAATTGACGCTGGGGTTAAAGTGAGCTATCCCAAAAAAATATTTTTTCAAAAAGCTACACAAAAAATGAATAATGAATTTAAAAAAGACCCTGAGATGGATAAACTTATTAAACGTATTCGTGATGAGGCAGATTAGATTTAAGGTTAATAAAATCGTTGAGGGTTTGCTAGTTTTAATTCTTGGTGGAATGGTGTTAAATGTCCTTTGGCAAGTTTTTACTAGATTTTTCACATCCAACCCTAGTGCGTTTACAAATGAGTTAGCACGTTATCTTATGATATGGTTAGGTATTTTAGGAGCAGCTTATATATCAGGAAAACAAGAACATGTTGCAATAGATTTTTTCGTCAAAAAGCTTAATAATTCCTTTCGAAATATAATAGATCGTTTTGTTCTATTTTCTACATTGAGCTTTGCTGTTTTTGTCATGCTTATAGGTGGAATTCATTTAGTATATATCACTTTAAAGCTAGAACAGTATTCTCCCTCACTTCAAATTCCTTTGGCTTTAGTATACTCTATTATTCCTTTAAGTGGGCTATTGATTATTTTTTATAAAGTTACCCAAGAGAAAAGTTAATCTATGGAAGCCACAGCAATTTTTATATTAGCGTTGAGTTTTTTATTACTAATAGGTATTGGTACCCCAGTAGCCTGGGGTATTGGGCTTTCCTCACTTTTGACTCTGTTAATTAGTTTACCAAACTTAACAGCTGTAACCACAATTGCTCAAAGAATAGGGACAGGATTAGATAGCTTTACATTNNTAGCAATTCCATTTTTTATTCTTTCTGGTCAACTTATGACTCATGGAGGAATCGCTCAACGCTTAGTTCGTTTTGCTAAATCTATAATAGGTACTTTACCGGGTGGATTAGCATTAATCAATATTATTTCTGCTATGATGATGGGAGCTATTGCAGGGTCTGCGATGGCTTCTGCCTCTGCTATGGGGGCCATTTTAGGNCCTGAGATGGAAAAAGAAGGTTATGATAAGGAATATGGTGCAGCTGTCAATATAACTTCTTCAACGATGGGCTTAGTAATTCCACCAAGTAATGTATTGATTGTTTATTCATTAGCTAGCGGAGGAGTTTCTATTGCAGCTTTATTTCTTGCTGGATATATTCCTGGTATTCTTACGTGTCTTTTTCTGATGCTTGTTGCTTCAATTTGGGCTAAACGAAAAGGCTATGTAATATCTCAAAAAAGTAGTGCGAAAGAAGTATTTTCTAGTTTTTTAAGTGCACTACCTAGTTTATTGTTACTCTTTATAGTAATTGGAGGAATCGTGGCTGGATTTTTTACTGCTACTGAAGCTTCAGCAGTTGCCGTTTTGTATACTCTTGTTTTAGGTATTATTTACAAGGAAATTAAATTTAAAGACTTATCAATAATTCTTTTAGAATCGTCAAAAACTAGTTCAATTGTATTACTATTAATCGCCTGCTCCATGAGTATGTCTTGGGTTATGTCTTATGAAAATATTCCGCAAAATCTTAGTGATTTTTTAATTGGAATTAGTGATAATAAAATTATTATTCTTTTAATGATCAATCTCATACTTTTATTTGTAGGTATTTTTATGGATATTACACCAGCCGTATTAATTTTTACTCCAATATTCTTACCAGTGATTAAATCTATCGGAATCGACCCGATACAATTTGGAATTATTATGGTTGTGAACCTATGCATTGGACTTTGTACTCCACCAGTAGGTTCCGTATTATTTGTGGGTGTTGGTATTTCTAAAACTAGTATTGAAAAAGTGATTAAGCCTCTTTTACCTTTATTCATAGCTATGATTGTTGCTTTGGGACTTATCACTTACTTTCCTGAAATCACACTTTGGCTACCAGAAAAATTTGGATTCTAGTTTAAACTATCTTATTAAAAGATTGGTTTATAAATATTTTACGATAACTGATATTTGGTTTAATTTTGAAGAAAAGAAATTATCAAGAAAAAAGAATTAAATAAAATTCCTTTCGATTTTATCGAAGTTAAAAATATTGTAGCTAGAGCCTTAGAAGACTATATTAAAAAAAGTACTTCTGAGGGTTCATTTGTATTAAAACAAAAATCACCAGAGGATATTTTAAAATTATTACAAGTAGAATCTCTCTTTGAGAGAGGCTTTCAAAGCACCCAACAACTTAAAAAATTTGTATCTAATTACCTTGAAAATACAAATCGTTTGAAGAATCCCAGATATATGGGTCATCAAGTAGCTGTACCTCACGATCTTTCGGGTATCCCAGATTGGATAAATGGCACAATTAATAATCCTAGTTCTCTTTACGAAATGGGGCCAGCTGGTGCAACCCTTGAAAGCTTTATGATCAACTGGATGTTAAATAAGCTCGGATGGTTTAAAGGAAAGGATCTTAGCGATTTTAAAAGGTTAAATAAAAACGGTAGTGGAATTCTAACCCACGGGGGATCTATTGCTAACATGACTGCCTTATCATCTGCTCGTGCTGCAATTTCACCAAAGGCATGGGAGGAAGGAAATCCAGAAGATTTAGTTGTTATGGGGCCAAGTACTGCTCATTACTCTATATTAAGAGCATTATCAATAATGGGGATGGGTAAAAAGGCTTTTATACCTATTCCAGTAGATGAAAATGAGGTTATTATCAGTTCAGCTTTAGAAGAAGTTTATGTACAAATAAAAAAAGAAGGAAAACGTGTTATGGCATTAGTTGCTAACGCATGTGCCACTTCTACTGGTCTTTTCGATCCATTAGAAGAAATGGCCGCTTTCTGCAAAAAACATCGATTATGGTTTCATGTTGATGGAGCGCATGGAGCCGTTGCCCTACTTTCTAATGAGCATCGTCAAAAAGTCAAGGGAATTGAAGAAGCAGACTCTGTTATTTGGGACGCGCATAAAATGTTGAGAGTACCTGCTTTGTGTACAGCTGTTTTATATAAAAAACAAGAACAAATGTGGGATAGCTTTCATCAAAAAGGAAGTTATGTTTTTCATGAAAATGAAGTTATTGGAATGGATTCTATGCCTTTTACTATAGAATGTACCAAATCAGCACTAGGAACAAAACTTTTTTGGAGTTTTGCCATGGAGGGTCAACAAGCTATTGTTAGATTTATCGAAAACAGCTTTCAACAAGCTAAAGATTTATACAATTATCTTAATAGCCTAGAAGACTTCTATTGCCCTTACCCACCCGAGTCTAATATTTTATGTTTTCAATATAAGCCTAATATTATTGATGATCAACATCAACTTGCGCTACGCTATGAATTGATTAACTCTGGTGAGTTTTATATCACATCATGTATAATTCAAGGAAAAAGATATTTAAGGACAGTAATGATGAATCCATTTACAGATATCAAAGATTATGAAGCCCTGTCTATTGCAATTGCAAAATATGCCTCAGCCAATAAAATTTATGGAAACTAAAACTTAATTTTACTAAAATAGTATTTATGAATTCTTTTAAATTAGAAAAATATTTAATAAAAGTCTTTGAAGAAAATGGTATGTCAACTTTTTTAGCAGAAAATTTGACCCTAATTTTATTATTTATATCGATTCTTTTAGTTGGAAGAATAATATTTTGGATTTCCCGAAAAATCATTATTAATCTTTTTAATCGAATCGCTAAACGAACCCAATCTTCATTTGATGACTTACTATTAAAAAACAATGTTCCAAGACTGTTATCATATATCCCTTTTCTTTTTTTTGTTTTTGCATATATTCCAAATCTATTTGAATCAAAGTACATCAACTTATATATTGGTTCTAAGAATCTAATAGAGGCTGTTTCTGTAGTTCTATTGCTTAGTATAATTCGAGCTGTTTTGAAAGCCTTAAGTGACTATTTGAAGACCATTCCAGCTCTTCGAGACAAGCCTTTAGACAGCTATCTCCAAGTTATAATGATTTTTCTCTGGTTTATGGGAGTTATATTAATTCTTTCTATCTTAACCGGGAAGGACGTTTGGAGTTTTGTTACAGCTTTGGGCGCTTTATCTGCAGTATTACTTTTTGTTTTTAAAGACACTATTCTAGGCTTTGTAGCCAGCGTTCAGATTGCAGTTAACGATACGGTTCGAATTGGAGATTGGATTAGTATGCCAAATAGTAATGCAGATGGAGATGTGATTTCAATTAGCCTTTCTTCAGTCCAGGTCCAAAATTTTGATAAAACTATAACATCAATACCAACCTACAAATTAATCTCAGATTCTTTTATTAACTGGAGAGGCATGAGTGAATCAGCTGGAAGAAGAATCAAACGTTCTTTACTAATTAAAGTAAGTAGTGTTCGTTTTCTTGAATCTGACGAAATTCAAAAATTAAATCAAATAGATCTTTTAACTAATTTTTTAAAAAAAAGGAGTCTTGAAATAGAAAATGCAAATTTTCAAAAACAGGCTAATAAAAGTTTATTAATTAACGGTAGAAACTTTACGAATTTAGGTTTATTTAGATATTATACAGAAGCATACTTAGAAAACCATCCTATGGTAAACCCAGAAATGACTATAATGTGCCGTCAGTTGGCTCCAACTGCACAAGGAATACCTTTAGAGGTATATGTATTTAGCAAGGATAAGGAATGGAAAAACTACGAGCATATTTCAGCTGATATTTTTGATCATCTGCTAGCTTCAACAAAATACTTTTCACTTGAGTGTTTTGAATTAAGTGCCAGCTTCCCAACAAACAATTCTTAAAAAAAAGGTATGTAAACAACAGCCCTTTTAAACTTATTGATATCTAATCGATGCCTTGGCCCATAATGTATGGGGCTCCAGCTTCTTTTAAATCTTTTTCAATTTCTGGTATTTTATTCTTACTTATTGAAATAACTTCGGTACGTAAATCTGCTAATAATTTCTTGGCAATTTCTAGACTCTTCATGTGAAGTGCTGTAGGGCCGTAAGTGTCTCTTAATCCTAAAGTTGCATTGTACAAATAATTATCTAAACCTGATGGATTTTTTTCACCAACTTCGCTTTTAGATGGACTTCCAGATATACTTTTTTTAATTCGAATTAAATCAGCTTTTAAACCAGCAATTTTAGGCTCTATGGAGCCAGGAAGTATTTTTGCTCTTTTTAGAGCATTTGCCATTGCCTTCTGCATCTTAATACTTTCAGATAATACATCCTCAACAGCACTGATGTTATTATAGAGTTCTGAAATTTCATTCAAGTAAGTATTATATTCTTCATAACCAATTCCCTTTAAAACGCCTTCACGGATTGCTTTTACTTCAAATGATACTGGTCCGTCAAGCGGAGTAACTTCGCCATTTTTAACTAAAGCTAATGAAGCCTGGTAGAAACCTGGTTTTGCTAGGGCGCCACTACGGGAATATCTAGTAGATTCGGAAACAGGATAAGGATTAAAATGTGAGAAATCCCAAGCAATTCTATGACTTCCATCACTAGCTCTTTTGCTAATCTTGTTTATAACATTGCCTTCTTTGTCTTGAATGGTCAAAATCACATGTGCAGGTTCTTCTTCACGTTCTGCATCTAAAGCTTCCCACCCTGGAAAATTAATATTGGCATTTCTTTTGTTTAGTTCTATTTCTTTATCTCTTCTTATTTTCTCAGCTGTTTTATAATCATCTGCCAAATGGTAAGTAAAAACTGCTCCGTATTTTGGGTTTTTTGCAAAATAATAATCTGCACCTGTATTGCCAATTTTACTTCTTGGAACAAACCACTTAGCCGCTCTAGGGGTGAAAAGTTTTCCTTTTTGGTTCAAGTTATCTTTAGTAAATTCTCTTAAGGCGCTATAGTCATCAAGAATAAAAAATCCACGTCCGAAAGAAGCTGCGACTAAATCATTTTCTCGCTTTTGAATAGTCAAATCTCGAAAAGAAATAGTTGGTGCTCCATCAAGGATTTGCCATGATTTTCCACCATTTAAAGAGGTATAGATTCCAAATTCCGTAGCTGCAAAAAGTAAATTCTTTTTAACTGGATCCTGAACCATTCTCCAAATCAAAGTTCGCTCTGGTATATTACTACTTATGGAAGACCATGTTTGTCCTTTATCTGTACTTTTAAACAAATAAGGATTAAAATCTCCCTCTTTATGATTATCTAATGATACATAAACTGTATTAGCGTCAAATAGATCTGCTTTAATATCATTTACAAAAGTTCTAGGTGCAAGTCCCAAATTAGTTACAGGGATTTCTCTCCAAGAGTCTCCTCCATTTTCCGAAACCTGAATAAATCCGTCATCTGTTCCAGCATAAAGTAGACCTTCCTGAATAGGAGATTCAGCAAGTGAGGTAATAGTATTGTAATTTGACATAGCGCCAACATCCCAAGCATTATCCCAGCTTTGTTTTCGTCCCATAATGGGCAATGTTAGCCGATCTTCATTTCTGGTAAGGTCTCCAGAAACTGGCTCCCAATCATCACCCCTACTTTCAGATTTCCATACTCGGTAGGAAGCAAAATATAATCTTTTAGGATTATGAGGACTTACTAAAATAGGAGCATCCCAATTAAAACGCTCGTGTGGTTCGCCCTGTCTAGCTTTTGGCTGAATAGACACTTTTTCTCCAGTAGTTAAATCTACACGAAATAAAACACCTTGTTGATATTCACCGTAAATAATATCATTGTAAACAGGATCAGTTGCAGATTGGTGTCCGTCTGCACCAAGGGTTTTATACCAATGTTTATTTGCAATTCCTTCTTGCTCATCAGTCGCTGAAGGACCTCCAGCTGAACCATTATCTTGGGTTCCACCAAAAATATGGTAAAAAGGTTTCGCATTATTGACAGCTACTTTGTAAAATTGTGTAAGAGGAAGATTTTTCACATAACGCCAAGTTTCAGCAAGATCAAAAGATTCATAAATACCAGCATCAGTTCCTAACATTATGTAATCTGGGTCATCTTTTTTAAATACAATGGCATGATTATCTGAATGCTTATCCTTTTCTTGAAGTTGTACAAAAGTTTCACCTCCATCTTCAGAGGTAAGAACCCTAACATTCATCAAATATAGTCTGTCAAATTGATGAGGACTTGCATACAATTCTTGATAGTAATGCGGCCCTGTACCTCCAGAAACTGTATTTGACATTTTTTCCCAAGATTCACCACGGTTTTCAGAACGATAAACAGCCCCAGATTTACGATCTAATTCTATAGCAGCATATACGACGTCGGGGTTTTGAGGAGATATTGCTAATCCTATTTTACCCATATTTCGCCTTGGTGAGTCGTCATCATCTATTACACCATCATTATTAGAATCAGGATTGTTTGGTAATCCAGTTTTTAATATTTTCCAATTATCACCACCATTGTCAGAACGATAAATAGCAGTTCCAGGCCCCCCTCCCATCAGTGCGGCTACAGTTCTATGCCTGTCCCATGTTGCTGCATATAAAATGTTTGGATTTCGGGGATCAATCATGAGGTCTGTAACACCTGTCCATTGGTTATTTCCTAATACTTTTTTCCATGAAGTACCTCCATCAATTGTTTTATATAGACCACGTTCTCCACCTTTAGTCCAAAGTGGACCCTGAACAGCCACCCAAACTATATTGGAATTGTCAGGATGAACTATTATTTCAGAAATATGTTCAGATTTCCGTAAACCCATATTAGTCCATGTTTTTCCTCCATTTTCGCTTCGGTATATACCATCTCCGTAAGCTACATGTCTTCCTCCAACATTTTCACCTGTTCCAACCCAAACAATCTCGGGATTAGACGGATCTAAAGTTATGCATCCAGTTGAATAAGATGATTCATCATCAAATATTGGAGACCAAGTAGTCCCAGCATTTACGGTTTTCCAAACTCCCGATGATCCAGTAGCAACATACCAAATACTTTCGTTTTTTGGATGGAATTTTATATCGGCAATCCTACCAGATAAAAAAGCGGGACCAACATTTCGTAATTGAAAAGCATCTAATGAAACTGATAAGGGTGTATAATTAGTTTTATTTTTTTTCTTTTTTTGTGCATTTACTGATTGGAAGGGAACTAACAATAATAGTGTCAACAGTGGACTGATTAAAGATTTCATAAAGCAATTGTTTTAGATAACCTAAATTACTATTTAATTTGTGCTTTAACAATTGATTTCATTGATTTTTTAGATATTGTAATAAAAAAACACAATGAAAATTAAAATTTTCTTTTTAAATCTTCTTTTCTCTTGTACTACCCTGTTAATAGCACAAGATATTGATAATGATCTAGGTAAATCGATTGATTCTTTGACAAAAGGTTTGAATAAACAAAAAGGGTTAATTACTTCTTATAAGAAAGAAAATAAAATCTTTTTTGAAATAAATAAGGATTTATTGGATAAAGACCTGCTAATGGTAACTCGATTTGTTCAATTTCCATCTAATTTTCAAGCCTACCAAAATGCAGGATCAAAAACTAGTGAGCAACTCATTCATTTTACAAAAAAAGATAAAAAAATACTCATTATTCAAAAAAGTTATACAAACATCGCTAATATTGAAGATCCTATTGCTAAGAGTGTTGCTCAAAACAATTTTCCACCAATTTTATCGGCATTTCCAATAAAAAATACTGAAAAAGAAAGTTTTTTAATTGATGTCAGTAATTATTTTAATAATGATTCCCCTGGCTTTAATATTTTGAGTTCCACTCAAAAAAAACAATTCGGAATAGGGAGTGTAGATTTAAAGAGAAGTTTCATTGATAAAGTTAAAAGTTTTAAAGAAAATATAGAGATAACTCATACATTAACCTACAGATCAAATAAAGCTCCCAAGGATAACCTAACTAAAACAATTAGCTTTCAAATCAACCATTCAATTATTTTATTACCAAAGGATCTTATGCCAGTACGTTATTTAGATCCAAGAGTTGGATGGTTTAATTTAAAGAAATTCAACTATAGTTCTGAGGCATTAAAATCTGATGAAATAAGTATAATCCAGCGTTGGCGTCTTGAACCAAAAGACAAGGATGCCTATGCTGAAGGGGAGCTTGTGGAACCAATTAAACCAATAATTTATTATTTAGATCCAGCTACACCTAATAAATGGATTCCATATTTTAAAAAAGGAATAGAAGACTGGGCTAAAGTTTTTGAAAAAGCAGGATTTAAAAATGCAATTATAGCAAGGGAAATACCTACAAAAGATGAAAATCCTGATTTTAGTTTAGAAGACGTTCGCTATTCTTCTGTACGTTATGTAGCAACAACCACAAGAAATGCAACAGGACCACGTGTTTCTGATCCTCGCACTGGTGAAATATTAGAAAGCGATATTATTTGGTACCATAATCATCTGCGCTCATATAGAAATCGATATTTGTTAGAAACGGGTGCAGCAAATCCAAAAGCCAGAACTTTGGACACCCCAGAAGAAGAAATTGGGGAAATGATACGGCGTGTTATTTCTCATGAAGTTGGTCATGCTTTAGGACTGCCACATAATATGAAAGCAAGTTCTGCTTATCCGGTTGATTCCCTAAGATCTGGATCTTTTACACAAAAATATGGTATTGCCACTACTATTATGGATTATGCGCGCTATAACTATATTGCTCAACCAGGTGATAAAAATATTCGTTTTGTTAGGCAATTAGGCCCTTATGATGATTATTCCATAGAATGGGGTTATAGATATTTTCTCAAGGAAACTTCAGAAACTGAAAAAGTTTTTTTGAATAAAATGGTAAATAATAGAAGTATGAAACCCTTATTTATGTTTGGTTCAGGTGGAAATGATCCTAATACTCAAACTGAAAACATCGGTGATGACCCTGTTAGAGCAAGTATATATGGTTTAAAAAATCTAGAAATTGTTGCAAATAATTTAGATGAATGGACTACAATTAATGGTCAGTCATACGAAGACCTAAATGAATTGTATAATGAGATGATCTCTGTTTATAGAAGGTACGTTTATCACGTCATTAAAATGATTGGTGGAATCAGTGAAACTATAATGGTTAAAGGGCAAAAAAATATACCTTATAAAAATTTGAGCTATTCGGAACAAAAAAGAGCATTACATTTTTTAGATAAACATCTATGGGCTACCCAAAACTGGTTAATGGATAATGAATTGATTTCGAAAATCAAAAAAGAAGGAGTGTTGAAAACAATACAAAACCTTCAATACGCAGCATTAAATCAAATTTTAAGTGTTAAGCGATTGAATCGATTGCTTTCCTCAAAATTAACCCTAGTAAACAAGGGACTAGATCCTCATGAACTCATAAATCATTTATATTTAAGTTTTTTTGAATCAGATGCTCCATTAGATAAATTTCACATGGTTCTTCAGATTCGTTTTACACAAATTATTAAATCTCTTTTATCTGAAAAAAATTTAAATCCTATTATAAAAACCTCTATATTAAAATTTCGAAAAAATATTCATAAGAAGGCAATTAGACGAAGCAAAAAAGGTACATTTTCTACAAAGAATCATTACAATTATCTAACTGAAATTTCAGAATCACTCTAGCCTTAAAAAATTAAAATTATGTCATTATCTAACCTATATACTTCAAAATTCAAATCAAGAAATAGAGATCATTTTGCAGCGATTGTACGAATAGCTTTAGCAGATGGAAAAATTTCAAATCAAGAACAAGCTTTTATAAATCGCACCGCTATTAATCTTGAAATTGATGAGTCTGAAGTTGCTTCTATTATTGAAAATATTGATAATTACCCTATTAATCCGCCTGTTTCAAAAAAAGTTCGCCTTGAGCGATTATATGATTTAGCTAGAATGGTTTTTGCAGACAATATAGCTGATGAAGCAGAAAAAAAATTAATTTATCGATTAGTTATAGGCTTAGGTTTTGATCTAAACCAAGCTGACTCAATTGTCGAAAAGTCCTTTGAAGAGATATTAAAAGGGTCTGATGAAGATGAATTNATTTCTGCATTTTCAACTTTATAATAATTGCTTCCCCTATAATACAAATACCGCTNTTAAATACAACTAAAGCAGAAGTTCCNCAATAAAACCAATTAAAATTATTTTCAATTTTAAATATTATGGCTTCNCCTAATAGANAAAGNCCAAAACCAGAAAGCAAAAGTCCACTAATTGAATATAAAAGCCANTTATTTCTCATTTTTTANATGNATTTTTAATTAAACTTCTTTATTAAAATTACTCATNCACTTCAAATNCAATTAATAAATANTTGTTTAGCTGAGTTTTTTTGACNTAAAATAAGAAGAAGTTCCTAAAAGTGCAATTATAAAAATTGAATAATACACGAAGTTTGGNGTAATAATTTTATCACCACTTGCATATGAATGAAGTCCTACCAAATAAAAATTTACTCCGAAATAGGTCATTAAAATACTTGCAAAAGCTACTATACTCATTAAATTAAAAATCCATGGGCCACGAAGTCCAGGAATTAACCGCATATGAATAACAAAAGCATATATCATAATACTTATCAAGGCCCATGTTTCTTTTGGATCCCAGCCCCAATATCTTCCCCAACTCTCATTAGCCCACATTCCTCCTAAAAAATTTCCTATAGTAAGCATTATCAATCCAACAGTGATTGCTAACTCATTAATTATAGTAAGCTCTTTGATTTGTAATTTTATTTTTTGTTTATTATTATTTGTAATAACTAACATCAGAAATAAAGAGACACCACCTATTATCATTCCCAAAGCAAAAGGTCCATAGCTTCCAACAATTACTGCTACATGAATCATCAACCAATAACTATCCAAAACAGGAACAAGATTNGCAATAGCAGGATCCATCCAATTCCAATGGGCAATCATTAAGATCATTCCTACAACAAAAGAAGTAGAAGCCATNGTTAANGCAGACTTACGACCAAAAGCTAANCCAAAAAACTGAGTAGCCCAAGCTACATAAATCATCGATTCATATGCATCACTCCATGGTGCATGGCCAGAAATATACCAACGAGATATAAGTCCAGCAGTATGAAATATAAAAATGACTACCATAACAACTTGAAAACCTTTTACCAAAAGTGAAATAANGCGATTTGACTTAAAAATTTGTACAATTAAAACAAGAAAAAATAAAGTTCCTACATAAATATACCAACTGTATAGTTTTTTGAATATATCATATTTATTATATAAGATTTCTGCTTTTATCTTATCCTCAGTGGGAATGACTTCACTTCCAAACTTTTTTTGAAAACCATGAATACTTTCCAATAGATTATCTGCCTGTTTATAATCTTGATCTTCTTGAGCAAGTCGCAAGGACTGAAAGTAAAGAGGTAAAATATTNCGAACGTATAATGAGTCTTTACCAATAAAATTAGATTCTCCTAGTTCTGGATAAGAAACCCATTTGTTATTAACATNATTGGGAATGGGGAAAATCCGCATCACTTTTCCCTCCAAAGCAGAATATAAAAGATTAACTCGGCGATCTAACTCAATAAAATCTTTTTGAAACTGATTCGGAATAGATGCGCGGTAAGCGTCCTCTAAAGAANTAGCGAGTTTATAATTACCTTGTAGATCAAAAAAAGAAAGCAAAGGCGCATACTTTGCTTTTTTGTTAATCCCAATAAGCATTCGAATACTGTCATTTCCNCGCTTTAAATAAATCAAAGGAACATTATACCAAACAGCAGGATTGTTCATTATAGATAATAATACTTGATCCGAGTTTAAATCTTTGTAAGNATCNCTTTTGCTTACCTTTCGAAGTAGTTCTGAAGAAAAAGTATTTGCTGGCTTCATTCTTCCACCAGAGTCTTGAATGACCAATTCACCAAATTTACTTGCATGTGCTTCAGAAAAAGCNTCTGCCCTAATAATTGAGTCAAAATCAATTGTCCCTTTTTGGAATTGACCTAAAGNTTGAGCGTTTAAATTAAATAATTGAAAAACAAATAATATAATGAATGATCCTAATGCTCTTTTTTTTTGGTTGATTTTTTCCAGAGCTTTAGAGAGATTCTTAAATCTTGTCTTTCCTATAAAAAATATTCCAATCATACTTAAATACAATA
This sequence comes from Flavobacteriaceae bacterium TMED179, assembly GCA_002169865.1. GTDB lineage: Bacteria > Bacteroidota > Bacteroidia > Flavobacteriales > Flavobacteriaceae > MS024-2A. The sequence continues at coordinate 9,241 of NHIC01000005.1, read as the reverse complement.
AAATATATCCTAGATATGTTATGTATGTTCCCCACCAGTCNTGGTTTACTGAAAGAATGGTTCCCTTTTCATCTGGATTAAAAGATGCTTGGAAAAATCGGTAGCCTTTGTGGTCCAAAACATGGTTCATATAAATGTCATAATCAAAAGATTCTGTGTCCTCCACCCTAACCTTACTCATAAATGACGCGTAACTCTTTTCTGTTCCAGGATATTTTTCCGCAATAAAGTCATTAAGCTTTATTGCAAAAGGTAATTCCAAAGCTAAAGAACCAAACTGTAAATAAAAATCTAATCCTCCAACGGAGACTTTTTTGGGGTCATTAGTAACTCCTTTTCCACCAAGTAAAGTGATTGTATCAAAATCACCCTTAGACTCTACTTTTAGTCGAAGTGCATTTTGAACAGCTTCTCCCTGATTATCTGCCTTTACAATGTCAATTCTGCCACGAAGTGCCGGTTCAGGAATTACAAATTGAAAATTGGGTAGCGTATATAATGAACGTAATTGGAGGGGTGTTTTAGTTTCAGCTTCTATATCACCTTCAAATTGATCAGCCATACGCATAAATTTTCCGGAGAAGGGAGATTTTATTGTGTATAGACCGTCTTTAAGTGTAATATTAATAGCGCCCTCTTGAGGACGATTTAATGTAAATAAAATATTATGAATATTTGCAATTTCGCCTTCTCTAAGATANTGATCATGGCGATTGCCATCTCCAGCTTCAACAATTTTGAGATAACGTTCTCCTTTATCGTCCAACACTAAACCTTCAGTGGCATTCTCGATAAAATCAACATAAGAAACCGTAAATTCTTGTCCGTTAAAATNATTATTCCATAAAAANTCATTTTTTGCNTGTTCGGATAATAATAGGTCATCCTCAAGTTTCTTTCTTCTTGGCTGTCCATCAATTTCACCGTCAATGAATANTGTTAAGTATGTTTTATCAGATAGNATTTTACTTTCAGTCATCCCTTCACGAATAGGCATAACACCTTCATAGCCNATATAACGAGTAACAAAAGCTCCTANAAGAATCAAAAGAAATGAAAGGTGTAGAAGTAATACTGCCCATTTTTCCCTTTTATAAAGGCGATATTTAAAAATATTACCACAAAAATTAATTGCCATAAAAACCATGATAAGCTCAAACCACCAAGCATTATATATCCAAATTTTAGCAGTGTCTGTGCTGTACCAACTTTCGATGAAAGTGCCAAAAGCCATTGCGGTGGGATATATTATAAAAAACATGGCGGTAAGTCTTGTGGAAAATAAAATATTAAGGAACCTTTCTTTCATCAATTACATCATCTTTCAAAAGCAAATATAATGCTTGTAGAATAATTCTGCTACCTCTTTTTACTTTTAAAAATATAATGTCTACAATTAAATTAAACTCCATATCATTATGGTTTTGTATTTTTGGTTTTAATGAAAATAATTCTGATAGGATCGGGAAAACTAGGTACTCAGCTTTATAAAACAATTATCTGTAAAAAAGATTTAGATATAATTCAATGGGTAGTAAGATCTAGTAAAAAGACCNTGACACCTGAGGGAATTCCAATAGTTCAAAAGATTGATAAACNNCAAAATGCAGATNTTTATCTTCTNGCTGTTTCTGATAATTCAATACTTAAAGTTTCTAAAGAACTTCCTAATAATGCTTTTATAGTTCATACTGCTGGTNCAGTTNCCNTAGANATTATTAATCAAAAACGTACTGGAGTATTTTATCCATTACAAAGTTTTAGCATAGGTAGAGATATTGATTTTTCAANCNTTCCAATTATCATAGAAAGTAAAATCAAAAAAGACCTCATNATATTNAAAAATCTNGCTANAGGTATAAAAGCTNCTTTCTANNAAATGAATTCAAAGCAAAGAGCAAAATTNCATNTATCAGCTATCTTTGTTAATAATTTNACTAACCATCTATTTTCTGAAGCNGCTTTGATCTGNAAAAACAATGACATACCCTTTAATCTCCTAAAACCATTAATNCAGGAAACCATTGATAAATTGNAAACCATGANCCCNAAGGCTGCACAAACTGGCCCTGCTATTCGAAACGATANGNAAACAATTTNAAANCANCTTNANTTNATAAAAGANNCATNNNGTAANANAAATTTATAAAGTATTAACTTTGGCNATTNAAAAAANTNATGTCNAATANAAATTACAAATCNNTATTACCTAAAATTANNACCTTTATTTTTGACGTAGATGGNGTTNTAACNGATGGAAANGTNNTANTNAC
>NHIC01000005.1:0-6963 GCA_002169865.1 Flavobacteriaceae bacterium TMED179 | reverse complement strand
AAGGNGANATGNTGCGNTCNNTTGACACNAAAGANGGNTATGCAATTAANTNTGCCTTGANTCANGGNTATAANATTGTAATTATCNCNGGNGGAANTAANGAANNTATTCGTGANCGNTTNAANGCNTTAGGTGTTNATGATATTTANCTNGGAGCCCATNATAAACTTGANTCNTNTCAAGANTTANTNGANAATTANANATTAAANCCNGAAGAAATTTTGTATGTAGGNGATGATNTTCCNGATATTCCANTAATGAAAAAAGTNGGNNTNAGCTGTTGCCCNGCAGATGCNGTTTCAGATGTCAAAACAGANTGTAAACTANATTTCACATAAAAANGGAGGACAAGGATGTGTNCGNGAAATAATTGAACAAGTACTTCGTGTTCAAGGAAAATGGAGTTTGGANATAGGTGNTNNAAAAGATTAAATGATCGAAAAAGAANGANTTGAAATAATTTTNGCTTCTAGNTCACCTAGAAGGCANGCTTTTTTTCANGANATGGGCTTTCCTTTCGTTGTTAAAGTAATCCCNGTAANTGAAGAATTCCCTTNGGGACTNAATGGNATCGAAATTTCCCAACATATAGTNCGTCANAAAGCCAACNCTTTTNTNAANAAAATAAAAAATAATCAATTGATNATTACNGCAGATACAATNGTTTGGCATNANAATNANTCTTTAGGAAANCCNAAAAACTNNTTAGAAGCANAAAAAATGCTNNCNGCNCTTTCANANTCAAGTCATGAGGTCATAACNTCAGTNGGNTTCTTACANAAANAAAAATTTGAAATACTTTATGAAGTTTCTAAAGTNACCTTTGGAGAACTCTCAGATANAGAAATAAAAAAATANATTATGACAGGTTCGCCACTAGANAAAGCTGGTGCTTANGGAATNCAGGATTCNTTTGGAATGCAAAACGTNATNTCTNTAGAGGGTTGTTNTTCAAATATCATTGGACTACCANTACCNANAGTATTGAAAAAAATAAAAGAAATTATAAGTGAAAATTAGTCGATTTTCNAAATTCACAATATCTTGAANCTATGAAAATNATAATNCCNATTGTTTTANTAGTTNTAACAAGNTGCNCTGANTCAAAATNAANACNTTCNNATNCAACTTCAATTCCATTAAATCAAGAATTTAAGAATTATTGGTTTGATGGAAAAGCTGAAATAACNACTTATGAATTAAACCAGTCTCGATACGNTTCTCCTAGGAAAGGNAGTGCAGTATTNATTTATGTTACCGAAGACTTCTTGTCTAANGANCANGTNAAAGCCAATNAAAAATCTGAANCATCACANAGTATATTAAAACTNAATCGNACCAAAAACTTTTTAACAGGCATATACCCTTACTCCATTATGACNAGNATTTTTTCNCGNTTGGGACAAAGTAAACCTATGNTAAAAGCNACAACCTCTATACAAGAATGGTGTGGACAATCNTATCTTCAACTTAACCGAAGAAAAGNTATAGAAATTANTAGTCACTCATATTTTGAAGGNGAATCGGATCAAAATTTNAAGTTCCAAGATGCTTTAACAGAAGAGGAGCTTTGGATNTGGATCCGCACCCAACCTGAACNNCTTCCTGAGGGNTCTTTTCAATTACTTCCTTCCTTNGAATATTTACGNCTTAAACATAAACCNATTCAATTATACAAAGCAGAAGCATTTTTGNNACAAAATCAAAGCTTNAATACTTACTCTATAACCTATCCTGAATTATATCGTAAGATTACTATAGACTTTAAGCCAAAAGCTCCGTTTAAGATCATTGGATGGACTGAACAAGATTTAAAAAATAAAGATCTAACCACTAGTGCTCAAATTAAAAAAACCCTAAAACTATCCTACTGGAAATTAAATAAACTTGGAGATGAAAGTTTTCGAGATTCATTGGGACTAAACTAATATTTATGAGAAAAGTATTCTTGTTTTTCTTTTTAACGAGCCTTTCAGCCATCTTTAGTCAAGATAGTGCCCGAATCCTTAAGCAACTTCAAAAGCTTAATACCCTTTGCTCAGTTCTTTATGTTGCTGCACATCCTGACGATGAAAACACTCGTTTGATTTCTTTATTTTCCAATCAATACAATGCCCGTACTGCATATCTCTCTCTCACAAGAGGTGATGGAGGTCAAAACCTAATTGGTACTGAATTAAGAGAGGAACTAGGATTAATTAGAACACAAGAACTTCTAGAAGCAAGAAAAATTGATGGAGGTCAACAGTTTTTTACAACAGCGAATGATTTTGGATTTTCTAAAAATCCAGATGAAACCCTAAATATTTGGAACGAAAAAGAAATCTTATCACAGATTGTCTTTCGAATTAGAGCTTTTAAACCTGACATTATAATCCATCGATTTGATCATCGAACACCAGGGAGTACACACGGCCATCATACCAGTTCATCCATGCTCAGTGAAAAAGCATTTCATTTATCAAACGACCCTAATGCGTTCCCAGAACAATTAAATCGCGTAAGCCTTTGGCAAACGAATCGTCAATTTTATAATACATCTTGGTGGGCCTATGGAGGAAGAGAAAACTTTAAAAAAGCTGATAAAAGCAACATGATTCCTCTGGAAAGTAATCCTGTAGATTTACTTTTAGGCAGAACTAATGAAGAAGTTGCTGCTAAAAGTAGAAGTCAACATAAATCACAAGGTTTTGGTAGTTCTCCTAAATTGGGAAGCCAAACGGAATACTTAGAATTAATAAATGGAAACAAACCCTCTAATACCAATCCACTGGATGGAATCGATATTTCATGGAATCGTGTAGAAGGAGGTAATAATATTAAAAAACAAATTGAAGCAATAGTTTCTGATTTTGATATAGAAAAACCCTATAAAAGTGTTTCTGCATTAGCAGAGGTATATCAATTGATAAGAAATCTTGAAAACAATCATTGGAAAAAAATCAAATTAGCAGAAGTAAAAAAATTGATCAAAAATTGCTTAAGACTTCGATTACAATTCAATACTTTTAAAGAAACAGGTGTACCAGAATCTTATATCCCTGTGGAAATTAAAGTAATCAATCCGAGCCCTATTTCAGTTAAATTAATCTCTGTTGATGGTCTTTTAAAACTAGAACCTTCAAAAATCTTAATCCAAAATAAAGTTTGGAAAAGACTCAAAAATATAAAACTACCTAATGAAAATACTACTCCATATTGGTTATTAAAAGAAGGTAATTTAGGTAATTATGAAGTACAAAATGAAAATTTTAAAGGTTTACCGGAAACTCCAAATCTTTTAAAAGCTAAAATATCAATTCAAATTAATAATATTGTTATTCCAATTGACATTCCACTTACCTACCGTTCAACTGACAGGGTTGCTGGAGAAGTGATTCAAAATTTTCAAATACTACCGAGAGTAACGACCAAACTAAATAAAAAAGTTATTTTATTTCAAGATGATTTATCAAAAAAAGTTCGTCTTCAGGTTCTCTCACACATTAATAATTTTAGAGGTAAAGTGTCCCTGAACACTCCAGAGGGTTGGACTGTTCTTCCACAAAGTCAAAAAGTTGAAATTAAAAAGACAGGAGTTTCGAAAGAATATATATTTGAAGTAACTCCTCCGAAAGGAAATTGTACTGGAAATTTTTCTTCCATAGTTACAGAGGGAGAAAAAAATTACGATATGTCTCTAAAAGAAATTAACTATCCTCACATATCAAAACAGTTTTTATTAAGTCCCAACAAAACTACTGCTTCTAGGATTGACATTAAAACCAACGTTAATAAAGTAGCTTATCTAAATGGAGCAGGTGATAAAGTTGCTGAAAGTCTTCGCAATTTAGGTATATCAGTCACTGAAATTAATGTTAATGATTTGAGATTAGAATCACTTTTATCCTACCCTACACTTATAGTAGGTATTCGAGCTTTTAATGTACATAAAGAATTAGCATATAAAAATAAAATTTTGTGGGATTATGTAAAACAAGGAGGGACAGTGATTGTTCAATACAATACAAGCAGAGGTTTTGATTCATCACAAATGGCACCTTACCCGATTAAAATCTCTAGAGATCGCGTTACCAACGAAAATGCCGAAGTTCGTTTTTTACAAAAAAATCATCTACTTTTAAATAAGCCAAATAAAATTTCATCTAAGGATTTTGATGACTGGGTACAAGAACGAGGTTTGTATTTTGCGTATGATTGGGACGATCGTTACCAAACCTTGTTTTCTATGAATGACAAAGGAGAGAAACCAAAAAATGGAAGTCTGCTAGTCGCAGATTATGGTGAAGGAAAATTTATTTTTACAGGTTTAAGTTTTTTTCGTGAACTACCTGCAGGAGTACCTGGAGCCTATCGTTTGTTTATCAACTTAATATCTTACGGAAAATGAAACAATCCACCTACTTACTACTTATTGGTATTAACGTTTTGTACTGGCTTTGTTTTTTCATTTTTATGACATTCTATAAATAATGGAGTTATTCGATTGGATCGTCCTTATCATCACTTTAACAATTATCGTTCTTTTCGGTATATGGAAAAATAACAGTCATAAAAATATACATGAATATCTAAAAGGGGGAAATGAAGCCAGATGGTGGACTGTAGGTCTTTCTGTTATGGCTACTCAGGCGAGCGCTATTACTTTTTTGTCAACACCAGGCCAAGCTTATCACGATGGTATGGGATTTGTGCAGTTTTATTTTGGACTACCCTTTGCTATGTTTGTAGTATGCTTGTTTTTTATTCCAATTTATCATAAACTTAAGGTATACACTGCTTACGAATTTTTAGAGAATCGTTTTGATATCAGAGTCCGAACCTTAACTGCAATATTATTTCTTTTACAAAGGGGTTTAGCTTCAGGGATTACGATATATGCACCAGCCATTATCTTAAGTGTTGTTCTAGGATGGAACTTAAAACTCATGGTTATCCTAGTTGGATCTTTAGTCATTACATATACCCTGATTGGTGGAACCAAAGCAGTAAATGTTACTCAAAAACAACAGATGTTTATAATTTTCCTTGGAATATTTATTGCTTTCGGATATATTATTAAAGGCTTTCCAGAAGGTATTTCTTTTTCAGATGCACTTCAAATTGCAGGAAAAGCAGGAAAATTAGAAGTTTTGGATTTTAGCTTTGATCTAAGAAGTCGATACACCTTTTGGAGTGGTTTGACGGGAGGATTCTTTTTAGCCCTCTCATACTTTGGTACAGATCAGTCTCAAGTACAACGTTATCTGTCTGGAAAATCCTTAAAAGAAAGTCAAATAGGACTTGTTATGAATGGTCTGTTGAAAGTTCCTATGCAATTTTTTATTCTTTTAATTGGTGTTATGGTTTTTGTGTTTTATCAGTTTGAATCTGCTCCATTAAATTTTAATCCAAAAGCTATCGCTTCAATAAAAAAAACTGAAGAATTAGCTGCCTTCAAAACTTTAGAAATAGAAAATTTAAAAACACAACAAGAACTCAAAAATGCATTGATAAATAGGAGCAATCAAGATGAGATTAAATTTTTGAGAAAAAAAGAATTAGATCAACGTAATAAAGCAAAAACCATTATTAGAATGGCAGTTCCAGAACAAGAGACAAATGATAAAGACTATGTCTTTATCTCTTTTATTCTCAACAACCTTCCCTCAGGGCTTATTGGTTTACTTATTGCTGTAATTTTTTCTGCAGCAATGAGTTCAACAGCATCAGAACTTAATGCTCTTGCTACAACAACAACAATTGACTTGTATAAAAGAAATATAGGTCCAAAATCAGAATTACATTATGTAAATGTATCAAAAGTATTCACCTTATGTTGGGGACTTCTTGCCATTTTTTTTGCAAGTATTGGAAATTTATTTGAGAATCTTATACAATTAATTAATATAATCGGCTCTGTGTTTTATGGAACTATACTTGGTATTTTTTTAGTTGCTATTTTTATAAAAAGTATAAAAGCAAAAGCAGTTTTTTGGTCAGCGGTGGTTTCTGAATCTATCGTTATCTTCATTTTTGTTCAAGATTTAGTAAGTTTTTTGTGGTTAAACCTTATAGGTGCTTTATTAACTGTAATAATTAGTAGATTATTTCAAAAACTTCATGATAAAAAATATACATAAAACTTTAAAAAGCAAACTGATAAATGATTGCAAGTTTGTCCATTTTTAATTGTTATTAATATCAGAAGGGTTTTTTTCACTTTTTATTTTTATTAGCCAAAAAACAATAAAAAAGGTCTTCATTTGAAGACCTTAATAGTAGCGAGAGGGAGACTTGAACTCCCGACCTCCGGGTTATGAATCCGACGCTCTAACCGGCTGAGCTAAATAAACACAGGGGATTACAATAGACTAAACCAAACTGACAGTAAAAACTGACAGTATGGAACATTGGAAACTAACAATTGGTAATGAAAAACGAGTCCCTGTAATCAATCTATTTTATGCTAATAGTAGATATAGATTTTGGACTGGAAAGGTTATAGGATTAAAACTTACATCTTATGATAATCCTGAATTATTAAAAGCTGCTTTTGAATTAAAACTAATCGAAGGCTGGAGACCACCTCAAAAAACTAAACAAGAAGTTGACTTAATCCCAACGGTCGTAGAGATATTAAATAAGGGGATAAAAGATAAGATTTCACAAGGTTGTTCAGAAAGATATATCAAGGATGCTAGAAGAGTTGTTAATCTTTGGAAGAGGTTTGAGAGGGCAAACAATATTAGAAATATTGAAATTGATAAACTGAGTGAAATTTATTTATCTAAGTTTATTATTAGACCTAGCTGGGGTCCAAAGACTCAGCGAACAATTAAATCAACCATATCCCCATTGCTTTCAATGCCTAAGTTAACTAGCGCAGTTAAACTACATAAACCATTAAGCAAGTTGAATAAACCGATTGATAATATATCTGAGGTAATAAATGAGATAAAAAATTACAATAGGAATCTATAC
>NHIC01000004.1 GCA_002169865.1 Flavobacteriaceae bacterium TMED179 | reverse complement strand
CTCAAGTGAATTTAAGTAGGTTTAACCCCAATATTGGAGCAGGAGCTTATTTTAGATCCCCAAGCTACTGGGTCTCCTTTTCCATACCAAGACTATTTAATGTAAAAAGAGAGGGTGATAATCTAGCTGTGACAGCTAAAGACAGGGTGCATGCCTATTTAGGAGCTGGGGTAGACTTGCCTGTCTCTAACGGTATCTTTTTAAAACCATCGCTAATGATAAGAAAAGTGAAAGGTCTTCCTGCCACAGCTGACCTTACCGGTATGATTAGTTGGCAGAATCAGTTTGATGTAGGACTATCATTTAGAACTAATAGTTCAATGGCTCTTATGAGTATGATCTCTCTGGGAATGTTTGATGTAGGGTATGCCTATGAAACTCCAACAGATAATGGGCTGTCTCAATTAAACTTGAGAACACATGAACTTGTCCTGAGAATAAGATTAGGAGAAGGAGATCAAACAACTAAACAAGGGCCGACTAAACCAAAATAATATTTATATTGTGATATGATAAAAACTTTGACCTTTTTATTTTTAGTCACTTCAATAGCTGCCATTGCTCAAGAGCAAAAAACAGAAAATTTTATCTTCAGACATAGTCAATTTGAATATAATGAGAGAGGAATTCTAATTACGCCAATTAATCCTGGAATAAACAATACCATTAAATCTTATGTTGAAGTCAACTATAATAATATAGTAGAATCAGTAAGAAATGTAGTTTGGCTATCATATGAAACTTCAACAAATCCTATTGCTAAATCACACATTGAAAAATATAGTGTTAGGGTTCAAATTAAAAACAAGAATCAAAATCAAGAATTTAGATATTTAGAAGTAGAACATGATATGAATGAAAATACTTTTTCTTCTAAATATGTTTTTAATAAACAAAAAAGAAATTTTGTTTTNCAAGAAAAAGAANCCGAAAGAAGATCTTATTTATCTGATTTTGAAAAACTCGGTATAAAAAATGCACCTGAAAAAACNTCTATCGAAAATATAATCAATGATTACAAGCAATTNGTCGATGGAGAAAATAAAAATCAAGTGCCTGGTTTTTCAATAATGGATTCAGAAAATTATGAGATTTATGACCAAATAGTAGACTATGTAACTAAAAATTTTAGTAATGTTTCTTTTGTCATGAATATTGCTTGGGACTCCTACAATACTTATTTAAGTAACTATGATATATATCATTACCACACTTATATCGTTCGAGTAAAACTTAAAGACTCCGATAAATATCAATTTATTGAAGTTTTTTATAACCCTTTTAATAACCAAGCAATTTCAGATTTTGTTTGGAATCAGGAGAATGGTTTTTTTGAAAGGGACTTTAATTAAAAANGGATTCNATTTATTANTTGAAAACTTTACTTTAAAAGATTTTGTAAATTGTNTAANATCAAATTTTTAATATGAAANATTTTAGTTACCTCATACTAGTCTTGTNTTTAGTTTCTTGTGAGCAAACCAAAAACAATTCAAATAATTCTAAAATAGATCCATCTTATAATCCAGAGGCTCAACTAGAAAAGTTAGGAATTCAATTACCAGAGGTATCTCCTCCAGTTGCTAATTATGTTAGAGCAGTCAAAACAGGAAATCTATTGTTTTTGTCAGGGAGTGGTCCTAAAAAANCAGATGGAGNTTATATAACGGGAAAGTTAGGNGAGGACCTCACCATTGAACAAGGATACCAGGCAGCAAGAATAACTGGAATAAATCACCTTGCAACTCTTAAAGCTGAACTAGGTGATCTAAAAAGAGTTAAAAGAATAGTCAAAGTTTTAGGCATGGTCAATTCCTCACCCGAATTTACAGATCAGCCGAAAGTAATCAATGGGTTTTCAGATCTGATGGTGGAAGTATTCGGAGAAAAAGGGAAGCATGCCCGNTCTGCAGTTGGAATGGCATCACTNCCTATNGGCATAGCAGTTGAAATTGAATTAATAGTAGAAGTGGAATAAANNTCTTCTGCNTATTAAATTTTATAGNTTTAAAAATATTAATTCCAGCTTCCTAANCTAATNTAAATTANAAGGGTAATTACACATAAGCTTATAGAAAGATGATTGGTATATTTCCAACCTTTNAGATCTAAAAGTGGNGGATGANTTTTCTCAGTNANNTCNTGTCTTGGATAAAAATAAGAGACNCNNTACATCACNGCCATATTTAGGACAAATTCAATTCCCCAAATATGAACAAAATGGATTTTTACAGGATAAATAAAGGTACAAATTAAATAAAAGCTTAATCCAACACCCAAAGCAATTTTAGCAGCTATTGCAGAAATATTTTTTGTGAAAAATCCAGCAATCATAATTGAAGCTATTGGGATAAAGAAAATCCCATTTAATTGCTGTAAAAGTTGGTAAAGACCATCAGGAGCATTAGCTACCCAAGGAGCGACTATAATTGCAAAAACAGCTAGTATAGTTGAGGTTAGTTTTCCTACTTTAACTAAATTTTTATCAGAGCTATTAGGGTTAAAATATCCTTTGTAAAGATCTATGCTAAAAATTGTGGCTGCACTATTTAGAACGCTATTAAAAGTACTTAAAACTGCCCCCATAACTATAGCTGCAAAAACTCCAATAAGTCCAACAGGAAACACTTTTTTGATTAGTTCTGGATATATCATATCTTGATTTTCAAATAAACTATCTCCGTAGTAATAAAAACCAATAACCCCAGGAAGTATAATAATTAAGGGGACCAATATTTTTAATATTCCAGTAAAAAGTAATCCCTTTTGAGCCTCAACTAGACTTTTTGCCCCCAAGGCTCTTTGGATAATGGTTTGGTTCATACTCCAAAAGTAAAGTTGGTTTATAATTAGTCCAGTAAATAATACTTCAAATGGAAGCACAGAGTCCGCACTTCCAATCACATTAAATTTTTCAGGCGCATGCTTATATACTTTCTCCAACCCATTAAATATGCTGCCATTTCCGATACTAAGTAATGCAATGCACGGAACAGCTAGACCTCCTAAAAGTAAACCATACCCATTGAGTGTATCTGATACTGCAACAGCTTTTAAACCTCCCATAATGGCATATAAAGAACCTATAAGTCCAATAACAATTACAGTAAGGGTAATCCCCTTTTGTTGTGAGATCTCTAATATTTCAGAAATATTAAAAATACTTTCTAGGTTAATTGCTCCAGTATATAAAACGATTGGCAGTATGGTTACTACAAATGAAACCATTAGGAAAAATGCTACTAAAGTTCTGGTAGTTTGATCAAAACGCTGCTCTAAATACTGTGGAATTGTAGTCAGTCCCATTTTTAGGTATTTAGGAACAAAATAAATAGCCGCAGCAACAAGTGCCAGTGCAGAGGTGACTTCCCATGCTATAATAATAAACCCATTTTTATAAGAAGATCCATTCATCCCAATCAGATGTTCGGTTGATATATTTGTCAGCAGCATTGACCCTGCAATTACAACGCCAGTTAGACTCCTACCACCTAAAAAATATCCATCTTGAGAACTTAAGTTTTCTTTACGAAGACGATACCATGAGTAAACTGCAACAAAAATTGTATAGGCTAAAAAGCTTATAAAAGTCATCATATCTGTTCTTTATGAGAACCATCACAATACGGCATTCTTTTCGATTTCCCACAGCCACAAAGACTAAAAGTGTCACCATGGGGTAATTCGTTGCCTTGTTCNTCGGTTAGCCGAACTGGACCCTCAATAACAATCTTTCCATTAGATTTTCTAAAAATGCTAACCTTAATTTTGCTCATTTAAATTCTTATTTATTTTTTTGGATATATTGATTAACCCTTTCTTTTAGAAGAGGTAGCGTAACTGTTCCTTTTCCCAAAATAATTTCATGGAATTCACGAATATCAAACTTTCCTTNAAGTTCTTTTTCTGCTTTTTGGCGAAGTTCACGTATAGTAATTTCTCCCATTTTATATGCTAAAGCTTGACCTGGCCATGAAATATATCGATCTATTTCAGTATTTATTTCATGCATTGACAGAGCTGTGTTTTCAGCCATAAAATTTATCGCCTCATCTCTGGACCATCCAAAAGCATGAATTCCTGTATCTACAACAAGCCGACAAGCCCGCCACATTTCATAAGTGAGTTTTCCAAAGTGTTCGTATGGAGTTGTATAAATTCCCATATCCTCCGCCAGGTACTCTGTATATAAACCCCATCCTTCTCCATATGCGGATAGGTATAGATTTCTTCTAAACTTAGGAATTGAATTGGGTAATTCGTTATTTAAAGATCCTTGCAGGTGATGCCCTGGAACTGCTTCGTGAGCAGTTAGTGAAGGAATAGCATAAAGGGGTCTACTTGGNAGATNATANGTGTTGACCCAATAGTATCCAGGGTCTGTACTTTCTTTTGAAGTCCCAATATATCGTCCTGCTGTATATTTTGGAGCAATTGCGTCTGGTACAGGTGCTACACCATAAGGTTTTCTTGGTAAAGTTTTGAAGTAACGGGGAAGTTGCTCGTCAAGTTTTTTAGCNATGTTTCGAGCATGTTTTAAAAGCTCTTCTGGTGTTTTGGCATAAAACTGGGGGTCGGTTCTTAAAAAATTTATAAACTGATCCATAGTTCCGTTAAATTCTACCTCTTTAACTATAGCTTCCATCTGCTTTCGTATACGACTAACTTCGTTTAGCCCTTTTTCATGAATACTTTNTGGTGTTTCTTTCATGGTAGTGTAGAAGTCAATACGACTTTGATAATAAGCTGCTCCATTTGGAGTTTCAGAAACGCCTATATTTTCTCTTGCATTAGGATAATAAACATCTTCAAAAAAACTTTTTACTAATTTAAATGTTGGAATAACATCGTTGAAGATTACTTGCTTTGCTGCAAGTTTTAGTGAGTCTTTCTCGGCAATGCTCATTTGGGAGGGAAGCTTAAGAAAAGGTGAATAATAAAAATTCTCCTCAGCAGTTTTAGTTATATGAAGGTCATAAGTAGATTCATAACCTCTAAAAATAACCAAAGGCTGACCCATGCCAGCATCAAGTCCTTTCTTTATTAGTATTGATTGTTGACTTATATACTTTGGAATTGCTTTTAAAAGGTTTAAGTATTTAAGAGCACTTTCTTTATCTGTTAACGGCCTTACACGGTATGTGAGACTAGAATGAAACCCTGCATCAGATAAAATAGGATTCCAATGTGTTTTAAATTTGTATTTAACCACAGTTTCATTTAGAGAAAAATTGAGTAAAGAGTATGATATTTGATCATCATCAGTCAGTTTTTTTGGATCTATTTCTCTTAGTTTATTTTTTAAAGAATCACAAAAATTTGCATAGGTTTCAAATCGTTCTTCGGTGTAATTACCTAACGGGTTTTCATCGGTTTGGTAGCTTTTATAATTTTCATAAGAAGAGATAATTTTGTTTAGTTTCTCCTCACCAGAAGGATTGCTNCAGTTAGTACTAAAAAAAGCAAGTCCAACAAGAAATATTTTTTTCACTTTAACTAAGTTAAATTAGTTTATTTAAATAAGGCCTCGAATGAAAAATAATAAATAGAATTTAAATTAATTTCTATCGATTTTGAATATTTTGAATTTGATATCATCCAGTCCTTCATCATCGAAAGGATATTCCATTTGGTCTTGAATATTATAAAGCGAAATCAAAATAAATTCACTAAGNACTACAATAAAAAANGTAAGCCAGCTTGGATTATCNAAACCAATTTTATTAATTATTGTAGGTGTNTATACAACNGGAAATATATAAATAAAAATTANACAATAGGCTTTTAAACTAACTGGAGTTCGGTGGGAATGAATTGCAATTAAATTATCTGCGCTATCAATTACATCNCTGNAAAAACGATAGATTTTCTCTCGTGTTCCNNNAGAAATTAATTCTTTATTTNTTGTTATAAAATNAAGTGNAGNTTTGAGNTTNACATCATAATCTGANGTGTCTTCAGTTTTTGTNTTTAGATGTCCAAAAAGAGCATCATTTAATTCTTTTAAAACTTTACTACTTTCTANCTTNAGNTCATCAGGCATNTTAGAATTATGGAAAAANTTTTCAACTGTTTTNANNCTTGCTCGAAAGCGGCTCANATGNTCCAAGGCTTTTTCACGCCTTCTAAAAGCTCCCCTNATNGTAAAAACTAATGGAAAGATTATAGCNATACTCATTAGTGTCAAATCAATGTTGTAAACTACNTTAAATTNATANGCTAAANAGGGTANTAAAAGTGATAGCCCNANNGTNATTAATGTTCTGAAGTTGATGATTATGAGATATCTAGACATAAAAATATTTNTTATATTTGAGTAATTTAATAACTAAAANATGAACAAACAAGCTTTACTNCCGATCATTTTTTTAATNTCCATTTTTCTGAGNGCTCAAACCTCTCTTAAATCAGANGCNCTCTATGCTGATCAAACACCCATGGATATTAAACTTAGTTACTCTAANAAAGAAGTTAATAAAAANACAAANGATACTACATTTATTAAAACNTCNATGGAGTATTTNCATGANGGAAAGTGGNCCTCAATTGANGTAAGGCTTCGNGCNAGAGGAAATTTTAGACGTGCAGAATGTTACTTNCCTCCAATCAAAATGAAAATCAAAAAGGATCAATACAAAGAGACNATTTTTGATGGNAATAAAACCATGAAGCTTGTNCTTCCTTGTAAATTAGAATCTGAAAATAATGATAATATCNTNCANGAATTTATNGCCTATAANATTTATGAAAANGTATCTCCNTATCACTTNAAAACNAAAAGAGTAAATATNGATTTTACTGAAATACGCGGAAAGAAAACNAAAANTTTTNAACTNAAAGGNTTTNTAATAGAGGACGANAAACGTGTNGCAAAACGTCANGAAGGNAAAGTATTTGAAAGATTTGTTCATCCAATGGGAATGGATCATGTTTCATCTGTGCANGTNTCNTTTTTNCAATTTTTATTAGGNAATACNGACTTTTCAACCGCCTATCAGCATAATGGAAAACTNTTATATTCAGATAAAAAAATTATACCNTTACCTTATGATTTTGATATGTCAGGNTGGGTAAATCCTAGTTATGCAACAGTAAATACAACTNTAGGTATNANTTCTGTTCANGACAGGGTATATAGAGGTTTNAAAAGAGAACANCAGTATTTTGATAAAGTTCGNAAGCAGTTTATTGATAAAAAATCAGATTTNATGGATATGGTTGCAAGTTTTGAGAGNCAATTTTCTNANCCNAANGAGTNTCAAAATATGTTCGATTTNATGAATGACTTTTATGAAGTAATAGAAGATGATANTAAGTTTGAAAAAACTATTGTAGANAAGGCTAGAACTAAATAAACTANTTTAATCCNCNNTNAACNGCANANAGCATNTTATCAAATATTGAGGTGTTTTCATAAATTCCTTTNAATAAATCTGAATAAGGACCAAAGCTAAAAACNGGAACCATTGTTCCAGTATGACCACCAATAGANAAACTAGCTCGAACACGNGATTTTTTAACNTTTCCNCCTANNACAGATAAACCTCCNGACTCATGATCAGCAGTNACNATNACTANTGTATTTCCATCAGNTNNNGCNAAANCNAAAGCTTTAGCAATAGCNAAATCAAATTCTTTGAANTCAGAAAGNACATANCTTAAAGAGTTGTCTTCTCCTCCCCAATCAATTTGAGAAGATTCTANCATCATAAAAAAGGGTTTATTNCGAGATAATTTTTTTATNCTTNCCTCTGTCAGATCATCAAGNCTNGGTTTTCTTCCAAATTCTTTTGGNGGAGGNTCNCTNGGNTAAGTGAAATAACCAATTTTNTCTGAANTAGANTTTTTAAATTCATCAAAATTTTTGACGAAAGTGTAATCAGACATTTCCTCCAATAAATTTCTTTTATCTTTTCTTTTGTTGAAGTGCTTTTTCCCACCACCTACAATTAGATCAATATTATGCTCACTTAATTGGGATGCAATATTTTCGTAATCATATCTTGAAGGAACCTTAGCATAGAAACTTGCTGGCGTTGCATGCACAATTTCAGATGTAACAACTAGACCAACACGATAATCATTTTCTTTACATATCTCTAAAATACTTTTTGAGTTTTTGTTATTTTCATCAATACCAATAGTTCTATTTAGAGTTTTAACTCCAGTAGCCATAGCAGTTCCTGAAGCTGCCGAATCTGTTACCAAATAATTCAATGAATGTGTTTTTGATAGACCTACATACTCAAATTCTTCTAGTATCGTAGAATTGTTGTTGGCATACATCCCAGCACTAATATGAGAAAGGCCCATCCCATCTCCAATCATCAATATTATATTAGGAGATTTTTCTTGACCAATTAAGGGATGTACAATTAATAAAAATATTAATAAAAAAAACTTTTGCATCCTATTTTGATATAGACCAAATATACAATTCCTTGTCAATCCATCATTAAAATAGATCTAGCATTTTTAGTTATGAGGATTTACCAAATGCCTATATTTGAAATTTAATATGAATACACATACAACTTCGATTGATGCAGTGATAGCTTGGGTAGACGGTTCTGATCCTAAGTTATTAGAAAAACGTAAACATTTTCATAATTCTGAGCTTAAAGAAAAAGCCCCAGGGTTAGATTCCACTCGCTTTAGTTCATTAAATGAGGTAAGTTATTGTATTCTTTCAATTCTAAAATTTGCTCCTTTTATACGTAATATTTTTATAGTTACGGATAATCAAGACCCGAAGTTAAATAAGGTTGTCCAAAAGTATTTTCCCGAGCGTGTTTCTGATATAAGTATTGTAGACCACAGGGAAATATTTCATGGATATGAAAATTATCTACCGACTTTTAATAGTATTTGTATTTCAAATATGTTATGGAGAATAAAAGGTCTATCTGAAAAATTTGTCTATTTCAATGATGATATTTTTTTAATTCGCCCTGTTGACCCTTCTGTATGGTTTAGAAACGGGCGACCTGTATTGAGGGGCGGGTGGGTATTTCCTCCCTTTGAAAGATTACTTTGGGATAGTATAAAGTCATTTTTTCAAAAGTTATTTTTTAATCAAGAAAAGGAAAAGACACCATCATTTCAAATAAATCAATGGAATGCTGCTCTCATTCAAGGATTTAGATTCCGGTATTTTAGATCGGGCCACACTCCTTTAGCACTTAATAAAAAAAGAATAGGAGAATTTTTTAATAACAATCCTAAAATTTTAGAGGAAAATATTAAACATCGATTTAGAAAATATTCTCAATTTAATACTGTTGCTTTAGCTAATCATTTAGAGTATAATTTTGGGAATAAAAATTTTGCTCCTTCAAATGCAGTTTATATACAGCCCAAAAATTCAAACAAAAGCTATATTAATAGAAAGTTTAAGCAATGTGAATCTGATAAAGGAATATTATTTCTTTGTATCCAAAGTCTTGATTTAGCTTCAAAATCTGACCAAGTAAAAGTAACTAGAGGTCTAAATCGTATTTTAGGAATCCAACTTAAATTAAAATGAAAAAACTCATTGCAGCCATATCCATGGTAAGAAATGACAGTTTTTTTGCTGATAAATGGATTTCTTATTATGGTAAACATTTAGGTTTTGAAAATCTGTATCTTTTTATTGATGGTATGGATCAACCATTACCAAAGCAAGCTTCAAAAATTAATTGTTTTCAAATTCAACATCAAAATTTGAATAGAACCGAGGGGGATCGCCATAGAGCCAAAAAAATTTCTGAATTTGCATGTAAGTTGTACCCAAAGTATCATTCTGTTTTAGCTATGGATATCGATGAATTTTTGATTGTTGACCCAAAAATATCATTTAGTTTAAAGACCTATTTACAGCAAGATTTTAAATCTGCTTCATGCTCAGCATTAGGGCTGGATGTAGCGCAACATCCTGGGCTAGAAAAAGCTATTGACTTAAAATCACCGTTTTTATCTCAGCGTAAATTTGCCAAAATTTCAGACCGATATACAAAGCCAATAGTAAGTTTTAAACCTTTAAAATGGGGCTCTGGATTTCATCGTATCAAAGGTAAAAATTACAAGATTGATTCAAATCTATTTTTATTTCATTTTGGTTTAGTTGACTTGAAAAGTGCAAAGAATAAATCAGATCTAACTGAATTCTCGAACCAAGGATGGAGAGGGCATTTAAATCGCCGATTTAAATTATATAAAACAATGGAAAAAGAAACAGCTCAAGAAGGAGACTTTTTATTTGATAAAGCGAGGGACTTTTTAAATAGAAAGAGAAAATGGTATTCCTGGAATAAACCTGCACCCTTAAAAGGGGAAAGCTTAATAATAATCCCAAAACGTTTTCAAACCCTGGTTTAAGTAAGATTCCTATTTATATTTACAAAAAGACAATTTATGGATCCCATTAAAATGGTTGACTTAAAAAAACAATATGATTTTATCAAAGATGAAATCAAAGATGCGATGCAAGAGGTATTAAATTCTACTTCTTTTATTAATGGGCCCTTGGTTCACCAGTTTCAAAAGGATTTGGAAAGTTATCTAGATGTAAAACATGTGATCCCTTGTGCTAATGGAACAGATGCTTTACAAATTGCCTTGATGGGATTAAAGCTTGAACCTGGAGACGAGGTTATTACTGCAGACTTTACTTTTGCTTCCACAGTCGAAGTAATCTCTTTGTTGAAACTCAAACCTGTTTTAGTAGATGTAAACCCAAAGACATTTAATATAGATCCAGCAGCGATTGAAAGAGCTATAAATTCTAAAACTAAAGCTATTATTCCAGTACATTTATTTGGTCAATCAGCAGATATGGAACAAATTTTAGCACTAGCAAAAAAAAATAATTTGTTTGTAGTTGAAGATAATGCTCAAGCTATTGGCGCTGACTATATTTTTTCAGATGGAACCAAGGTAAAAACAGGTACATTGGGAAATATTTCTGCAACATCTTTTTTCCCCTCGAAGAATTTAGGTGCGTATGGTGATGGAGGAGCCATTATAACAAACGATGATGATTTGGCACATTTTATAAGAGGGATCGTGAATCATGGTATGTACAAGCGATATTATCATGATGAAGTTGGAGTTAATTCAAGGTTAGACAGTCTTCAGGCAGCAGTGCTAAAAGTAAAATTAAAATATTTGGATTTTTATAATGAAAGGAGAAAAGAAGCTGCAATCTTCTATACTACATTATTAAAAGATCACCCTAAAATTATAACTCCTTTTAGAAAAAGAAATTGTAACTCTCATGTTTTTCATCAATATACACTTCGAATTCTTAAAAGTAACAGAGATTTATTAGTAGATTATCTAAATGCTCATAAAATTCCATGTGGCATTTACTATCCGATTCCATTGCACAAACAAAAAGCATACAAATCTTCTAAGATAGATTCTTCTTCTTTTATAGTGTCAAAACAATTAGTTAAAGAAGTAATTTCTCTACCTATGCATTCAGAGTTGACCTTTGACCAAATAGAATATATATCAAAGACGATTATTCGTTTTTTTGATAAAAGCAAATAGTTAAAAATTTAATTTCTAGATTCAGTCTCTACGTTATTATCAATTTTTTTTATCAATCCCTGTAATACTTTTCCTGGGCCAACTTCTATAAAATGAGTTGCTCCATCAGCAATCATTTGTTTAATCGTTTGAGTCCATCTAACAGGACCAGTAAGCTGAGCTATGAGGTTCGCTTTGATCTCGTCAGGGTGAACGATGCCAGAAGCACAAATATTTTGATAAACTGGGCACAATGGTGACGAAAACTGTTTATTTTCAATAGCTTTTGCAAGACGTTCTTTAGCCGGCTCCATTAAATTTGAATGAAAAGCACCACTTACAGGGAGTTCTAAAGCTCTTTTTGCTCCTGCTTCTTTTAGAGAAATACATGCTTTATCTACAGAACTCTTTCTGCCAGAAATAACAATTTGTCCGGGGCAATTGTAGTTCGCTGCTACAACTATTCCTTTAGTTGATTCACAAATTGATTCTACTGTATTTTCTTCCAATCCTAGAATAGCAGCCATAGTTCCAGGAGTTTTATCGCAAGCAGCTTGCATTGCTAATGCTCTTTCTTTAACTAAGCTTAATCCATCACGAAATGATATTACTTTTGAGGATACTAGTGCAGAGAATTCTCCTAATGAATGTCCAGCCACCATCTCTGGTTGAAATCGGTCGGCCATAACTTCACTCAAAATAGTTGCATGGAGAAAGATCGCAGGTTGTGTTACCCTTGTTTGCTTTAGAGCCTCAGAATCTTCACCAAACATAACTTTGGTAATATTAAAACCTAGTATGTCATTTGCTTCCTCGAAGCGTTCTTTTGCTAAAGACGAACTTTCAAAAATATTTTTCCCCATCCCAGGATATTGAGCCCCTTGGCCAGGAAACACATAAGCTTTCATATTTTGGAATTTATCTTTTTAAAAGTCAAATATGAGTAGCTGAAAGACAACTCACCATCATGTTGATGCTTTTCATCAGAAATGAGTTTCCACTCTGAATTTTTAATTTCTGGAAAAAAAGCATCCCCATCGAAATTTTTATGGATTCGAGTCAGTTCAATCACGTCGGCGATAGGTAGAAATAATGAATAAATTTCACCTCCTCCGATAATAAAAGGAGTCGGATCTTCTTTTGTAAAGGATAATGCTTCTTCCGTTGTATGGGCAATCAATGCGTTTTTAGCATGATATTCTCTGTTTCTTGTAAGTATAATATTTGTTCTATTTGGTAGGGCCTTGGGCATAGATTCGAAGGTCTTCCTCCCCATTATCACACTGTGACCCATTGTAAGCCTTTTAAAACGCTTTAGATCATTTGAAATATGCCAAATTAACTTATTGTCTTTTCCTAAGACATCGTTTTCTGCTGCTGCAGCAATTAGTATAATTTCTTTTAAAGAATATACATCATTCATCTCGCGAAAAGATTAAATTTACAGCTAAAATACACTTTTCTTTTTCACTCATGGACCAAGAATTTTTCCCATTATTAACAAATGGTACTTATTTAAATACAGCCTATGTAGGCCCAATGTCAAAAGCTTTAGCTGATTTTAGGCGTGAGCATGAAGCTGCTTATGTTCAAAACGGAGGAGATTATAAAACAGATGCATATGTTACCCTTAATGATACCCATATAGCTCTAGCAGAATTCTTTGGGGCTAGTTCATCTAATACATTTGTTATTCCAAATTTTTCAATAGGAATTCGAAATATTATATCACTATTGCCCAAAAAATTAAATATTCTATTATTGAAGGAAGACTACCCCTCAATGATCAAATCCTTTGAGGAAGAAGATTTTAATATTCACAAGATTTCCTTAAGCTCAAATATTGAAGAAGCAATTGATAAAAGATTAGCTCGTGGAGATATTGATATTCTTGCACTTAGTATTGTCCAATATGCATCAGGACTTCTTGTTGATATGAACTTTTTAAAAAAAATAAAACAACAATATCCAAATTTAATTTTAATTGCAGATGGCACTCAGTTTTTGGGTGGGCATAACTTTAATTTTGACTCTTCTCCATTTGATGTTCTAGCTGCAAGTGGGTATAAGTGGTTGTTAGCAGGTTTTGGGAATGGTGTTTTGATGGTTTCAGATGCTTACTTAGACATGATAAAAAAAAATTCTTCAACTTTATTTAATCTAGTTTTTTGCGGACATTTCAATATACTAGCGGTAGCTAGTTTACGCTTTGCTATCGACGCTTTTACAAAAAATGATTTTAGTACGTTAATGAAAAAAAAAGATAAAATATCACAAGAAGCTAAGCAACTTTTAGATGCAAATGGTTTTATTGACCCTTGGGTTTCACAAAGAGAAAATCATAGCAGTATTTTTATTTTGAAAGGTAAAAAGGATCTATATAAAAGGTTAATAAAAAATAAAATTAAGTGTGTTCCTCGAGGAAAGGGAGTTCGTATTTCATTTCATTATTTTAATACAAACCATGATTTGTCAAGACTGATTGAAGTTTTGAAGAAGGGAAAAATTTAAATTGCTACTGTTCCAGGGATCAGGGGATACGGATCGTAATTTATTAATTTAAAATCATTATATGTGAAGTCAAAAATTGATTTTACTTTAGGATTGAGTTCCATTTTAGGAAGTGATTTTGGCTTTCTTGATAGTTGTTCTTTTACTTGTGCATTATGATTAGAGTAAATGTGAACATCACCAAACGTATGAATAAAATCCCCAGCCTTATAACCACATACTTGAGCTATCATCATTGTCAATAATGCATATGATGCAATATTAAAAGGAACTCCTAAAAAAACATCTGCACTTCGCTGATAAAGTTGACAAGAGAGTTTGCTATTTACCACGTAAAATTGAAAAAACGCATGACATGGTGGAAGTGCAGCTTTATTATTTGCCACATTTTCTGCAAAAGATAATTTAGTGTCAGGAAGAACACTAGGATTCCATGCTGAAACAAGCATTCTTCTTGAGTTTGGATTACTTCGAATTGTATTTATTACTTCTTGGATCTGATCTAACCCCTCACTATTCCAGTTGCGCCATTGGTGTCCGTATACTGGACCTAAATTACCATTTTCATCTGCCCATTCATTCCAAATTCGAACACCGTTTTCTTTGAGATATGCAATGTTAGTTGTCCCTTTTAAAAACCAAAGTAGTTCATGAATAACAGATTTTACATGTATTTTTTTGGTAGTTACCAAAGGAAAGCCATCAGACAAATCAAACCGCATTTGGTAACCAAAAATACTTTTCGTTCCAGTACCAGTTCGATCTGATTTTTCATTACCATTTGTTTGAAGATGTTTTAAAAGATCTAAATATTGGTTCATAAAATATCTTTATTCAAAAGTAGAAGCATTTAATAGATTTAAAAATCTATAACGATAAAGTTTATAAAAAAAAATTAACAATAAAATAATTTAGCTTTTTCTCTTAGACAATTCATCTCTTACAAGGGCGGCTTTTTCATAGCTTTCTTTGGAGACTAACTTTGATAAAAGTGTTTTAAGTTTAGGAATTGAAAGTTTTTTTAAATCACTAATTTGTTCGTCTTTCTTGCTTTGTTCGCCAGCAAAATTTTGAATCCAATTGTCCTCAGATAATTTTTTTGAGCTTCCAGATACTGTAGCTTTGAATCCTGCCTTTTTTAATATGGAGTCATATGTGTATATAGGAGCCTTGTAACGTAAGGCTAATGCAATAGCATCTGAGGTCCTAGAATCTATAATTTCTTCTATTTTATCACGTTCACAAATTAAGCTTGCATAAAAAACTCCGTCGACAAGTTTATGAATGATTACTTGTTTAACATGAATACTAAAACGGTCGGCAAAACTTTTAAAAAGATCGTGAGTCAAAGGCCTATTTGGCTTTACCTGTTCATCTAATGCAATTGCAATGGATTGTGCCTCAAAACCTCCGATTATTATAGGTAGTTTACGTTCACCTTCTTCTTCACTTAAAATTAATGCGTAGGCTCCGGTTTGAGTCTCACTGTAAGAAATCCCTTTAACTGACATTTGAATTAATTTCATCTCAATTTATTATATATTAATTTTATTATGATTTTAAATGTTTAGCTTACTACAAACGTACATTTTCAATCTTTATTGAGTAGACTAAATAGATAATTAATGATTAAATTTGCATTCAAATGTAATTTAAAAAATGAAAACCATTCAATTTAGAGAAGCAATTGCCCAAGCAATGAGCGAAGAAATGAGACGAGACGATACTATTTATTTAATGGGTGAAGAGGTTGCGGAATACAATGGAGCTTATAAGGCATCGAAGGGAATGTTGGATGAATTCGGCGAAAAACGAGTCATTGATACTCCTATTTCTGAGGCAGGTTTTTCTGGAATAGGTGTTGGTTCCACTATGACTGGAAATAGGCCAATCATTGAGTTCATGACTTTTAATTTCGCATTAGTAGGAATTGATCAGATTGTTAATAATGCAGCTAAAATTCGTCAGATGTCTGGCGGTCAATTTCCATGCCCTATAGTTTTTAGGGGGCCTACAGGATCTGCAGGTCAGCTTGCAGCAACTCATTCTCAAGCATTTGAAAGTTGGTATGCCAACTGCCCAGGATTAAAAGTTATTGTTCCCTCAAACCCCTATGATGCTAAAGGATTATTAAAATCAGCAATCCGTGATGATGATCCGGTAATTTTTATGGAGTCAGAACAAATGTATGGTGACAAGGGGGAGGTTCCAGAGGGAGAGTATACATTACCAATTGGTGTAGCAGATATTAAACGTTCTGGAGAAGACGTTACTTTAGTTACTTACGGAAAAATTTTAAAAGAAGCTATGAAAGCTTCTAACGAATTATCCAAAATTGGAATTGATACGGAAGTTATTGATTTACGAACTATAAGACCAATGGATTACCAAACTATTTTTGAGTCGGTTAAGAAAACAAACCGCTTAGTAATTTTAGAAGAGTCATGGCCTTTTGGAAATATTTCGACTGAGATAACCTATCAGGTGCAAAATGAAATTTTCGACTACCTTGATGCACCGATTGAAAAAATTAATACAGCTGACACTCCAGCTCCTTATTCACCTGTATTATTAAATGAGTGGTTGCCTAATTATGAAGATGTTGTTAATGCGATAAAAAAGGTAATGTATAAAAAATAAATTTTTACGGTCTAATAGGAAATATTTTTTTATACATAGAAAACGACTTCTAGAATTGATTTTGTATTCTAGATTGTTTTACTATTTTTACGCACACTTTCAAACAAAATATTTAAATGGAAATATTCATAAAACTTTTACCTGGATTTGGAATTATTGCACTTCTATTTGTTTTAATTAAAAACAATTGGGTCTCAAAGCAAGAGGTAGGAAATAAAAAAATGGATCGTATTGCAAAAAATATTGCAGATGGAGCTATGTCATTTTTAAAAGCAGAATATAAGATATTATCCATATTCGTCGCTACCGTTGCTGTTTTATTATTTTTTAAAGGCGAGGCTGAATCTGGTTCTAATGGAATGGTGGCAGTATCCTTTGTAGTTGGAGCTATTTGTTCTGGTCTTGCGGGTTTTATAGGAATGAAAGTAGCTACAAAAGCTAATGTAAGAACTACCAATGCAGCACAAAAATCTTTGGGAAAGGCACTTGAAGTGGCGTTTGCAGGTGGATCGGTAATGGGCTTAGGCGTAGTCGGTTTGGGTGTCTTGGGACTTAGTGGTCTATTTGCAATATATAGTGGTCAAGGTTGGGAAATTAAAGAAATTTTAAACGTACTTTCAGGTTTTTCACTTGGAGCCTCTTCAATCGCGTTATTTGCTCGCGTGGGTGGAGGAATTTATACCAAAGCTGCTGATGTTGGCGCTGATCTTGTAGGAAAGGTAGAAGCAGGAATCCCAGAAGACCACCCTTTAAACCCTGCAACAATAGCTGACAATGTAGGAGATAATGTAGGAGATGTAGCAGGAATGGGGGCAGATCTTTTTGAGTCCTATGTGGGTTCTATTATAGGAACAATGGTTCTTGGAGCTTTAATTATAACTCCAGACTTTGATGGTCTTGGAGCAGTTTACTTGCCTTTAGCTCTAGCTGCAGCTGGAATTATAATGTCAATAATTGGAACTTTTTTTGTACGTGTTAAAGAAGGTGGATCACCTCATGCTGCTCTTAACTTTGGAGAGTTCGGTTCTGCAGGATTAATGTTAGTTACTTCTTATTTTTTAATTAACGCTTTTATTCCAGCATCCATCGATGGTCTCCCTTTCGGAGCAATGGGAGTTTTTTATTCTACAATAGCTGGATTGGTATCTGGACTAGCTGTTGGAAAAGTAACGGAATATTATACAGGTACTGGAACAAAGCCAGTAAAGTCTATTGTAGAACAATCTAAAACTGGAGCTGCAACCAATATAATAGCTGGTCTTGGAGTGGGTATGATGTCTACAGCAATCCCTATAGTATTAATTGCTTCTGCAATATTAGTATCTCATTTTTATGCTGGATTATATGGGATTGCTATCGCTGCAGTTGGAATGCTTGCCAATACAGGAATTCAATTAGCTGTTGATGCTTATGGTCCAATTTCTGATAATGCCGGTGGAATTGCAGAAATGGCCGAGCTTGATCCACAGGTGAGAGAAAGAACTGACAAATTAGATGCTGTTGGGAATACTACTGCTGCTATTGGAAAAGGATTTGCTATAGCCTCTGCGGCATTAACAGCATTAGCTCTTTTTGCTGCTTTTATGAAAACTGCAGGAGTAGTTGCTATTGATGTTTCTCAACCAAAAATAATGGCTGGACTCTTATTAGGGGGGATGTTGCCATTTGTTTTTTCTGCTTTATCTATGAATGCTGTTGGAAGAGCAGCTATGGCTATGATTGAAGAAGTTAGACGTCAATTCAGAGATATCCCTGCCTTAAGAGCTGCATTAGATGTTATGATTAAATATGAATCCGACATGTCTAAAGCATCTAAAGCTGACAGAAAAATATTTGATTCGGCAGATGGTGTTGCAGAATATGATAAATGTGTAGCAATTTCAACTAACGCGTCAATTAAAGAAATGGTTTTACCAGGTGTACTTGCAATAGCAGTACCTGTAGCGATAGGTTTTATTGGAGGTGCACAAATGTTAGGTGGATTGTTGGCAGGGGTTACCACTTGTGGTGTCTTGATGGCCATTTTTCAGTCAAATGCTGGGGGCGCTTGGGATAACGCAAAAAAAATGATTGAAGAGCAAGGTAAAAAAGGAACTGATGCTCACAAAGCGGCTGTAGTGGGTGATACGGTTGGGGATCCATTTAAAGATACTTCAGGGCCTTCATTAAATATTTTACTTAAGTTAATGTCGGTAGTTGCATTAGTTATTGCACCAAGCATTGCTATAAATCAAGTTGACGTTTCATCATATACAAAGAAAAAAGTCGACGCTAATACTAATGAAATTGTTATCAATCAGATAGAAAAAAACTTAGTGGATTTAAATGAAAATAATAAGTATTAGAACTT
This sequence comes from Flavobacteriaceae bacterium TMED179, assembly GCA_002169865.1. GTDB lineage: Bacteria > Bacteroidota > Bacteroidia > Flavobacteriales > Flavobacteriaceae > MS024-2A. The sequence continues at coordinate 82,293 of NHIC01000004.1, read as the reverse complement.
AATTACTAATTACTAATTACTTCATTAATATCGGCTATAATAGTTTTAAGATCTTCTTTATTTTCCACGAAATCCTTGTCATCCACATCAATAATAATAATCTTTCCTTTATCATAAGTTGAAGTCCACGCTTCATAGCGCTCATTTAGACGACTGAGATAATCAATGCTTATAGAGTTTTCATATTCTCGGCCACGCTTATGAATCTTATTTACTAAGTTTGGAATACTGCTACGTAAGTAAATCAGTAAATCTGGTCCTTGGATTAGTGACTCCATTAAATGGAATAACTCGTGATAATTTTTAAAATCTCTTTGGTTCATTAAACCCATCGCTTTAAGGTTAGGTGCGAAAATATGTGCATCCTCATATATTGTTCTATCTTGGATTATTGTTTTTTTATTATTTTTTATTCGTAATAATTGCTGAAAACGACTTTTTAAAAAATAAATTTGCAAATTAAAAGACCAACGTTCCATATGGTTGTAGAAGTCGTCAAGGTAGGGATTGTCAATTACATCTTCAAAATGTGCCTCCCAGTTAAAGTGTTTTGCTAAAAGTTCTGTAAGACTCGTTTTCCCAGCTCCAATGTTACCGGCAATGGCAATATGCATAATTTTAGATTATTTTTATATAACTGCAAAGTAGCTTCTTTTTCTTAACAATGAAAGTGGTGAGGAAAAAATTTTTTGATGAAAATATTAGAGATCAATCTTTAAAAATAAATGATCAAAAGTTTGAAAATTAAAAAAAAACTGTAATTTTGTTAAATAAACGAGGAAGGATTTGACTGATTGCAAACCTCGAAAAAAAAATGCTAAAGCAGTATTGCTTTTCATACGCACTTTTAAATCCTTCCTGAAAAGCAATTAAATGTCATATTTTCTTACTTCTGAATCCGTAAGCGAAGGCCATCCTGATAAGATTTCAGACCAAATCAGTGACGCTTTATTAGATAATTTTTTGGCTTTTGATTCTGAGAGTAAGGTTGCATGTGAAACCCTAGTAACCACTGGACAAGTAATCTTAGCTGGAGAAGTAAAAAGTTCAACCTATTTGGATGTCCAGTCTATCGCTCGCGAAACGATAAATAAGATTGGTTATACAAAAGGGACTTATCAATTTAGTGGAGATTCTTGTGGTGTAGTTTCCTTGATTCATGAACAGTCTCAGGATATAAATCGAGGGGTAGATCGTGGAGAAAAAGAAATTCAAGGAGCAGGAGATCAAGGAATTATGTTTGGTTATGCTTCAAACGAAACGGAATCTTTAATTCCTTTAGCACTTGATCTTTCGCATAAAATTCTGATCGAGCTTGCTGCTTTGAGAAGAGAAAATCAACAAATCACTTATTTACGTCCTGATTCTAAATCGCAGGTTACTATAGAATATGACAAAAACAATAAACCTTCACGAATTGATACAATTGTAGTATCTACTCAACATGATGATTTTAATTCTGATGAAGTTGCAATGTTAAAAAAAATTAAGTCTGATATAATAAAAATTTTAATTCCTCGTCTTATTTCGAAACTACCCCAAAATATCAAAAGCCTTTTTGGAAATGATATAACTTATCATATAAATCCTACAGGAAAGTTCGTGATTGGTGGGCCTCACGGAGACACCGGTTTAACAGGTAGAAAAATTATAGTAGATACTTATGGAGGAAAGGGTGCACATGGTGGAGGTGCTTTTAGTGGCAAAGATCCCAGCAAAGTTGATCGAAGTGCCGCTTATGCTGCTAGGCATATGGCTAAAAATTTAGTTGCAGCTGGTATTGCTGATGAAATTCTTGTTCAACTTAGTTATGCTATCGGAGTTGTTGAGCCAACGTCAATTTTTATAAACACCTATGGAACTTCTAAAGTTGACTTAAGTGATTCTGAAATTGCTGCAAAAGCTTCAATCTTATTTGATATGAAACCATATGCAATAGAACAACGTTTAAAACTTAGAAACCCTATATATTTGGAGACAGCATCCTATGGTCATATGGGTCGCGAGCCTCTGACTATAAATAAAACATTTGAATCCCCATACAATGGAAAAGTATCGAAGAAAGTTGAGCTTTTCACTTGGGAAAAACTAGATTATTTAGAATTAATTAAACAAAAATTTCAATTATGAGTACACAAATTTCTACAAAAGCACTTCATGCTGGTCATGATGCAAAAAATACCCAAGGGACCCAAGCAGTCCCAATTTATCAAACCACATCTTATGTATTTAATAACTCAGACCATGCAGCAAGTTTATTTTCTCTCGCTGAGCCGGGATATATTTATACAAGATTGAATAACCCAACAAATGATGTTTTAGAACAGCGACTAGCATCTATGGAAGGAGGAGTAGCTGCTGTAGCAACTTCCTCAGGAACTTCAGCAACCGCTACAACCTTAATGGTAATATTAAAAGCTGGAGATCATATTGTTTCATCAAATAGTTTGTATGGTGGTACATATAATATGTTAGCTAATACTCTTTCAAGATTTGGAATAACAACAACTTTTGTTGATCCTGATGATCCAGAATCATTTGCAAAAGCAGTAAAATCAAATACAAGAGCATTTTATGCTGAATCCTTAGGAAATCCAAAATTAGATGTTCTGGATTTGAAGGCAATATCTGGAATTGCAAAAAAAGCCAAAGTACCTTTTATTGTTGACAATACAGTTGCTTCTCCAGCATTATTAAATCCTATTGAACATGGTGCTAATATAGTTATTCATTCATTAACCAAATATCTTACTGGTAATGGGACATCAATTGGAGGAGTCATTATTGATGCTGGAACTTTTGATTGGGGTAATGGTAATTTCCCTGAATTTACAGAACCTAACCCGAGTTATCATGGGTTGAATTATCATGAGGCACTCGGTAATATTGCTTTTATTGCAAAAGCAAGAGTAGAAGGTCTTAGGGATTTTGGTAGTGCTCCTAGCCCTTTTAATAGTTTTCAAACTATTCAAGGAATTGAAACATTAGACATAAGGATGAAAAAACACTCGGAGAGTGCTTTAAAATTAGCAGCTTGGTTATCTACCAGAGAAGAAGTAGCTTGGGTAAACTACCCAGGCTTAAAAACCTCTAAGTATAATAGTTTAGCACAACAATATCTTTCGAAAGGACAAAGTGGTATTATAACATTTGGATTGAAAAAAGGATTTGAAGCTGGTAAAAAGGTAGCTGATTTCACTAAATTATTTTCATTACTAGCTAATTTTGGAGATTCCAAATCTTTAATTATTCACCCTTCGAGCACCACCCATCAACAATTAGATGAGGAGGCACAAAAAACAACGGGAGTTACTAAAGATTTAATCCGTCTTTCAGTAGGACTTGAAGATGTAAATGATTTAATTGATGATTTAAAAGCTGCCTTTGCTCAGATATAATGCCGGTTCCACAGATTAAAACCATTTCAATAAATGATTTTACGACTCATTCAGGGGCTATTTATACCCAAATTGATTTGCACTATCAAGAGTTTGGACAGCGTATAGGAAAAGCTCCAGTTGTTATGGTAAATCACTCCCTCACTGGTGATTCACAACTAACAGGAAAAGGTGGGTGGTGGAATGAAATTATTGGTCCTAAAAAAACTATAGACACCCACCTATACACCGTTTTGGGGTTTAATATACCTGGGAACGGTGTTAAAGATCAAACTTTTTCTAATCCAGATGATTTCCATGCAGGGGATATTGCTTCTCTTTTTTTAAGAGGGTTGAACATCTTAAATATCAAAAAACTTTATGCTCTAATTGGAGGATCAATTGGCGGTGGAATTGCCTGGGAAATGGCTGCAATTGCTCCAAAGTTATGTCGATATTTAGTGCCTATAGCTGCTGACTGGAAGTCAAACGATTGGATTATTGCTAATACCTTTCTTCAAAAGCGAATCTTAATAAATTCTAAACAGCCTCTTGAGGATGCACGCATACACGCGATGCTGACATATAGGACTCCTCAGTCATTTGAATTTCGATTTGGAAGAACTAAAAATCAGGAAACAGGAGTTTATAATATTGAAAGCTGGCTAATGTACCACGGTGATAAGCTTGCTAAACGCTTTCATTTAAAATCATACATAATGATGAATCACCTTTTGGCTTCGGTTAACATTGAAAGAGAGGGTAGAAATGCTATAGATATTATTAAAAATATAACAGGAGAAATTCATTTAATAGCAATTGATAGTGATTTGTTTTTTACTCCTAAAGAGGACCAAGAGACCTTTGCATTAGCCAATAAAATAAAAAAAGATATATTTTATCATGAGCTAAGTTCACTTCACGGACATGATGCGTTTTTAATCGAAAATGAAGATATGATCCAAATTTTATCAGATATATTTTAAACTAAAAAATAACTAATTATGAATATTTCACTAGAGCGAATTAATAAAGATTACCTTTTTGAGGTTACTAATTCCAATGGGATGAGTATTCATCTTGATAACAAGTCAAAACCTACCGGTAGTGTTCAAGGTGTTAGTCCTATGGAATTACTTTTAATGGGTGTTGCTGGATGTAGCAGTATTGATATTGTTGCAATTTTGAATAAACAAAAAATTAATCCTACTGTTCTTAAAATGGATGTAAAAGGTCACCGTAACGAAAATGAAGTACCAGCTTTATTTTATCAAATTGATATAAATATTTATTTAGAAGGAAACTTTTCTACTGAAAAGGCAAAACGTGCTGCTCAATTATCATTTGAAAAATATTGTTCAGTCTCCAAGACTTTAGAGCCTACTGCAAAAATTATTTATAAAGTATTCTTAAATGGAATTGAAGCATGATTTACAAGTTTTAATCAATTAGGTGAAGTATAGTTAATAATAGCTTTAAGATGTTAAGCCATTAAAAATTTTTTCTAAGCTTTCATTTTTCATTTGTAATTTGAGAATTTTTAGCCCGTTGTCATAAGCAAAATCAAAAATAGCTGGGCGCATGTCTTTTTTGCCTTTGATGTAAATTTCATATTCAAAATCATGAGTATTTTTTACTTTTTCAACATATGGAATACGTCTTATAGCTTCGACTTCTATTCGAAAATTAAAACTAACTTCAATAATCTGCTTTTTACCTTTTCTTAGGCTTTCGAGTTGTTTATCTAAGATAATTTTTCCTTTATCAATTATAATTACACGGTTACAAAGAGCCTCAACTTCTTGAAGAACATGTGTAGAAAGTAAGACTGTTTTGTCCTTTCCTAAAGCACGAATAAGTTTACGAATTTCTAATAACTGATTTGGGTCCAAACCAGTAGTTGGTTCGTCAAGTATAACCAATTCTGGATCATGAATTATAGCTGCTGCTAATCCAATACGTTGTTTGTATCCTTTTGAAAGGGTTTGTATTTTTTTATGTTTATAACCGACCAAACCCATTTTTCTAATTAGGGTTTCAACTGGAGGGTTTTTTAGGCGATATAAATCAGCATTATATTGAAGGTATTCTTTTACATACATTTCTTGATATAATGGGTTATTTTCTGTCAAATAACCTACTTTTTGTTGGATTGCTTTGAGCTCTTTTTTCAAATCTTTATCAAATAGTATAGCCCTACCCTCCCATTTTTTATAATAACCCGTTAATATTTTCATTAGAGTAGATTTTCCAGCTCCATTTGGTCCAAGCAACCCAACTACTTCTCCTTTTTTTAAGGTTAAAGAAACCCCTCTTAATGCTTCGACTTCACCAAAGTTCTTAACAACATTTTCTAGGACTAGACTCATGTAATTTTTTAAATAAAGATAAGTCTTTCTTATGATTTTTAAATCTTAGACATCCTGCTTTCAATCACTACTGTCGCTAATATTAAAACCCCTCCAAATATGCTTTTAAAGTCAGGGATTTCGTTTAAAAAAAGAGCACCTAGGAGGACCCCAAATAGAGGCTGAATACTACTCATTATACTTACAGTACTAATTCTAAAATGAGAAAAGCTTGAAATGAAAAGTGTGTGTCCAAGAGCTGTAGTAATTATGCCAAGTATAATAAGATAAGGCCATTCATTGCTTAAGTTTGTATTTGGATAGATCCAGTGAACAGGAATTAATAAAATTATAATCACCGATAGTTGATATATCATTTGTTGGGAACCTCTACCCATCGCATTATGTTTTTTTGAAATGATGTTCCTTAACGAATATGCAAAAGCAGAAATTAACCCAATCAAAAGTCCTTGTGTAGCCGAACTCTTTAAGTTAAAATCTGGTACTAAAAAGTATATACCAATTAAAACTATAATACCCAAAAAAAGATGTCTTCTTTGAAGTTTGACCGACATAAAAAGTGGTTCTAAAAAAACGGTAATAATAGGATATGTAAAAAGTGAAAGCATTCCGATTGCAACATTACTCCATTGTAGTGCAAAAAAGTAAGTGATCCAATGAAGACCCATTAAAAATCCACTCCAGAAGACAGGTAGGCCATATTTTTTCCATTCAATTTGGAGTGATTTTTTTTTATAAATAGTATAAATTATAAGTACGAAAATTGCAATTAATGATCTAAACCAAATTGAAACAGGTGGAGCTAGACTAATGTACCTTCCCAAAACCCCAGAGGTACTGACAAATAGCATGCCCAAGTTCAGCAAGAGTAGATGATTAAGATGAGTATTTTTTAATTTCAATTTTTTGATTAAGGAGTTAAATAAACGAAAATATGTGGAGACATCATTCCAATATTTTAGCTTAGTTAACATTTTCAGCTATTCAATAAGTCAAAAAAAAACTATAAAAATTTGTTTTTGCTAAAAGCAATGTTACATTTGTCAAAAAATTTAAAATAATGAAAAAATATTTCTTTTACTATAACAGCTTTTATTTTTTCCAAACGGAAACATCCGGGACTATATAGTATTTGAAATATAAATATAGTAAAGAGTCCTGAATTAATCAGGACTTTTTTTTTGATTTGAATGGAAGTAAAAGTAGCAATACAGGGAAAGCGAGGATCCTTTCACCATATAGTAGCTCAGCATTATTTTGGGCCTCATTTATTATTAGTTCCTTGTAAAGTGTTTGATACAACTGTAAGAGCAGTTATTGATGGTGATGCTGACTTTGCTGTTATGGCGATAGAAAATTCTATTGCTGGCTCCATTATTCCTAACTATGCTTTAATTGATCAAAATGATTTGAAAATTGTTGGAGAATATGGATTGAGTATAGATCATAATTTTATGGCATTACCTGGTCAGATTATTGAAAATATAAAAGAGGTACATTCACATCCCATGGCCTTATTACAATGTAAAAACTTTTTTCAGGATTATCCAAATATCATTATGGTTGAGTCAGAGGACACTGCAGAGGAAGCTTTTAGAATTTCTAAAGAACAAATTAAAGGTATCGCAGCTATTGCAAGCGAAGAAGCATCTAAGATTTATAATTTAAATATTTTGGCAAACTCTATTCAAACAATAAAAAATAATATTACACGCTTTGTAATTGTTGAAAAAAATGGCAATTTAGTTCCAGAGGATAAAATAAATAAAGCATCCCTTAAGTTCACTTTAGATCATCAGCGAGGTAGTTTAGCTGCAGTATTAAATGTTATGAGTGATTGTCAATTGAATTTAACTAAAATACAGTCTCTTCCTGTTATTGAAACTCCGGGAAAATATGCTTTTTTTGTTGACGTGACATTTGATGATTTTACTAATTATGAAAAGGCTAGAAAGTTAATTGCTATTATGGCTTCAAAATTTAAAATCCTTGGGGAATATACTCAACACCAAAAATGAAATCAAAAGCTATCCGTTTAAAAAGTGTTAAAGAATACTACTTTTCTCAAAAATTACGTGAGGTAGCGGGATTGATGAAAAGTGGGAGAGATGTAATTAATATGGGGGTTGGTAGTCCAGATTTAAAACCACATCCTCACGTTACAAATGCTCTATCTTCTGCAATGAAACATCCTAGGGCTAATATGTATCAAAGCTACCAAGGTTTACCAGAATTACGTGAAGCAATAGTAAATTTTTATAAAAAATTCTATAAAGTCACTTTAGATCCAAACACTGAAGTATTACCTTTGATGGGATCTAAAGAGGGGATTATGCATTTGTCAATGGCTTATCTTAATCCTGGAGATCAAGTATTAATTCCGAATCCTGGTTATCCAACATATGCTTCTGTCACTCGTTTATTGGAAGCTGAAACAATCTTGTATCCACTTAAATTAGAGAATAATTGGCAACCTGATTTTAATACTTTAGAAGCACTTGATACCTCTAAGATTAAAATTATGTGGCTTAATTATCCGCATATGCCTACTGGTACAGATGCAAATGAAAAAATATTTGATCGTTTAATTAAATGGGCAAAGAAAAGTGAGATTTTATTAGTCAATGATAATCCCTACAGTTTTGTTTTAACTAAAAAACCAAAAAGTATTCTATCGAGACCTGGTGCTCAACAGGTTGCAGTAGAGCTGAACTCACTGAGCAAGTCTTTTAATATGGCAGGATGGAGAGTGGGAATGCTTTCTGGAAAAGCAGAAGTTTTAAAGGAAGTTTTAAAAGTTAAAAGTAATATAGATTCTGGGATGTTTTTCGGTATTCAACAAGGAGCTATTGCAGCTTTAAAAACCAAATCGAATTGGTTCAAGGAACTCAATTTAATTTATCAAAAACGAAAAGTCTTGATGATGAAATTGGTCAATAATATTGGAGCCTCTGTCGATATTGAAAGTGTTGGACTTTTTTTATGGGCAAAACTCCCTCAGGGAGCTCCTTGTGCAGAGGAATTCATAGATGAAATTTTATATAAAAAAAATATTTTTATAACTCCAGGAACTGTATTTGGAACACAGGGTGAAGGATATGTTCGTTTTTCTTTATGTGTTTCAGAGGCCACCATTAAGGAAGCGATTAAAAGAATGGAATCATGAATATAGGTGTCATTGGATTGGGTTTGATTGGAGGGTCTTTTGCTTTATCAGCGAAAAGACATATTAAGGGTTGTAATTTATATGGTGAAGATCAGAGTGAAAAGCATCTAAAACAGGCATTGAAACTTGAGATTGTAGAACATAACCTTAAACCCTCGAACTACTCCATTATGGATGTAATTATTCTTGCAATACCCGTAGATAGTGTAATTGACAAAGCACTTTATTTATTAGACTATGTAAACGATAATACATTATTAATTGACGTAGGTTCAACCAAGGCAAAGGTTTGTAAAGAAATGGAACTACATCCCAAACGTAATCAGTTTTTAGCTACACATCCGATTGCTGGCACAGAGTTTTCAGGGCCATCTGCAGCATTTGTGGCTCTTTTTTCAGGAAAACCACTAATTTTGTGTGAATCTAACAAAACTAGACCCGATCTTTTAGAATGGGCGATAAATTGGTTCAAAAATATTGGAATGGAACTTCAGGAAATGGATCCTAAAGAACATGACAAACATATTGCATACGTTTCTCACCTTTCCCATATTTCCTCCTTTATGCTTGGAAAAACTGTAATGGAAAAGGAACAAGATGAAAAAGCTATTTTTGATATGGCGGGAAGTGGATTCGCTTCTACAGTTAGATTAGCAAAAAGTTCTCCATCAATGTGGGCACCAATCTTTGAACAAAACCAAGAAAATATATTAGAGGTTTTAGATGAATATATTGCAAACTTAGAAGAGTTTAAATTATTAATGGAACAACAAAATTATAAGGAGGTCTTTAGAAAAATGCAACAAACAAACTCTATTAGTAAAATTTTAGCAGGAATTAATTAAATAAATACCAATTTTAAACTAAAATAAAAGATGGAAAATAAGAAAGAAATGCGTCAATGGCTTGATAATTTTGGATTGGATCATCCTTTGGTAATCGGGGGCCCTTGTAGTGCTGAAACTGAAGAACAAGTTCTTAAAATTGCAGATCAACTCAAAGACACAGACGTGACTGTATACAGAGCAGGAATATGGAAACCCAGAACACGACCTGGAATGTTTGAAGGAGTCGGTGCAATTGGATTAAACTGGCTTAAAAAAGTGAAACAAGAAACAGGCTTATTAACAGCAACTGAGGTTGCAAATAAGGATCATGTAAAGTTAGCTATTGAAAATGATGTAGATATTTTGTGGATAGGAGCGCGATCAACAGTTAGTCCCTTTATAGTTCAAGAAATTGCGGATGCTTTAAAAGGCACTGATAAAATTATTCTAGTTAAAAATCCTGTGAATCCTGATTTAGCTTTATGGTTAGGAGGAGTAGAGCGTTTATACACTGCTGACATCAAAAATTTAGGCTTAATTCACCGTGGATTTTCTACTTATGAAAAAACTAAATATAGAAATATTCCAGAATGGCAAATAGCTATTGAAGTTAAAAACAGATTTTCCGATCTTCCTATGATATGCGATCCGTCTCATATTGCTGGTAGACGAGATCTTATTTTTGACATATCTCAGGCCGCACTAGATTTAAATTTTGATGGCCTAATGATAGAAAGTCACTGGGATCCGGATAATGCATGGAGTGACGCTAAACAACAGGTTACTCCAACCCGTTTAGTTGAAATTATGAAGGATTTAAAAGTTAGGAAGAAAACCAATGAAGAAGAGGCATATAGGCACGCACTTAATACACTTCGTGCTCAAATTGATGTAGTTGACCAAACACTTTTAGATACATTAGGGAAGAGAATGAATGTAGCACAGGAAATAGGTAGTTTAAAGTTAAAAAATAATGTTGCAGTTCTTCAAAATAAGCGTTGGAATGAGATTTTAGGTAAAATGATATTAGAAGGACAAGATCGTGACTTGTCTGAAGAATTTATTCTTAGGGTATTTAAAGCTATACACCAAGAATCGATTAATAAGCAAGAGAAGATTTTAAACTCTTAAATATATTTATTGATTTATGCACTTAATAGCTTTAATGGAGGATACTCGTCTTAAATTAAAACCTTTTTTGCCTCTTTCAGTTGTAGTATGTTTAGTTTATGGAATACTAGTTGGAGTTCCTTCAGAATTAAATTCTTATGGCGAATGGTTTTCAATACTTGTAGCTGGCCCATTACAATTGGGTTTATGTATTTATTTTTTAAAAATTTCTAATGGTATTGACCCGTCTTTTTTTGATCTTTTTAAGGGATTCAAGCCCTTACTTAATGTTTTATTTGTATTTATTATTATAAATGTGCTTACAATACTGGGCTTTTTATTTTTAATTGTACCAGGTATAATAATTAGTCTGGGTTTTTCAATGACTTATTATATAATCGCGGAACAACCAGAAATATCAATTAATGAAGCATTGGAACTCAGCTGGAAAATGATGGATGGGAATAAAATGGAACTTTTTAACTTACATTTACGTTTTCTCCCATGGTACTTATTAGGGTTGTTTTTTTTTATAATAGGAGTCTTTTTTGTTATCCCTTGGCACAACCTAACTATTGCATCTTATTACATAGCAATTAAAAAAGAAAAACTTTATAAAAAATAATTTTTTTAAAGTCTATTTTTTAGCAGCTCTTTTTAATCGATCATTTATAGTCTTTCCCAAACCCTTTTCAGGAAATAATGAAGTAATAATTAAATCTAAATTCATTTGATCTAAACGATGTAAAGCAGCATATAGGTTTTTTGCTGCTTCTTTTAAATTACCCGAAATTGATAAGACTTCCTGATTTATTACACTATGAGAGTTTTTAAACTTTTGAAAACTTAAAACTCCAATTTTTTTATCACGATTTTGTTCTATTGAGTTTGAAATTTCCTTAGTAATTTGAATTGGGGTTCTTGGTGCATAATGTCTTGAAAGCATTCCTGGCGCAGAAGGACTACTATTATTCTGATTTTTTACTGAGATTGAACCTGTAACTTTTTCTATTTCTTCTTGTGCTATAGCTCCATGCCGATAGAGAATTGGTTTGTCATTTTGAAAACCAATAATGGTAGATTCTAATCCGTGCGAACAAGGACCTCCATCTAAAATAAAATTTAGTTCTTTTTTAAAATAGAGTGCAACATGCTCTGCTGAGGTCGGGCTGATGAACCCAAAAGGATTTGCACTTGGAGCAGCTAGTGGGAAATTTAATGAATTTAATAGTTGTAGTGCTAAAGGATGATTTGGTACACGAACAGCAACAGTTTTTTTTTCAGCAGTAATGCGATTGGAAATTTGATCTTGTTTTTCAAGAACTAAAGTAAGTGCACCTGGCCAGAATATATCTGCTAATTCTTTTGCTTTCGTGGGTATTTTTTTTGCTACTTGTTCAAGAATATTAGAGCTTGCTATGTGAACAATTAAAGGATTATATGCGGGACGTTTTTTTAATGCATAAATTTTTTCAATAGCTTTATCATTATAAATATTTGCTGCAAGGCCATATACTGTTTCAGTTGGTAAAGCAATAATTTCACCTTTTACCAAAGCTTTTTTTACCTTGTCTAAGTCAACAGTATTCACAAATAGTATTTTCTAAGCATTCAAAGGTAGCCTATTGATTTAAGTTGGGAAACTAATTAAGGGCTTTTGATATTCTAGCAATTGCAGTTCTTATATTTTTTTCTGATGCTGCATAAGATATTCGAATACATTTTCCGTTCCCAAAAGCATCCCCTGTTACAGTTGCTACATGTGCTTGTTCCAATAAATAAAGTGCAAAATCTGATGCATTTTCAATCTTTTTTCCTCTCAGAGTTTTGCCAAAATAATGAGAAATATCAGGGAAGATATAAAAAGCCCCCTGTGGCTGATTTACTTTAATTCCTGGGATTTCACTCAATAATTCAATAATGATTTCTCTGCGTTTTGTAAACTCATCTATCATATATTGAATATTATTTTTTGAAGCTTCAACAGCAGCTATTGTGGCACGCTGAGCAATACAATTTGCTCCTGAAGTAATTTGTCCCTGCATTTTATTACAAGCCTTAGCTAACCATTCCGGTGCACCAATATAGCCAATTCTCCAACCTGTCATTGCAAACGCTTTTGCTACTCCATTGACAGTTATTGTTCTATCGTATAATTCAGGAATAGAAGCAATACTAAAGTGATCTGTCCCATAATTAATGTGTTCGTAGATTTCGTCAGAAAGAATAAAGACATTAGGATATTTTTCTAAAACTTTACCTAAAGAACGGTATTCCTCTTCTGAATAAATAGTTCCACTTGGATTATTAGGAGAATTAAACATTACTAATTTTGTATTGGGCGTTATAGCTGCTTCTAACTGTTTGGGTGTAATTTTAAAATCACTTTCGATTGAAGAAGGAATTATAGTTGATTCTGCTTCTGCGAGGGTGGCTATTGCAGAATAACTAACCCAATAGGGTGAAGGTAATAAAACTTGATCGCCAGGATCTAAAAGGACCATACATACATTGGCAATAGATTGTTTTGCACCAGTTGAAACAACAATTTGATTGGGAGAATAATCTAGATTATTGTCCCTTTTGAATTTGTTACAAATTGCATTCTTTAAATCAGCATAACCATCTACAGGTGAGTAAGAATTCCAGTTATCTTGAACCGCCTTAATGGCAGCGTCCTTAATAAATTCAGGTGTATTAAAATCTGGTTCTCCTAGGCTTAGTCCAATTATATCAATTCCTTGTTTTTGTAACTCTCTAGCTTTTGCAGCCATTGCAAGTGTAGCTGAAACAGGAAGATTATTAATTCTTGCTGATAGTAAATCCATTTAAAAATTTTAACTGGGTTGAACCCCCATTTGTTTTAAAAATCTAAAGTGAGAAAAAAGTGCACTTCTTGTAGTTTTATATTCATTGTATGGTAGATTAAATTCCTGTGCAGTTTTTTTTACAATCATTCCAATTTTATTGTANTGAATGTGACTTATATTAGGGAATATGTGATGTTCAATTTGGTGATTTAACCCACCTGTAAACCAATTGATAAAACTATTTTTAGTGGAAAAATTTACAGTTGTCAAAAGCTGATGAATAGCCCAAGTGTTTTTCATAGTACCTGAATTATCTGGTTTTGGCATCTCTGCGCCTTCAATTACGTGGGCTAATTGAAAAACTAAACTTAAGATTAATCCTGCTGTGTAATGCATAGCTATAAACCCAATAATTATTGCCCACCAAGGAGCATCGAGAAAAATAATTGGAATAATAAGCCAAATGGAGAAATATAAAATTTTAGTAATTATCAAACCGATCCACTGAAGGCTCGGACTTTTGCTATTCAAATATGATAACTTTTGAGCAGTATAACGTTTCATTTGTTGAAAATCAGCAAAAAATGCCCAATTAATTGTCAATAATCCATAAAGAAAAACAGAGTAAAAATGTTGAAATTTATGATGTGGAAACCATTTCATATGCCTTGAAAAACGAAGTATTTTTCCAGCTTCTAAATCTTCATCATGTCCATGGATATTTGTATAGGTGTGATGTAAAAGGTTGTGCTGCACCTTCCAATTAAAAACGTTTCCTGCTAAAATATAAATACTACTTCCCATAAGTTCATTTATCCAGGAATGCTTGGAAAATGANCCATGATTACCGTCATGCATGACATTCATCCCAACCCCCGCCATTCCAATGCCCATTAATATGCACAATGGTAATTTATACCATAGATTAATATCTAAAGTAAATACTAGACAATAGGGAGCAATCAATATGGAAAACATTACTAAAGTTTTTAAATAAAGTTTCCAGTTACCAGTTTTTTTTATTTTATTTTTCTTAAAATAGTTGTTAACTCGTTGGTTTAAAGTTTTAAAAAATTTTTTTGAGTCTTTTCTTGAAAAGCGGAGACTTTGTTTAGCTTGCATAAAGTAATTTATATTACAAAAATAAAAGAAAAATTATTTTAAATAGTTAGAATTTAAAAAATATGGAGCTAATATTTAAACATTTTCCAGAAATCAGTTTAACGCAAAAAAAACAATTTGATTTACTACTTTCTCTCTATTCAGATTGGAATTCAAGGATCAATATTATCTCTAGGAAANATATGGGTTCATTTTATGAACACCATGTTTTGCATTCCTTGGGGATTGCAAAGATTTTATCTTTTCAGTCAGAATCTCGAGTTCTAGACGTTGGAACTGGAGGTGGATTTCCAGGTATTCCTTTAGCTATCTTATTTCCCGAAGTCCAATTTATTTTGATTGATAGTATCAAAAAAAAAATCAAAGTAGTTCATGAAATATGTACATCTTTAGGATTGAAAAACATCACAATAAAACAAATACGGGCTGAGTGTTATTTAGAAAAGGTAGATTTTGTTGTTAGTAGAGCTGTAACCCAAATGAATTTTTTCGTACCCTGGGTTATAAAAAATATCAGCCCAAAAAGTAAACATAAATTAAAAAATGGAATCCTTTATTTAAAAGGAGGAGATTTGACCCAGGAATTAAAACAATTTCCTAATGCCCATCAATATAATTTAAAAGATTATTTTAAGAGTTCCTTTTTTGAAACTAAAAAAGTAGTTCATTTAATAATTTAGAATTTTTTTTCTTTCAAATCACTTTAAAAACATATTTAACTAATAAGGTACTTTTATCCTAAAAAAGGATAGCGATAATCAACTGCTGGAACAAAAGTTTCTTTGATTAATCTAGGAGATACCCAACGTAATAAGTTGTAAGCTGATCCTGCTTTATCATTTGTTCCAGATCCACGGGCTCCGCCAAATGGCTGCTGTCCAACCACTGCACCAGTTGGCTTGTCATTTATGTAGAAATTACCAGCACTGTTTTCTAACACTGTTAATGCCTCTTCAAGTGCATAACGATCTTTAGAATATACAGCACCTGTAAGAGCATACTCAGATGTCTTATCTACCAGATTTAGTGTATCTTTCCAATTACAATCTTCATAAATGTAAAGTGTTACAAGAGGGCCAAACAACTCTCTTTTCATTGTATCATAATTAGGATTGGTAGTTACTGCTACAGTAGGTTCAATGAAATATCCTTTAGAATCATCATAATTACCCCCTGCGATAATTTTTATATCCTTTTCCTTTTTGATTTGCTCAATAGCTTGAACTAATCGATCAAATGCACTTTTATGAATCATTGCTGTCATAAAGTTTTTAAAGTTTGCAGGCGAGCCAATTGATATAGTTTTAAGTTCTTTTTTTAACTCTTCGATGATCGAATCTGCTTTTGATTTTGGAAGATAAACCCTTGAAGCTGCTGAACATTTTTGACCTTGAAACTCAAATGCACCTCGAATAATTCCAGTTGCTACTTCTTCAGAATTTGCTGATGAATGAGCTATTATAAAATCCTTTCCTCCTGTCTCTCCTACAATTCGGGGATAGGAATTATAATGTTTAATATTTTTCCCAATTTTACTCCAAATATCTCGAAATACGCTTGTGGAACCTGTATAATGAATTCCTGCAAACTCTTTAGTTTTTAAAACTGTATTAGTAATCATTTCTGGATCCCCAAAGACCATATTAATTACTCCATCAGGTAGTCCAGCTTCTTTAAATACTTCCATTAAAACATTGGCAGAATAAACCTGGTAGTCACTGGGTTTCCAAACCACCACGTTTCCCATCATAGCGACACTGGCACAAAGGTTTCCAGCAATAGCTGTAAAGTTGAATGGACTAACGGCATAAACAAAACCCTCTAAAGGTCGAAAGGTTAATCTATTCCAGATCCCCGAACTGCTTTCAGGTTGATTCTGATAAATCTCTTGCATATACTGAACATTAAAACGTAGGAAATCAATGAATTCACAGGCAGCATCAATTTCAGCTTGATAGATAGTTTTGGATTGAGCAATCATGGTTGCTGCATTGATCTTTGATCGATATGGACCTGCGATCAAGTCTGCGGCTTTTAAAAATATGGCAGCTCTAGACTCCCAGGGCATTCTACTCCATGCCATTTTAGCATTAAGTGCAGTTGAAATTGCATCTTCAATATTTTTTTTGTTGGCTTTATGGTAGCTGCCAATAATATGATTATGATCATGTGGAGGGGACAGGTTTTCTATGTCTCCCGTTTTCACGTCTTTACTGCCAATCCTCATTGGAATTTCTAGAATATTATTGTAGAGGGAGTTATACATTTTTAGTACTTCTTCTTTTTCAGGACTACCTGGTGAATAAGATAAAACTGGTTCGTTAGATGGGTATGGAACTTTGGAAATACTATTAGACATTTTTTTACAAAAAGTATTGATTTAAATTAAATAATTATGATGTTTAAATTATTCTTAATTAAGAACATATGGAACATTTAGTTTAAAGCGTGGAACTTCGACGTTAAATTTTCTGGCAGTAGTAAAGTTAATCATAACAAAAGTACCTGACATATGCCCCATGGTCGATGTTATTAAGCTTCCTGATTGGTATGTATGGCTTTCCCCAGGATTAAGAATAGGCTTTTTACCTACTATTNCAGCGCCATTAATGTATTGTGACCGGTTAATAGCTTCGTGAATTTTCCAGTGTCTTGAAAGTAGCTGAACTACATTTTTACTTTGATTTTCAATCGTGATAAAATATATAAATGCGTGATTAAGAATATTTTCTTTTAGAAAACTACCTTCGAACTTAGTTTCAACGGAGATCTTAATTCCTCTTCTAATTTGTTGTATCACAGTTTATTAAAAAAATAATAAAGAATGTTAAATATAATAAAAAATGTTTATTAAATTAAAAGAAAACTAATTGTCTAATTGAAAAGAATTTGCTTTACCAACTCCAATCAAAGCATCATATTGTGAGCCTAAATTTCGATAGTAAACCAATATTAAATAATCGTTTTCTGTCAATGCAAAAGAACCACTGATACCATTTTTATTAAGTTTATCACCCTCTTTAATTACATATTTATAATTATAAAATCCTTGTTTTAAAAGCAAAACACCTTCATAAATTTCTAATGACGGGTTATAGTAAATTTGATTAGAATTATTAAGTTCATAGTTATTAAAACTTCCGTAGATATAAATTTTACNGTTNTCTAATTTGTAATNTGNNGCGAGACTAAAATAAACATAGCTATAGTCAGCTTCAATATTAGGATCTCCAGGNCGCATAATATTTCTNATTTCATANCCGCCATTTATATCNGGTNCAAANGANTAATCTTTGTANNNNCGAGGAANATNAATATTTANATAGGTTTCATAAAGTAANGCNCGATTNGTGNAGCTAATGTTNGNANTTGTNACTCTCAAATCNTTCGTATCAAAAAAATAAAATTCATTTCCNCCTTCAAANTGNGTAGGAGCTTCATAACGGTATTCNAGNGTNTTACCNGTAAAGTATTGAGGCTTTAATGCAATAAGATTTGAATCCCATTGTCTGTTTTGAATAAGATGAACAAAAANTGTTTNTTCNGGNTTTCTAAATACNNCTTGAATTGGAGTAATACTAAAATGNAGAGATTGATGAGTGCTGAAACGANTCATNTTTTGAGGNCTATATACTGCCGCCTGGACATTNGCTTTTTCCTCAAAAACACAAAATCTCCTTGANAAAACTANNTCATCAAAAGNNTCATAAANTTCTATNGTGTAGTTTCCAGAAACNTTAAANTTAATATTTTCATNTGGTATNTTTAAATAGTAATTTGTGTANGTCTGTAGTGTNTTAAAGGAAGTTNTGTANTNATTAATTCTTAGATTNTCNTAACCATCTANGTACTCATTTTTAAAAAGCTTTGAAGGGGTCCAGTCATGATTAAAATGTTTTATTTTGAAGTAATAATCAGCTTCATCTCCGTTTAGGTCGTCAAAAATCAAGGTAATTTGCTGACCAAGAGCTATCAGTGGGAAATTTTCAATACTTTCTGTACCAAAAAATTTGATTGATTTGATATTATCAGGAGGCTCATATTCACCGATTTGTTGAGCATTTACGCAAAAAATCAGACCTAAGGACAAAACAGTGAGAATAATAGCTCTTTTTTTTATCATAAGTAAATTTAAATGTTCAGTTTGTGTTAGCCAAATTGACCATTTATTAATGAAAAGGTTAAACACTTATTTAGAATCAATATAAATAGCTTATTTCCCTTATTATTTGTTTTATCTAAACGTGTTTAGTTAGTAAATTTGCATGTCTTTTAGAATTATATTTAATGGATATTATTAAAGGTATTGAAACACGCAGAGGTGCTAACCTCAACATAAAAGGCACGCCTGAGAAAATTCTAGATAAAACACCAATAATCACCGATTATGCCCTCAGGCCAGATGACTTTTTTGGAACAATTCCTAAACTATGTATTCGAGAAGGTGAAAAAGTATTTTCTGGAACTCCAATTTTTTACAATAAGAAAAATCCTAATATTAAAATAGTTTCTCCTGTCTCTGGAACTATTAAATCCATTGTCAGAGGACCAAAACGAAAAATAGAGCTTATTATTATTGAGTCTTCCAAAAAACAAGAATTTGTTTCACATAAGGTTGATCAATGGGATAAAATGGATGTAAGTTTATTGAAGGCATTGTTAATGGAAAGTGGTAATTGGCCATTCATTCATCAGAGACCTTACGGAATCATGGCAAATCCACTCGATACGCCCAAAGCTATTTTTGTCACTACAGCAAAAACAGACCCTTTGCATGAAGATTTTGATTTTATTTTAAAGAATGACCAAAAAGAATTTCAATTAGGGATTGATTTGCTTAACAAGCTTGTTAGGCAACCAGTATTTTTAGGAATAGATAAATCATTTACTGGATTTTTTAAATCAATAAAAAATGTTCAGCATTATACAGTTAATGGACCACACCCTGCAGGTAATTTGAGTTTGCATATTCAAAGAATCAGCCCAATCAATATGGGTCAGCGAATATGGACTGTAAATGCCGAAGATGTATTCAACATTGGACAATTTATTAAATCTGGAATATATTCCTCTAAAAGAACTGTTGCTTTTTCTGGAAATGGAATTGAAAAACCTAAATACTTTCAAACTAAAATAGGTGCTAAACTATCTCCTTTGCTTGATAAAGTTGGAATGAAATACAACCACGTTAGAATTATTAATGGGGATGTTCTTACTGGAGCGACGACTAGTCTCTCAGGCTATTTAGGGTATTTTAATAATTCGGTAACAATAATCCCTGAAGGTAGTCACTATAGAATGTTTGGGTGGTTACCATTTAAGGACAATAAAATTTTAAGCTTATCAAATACATCTTTATCTCGCTTTCTTAATCGAGAAGGATTTGAAGTAGATACTAATCTAAATGGTGAAGAAAGGGCGTTAGTAGTTACGGGTGAAATGGAGAGAATATTTCCTTTTGATATATACCCCATGGAATTGATCAAAGCTTGTATTATTGAAGATATAGAGAAAATGGAAGCATTAGGAATTTATGAAGTAGTTCCTGAAGACTTTGGATTGGTGGATTATGCAAACACATCAAAGCTTGAGGCTCAAGAGATAATTCGTCAAGGTATAGAATTAATGATTAATGAAGTAGGATAAAATAAGAAGTATGAATTTTATAAGGAAAAGTTTAGACAATCTTAAGAAACCTTTTGGTAAAGGACAAAAACTAGAAAAATTTGCACCAGCATTTAATGCTTTTGACACATTATTGTTTGTGCCTAATCACACAACAAAAAAAGGAGCTCATATTCGCGATGCTGTCGATTTAAAACGAACAATGGTAACAGTTATTATTGCTTTATTACCAGCTTTGATCTATGGGATTTATAATACAGGATATCAGTATTATATACAAACCCAAGAATCTTTTACATTTTTAGATGCCTTTATACATGGATCATGGAAAATTATCCCAATGATTATAGTTTCTTATGTCGTAGGACTTTCCATTGAGTTCGGTTTTGCTGTATATCGAGGACATGAGGTGAATGAGGGTTATTTGGTTACGGGATTATTAATCCCAATGATTATGCCAGTTGATATTCCTTTATGGATGGTAGGGGTTTCTACAGCTTTTGCAGTTTTAGTTGCAAAAGAGGCATTTGGTGGTACAGGGATGAATATTTTGAATCCTGCCTTAACGGCGAGAGCTTTTGCATTTTTTGCTTATCCAACCTACATGTCTGGAAATAAAGTATGGGTTTCTGAAGCTGAGAATGTGGACGCGATTTCTGGGGAAACTATTTTAGGAACTTTAGCTGCGGGTGGAGAAGTAAATTATTCAATGATGGAAATGTTCCAGGGATCAATCCCTGGATCTATTGCTGAGACTTCAACTTTATGGGTTGCTTTTGGAGGATTAATTCTTGTTTTGACAGGAGTAGGAAGTTGGAGGATTATTTCTGGTGGAATTATAGGTGCTGCAATTATGGGTTTATTATTTAATCTTTGGGGTGCTAATGAATTGATGAGTTTCTCTTGGATGAATCACTTAGTTGTAGGTGGATTTGCGTTTGGAATTGTTTTCATGGCCACTGACCCAGTTTCTGCAGCCCAAACTACCAAAGGAAAATGGATTTATGGTTTATTGGTTGGGGTCTTTTGTATTATGATTCGTGTTTTTAATCCAGCCTATCCAGAAGGTGTAATGTTAGCAATCTTGCTGATGAATGTTTTTGCACCTACTATTGATCACTACGTGGTCAGAGGAAATATTAATAAACGTAAGAAGCGTTGGGCAACTGCTTCACAAGAACTAAAAACTGCTTAGTATGAATAGAGATAGTAATGCTTACACATTTTTATTTGCAACCCTAATGGTATTAGTTGTAGCATCTTCACTAGCTATTACAGCAAGTTCCCTTAAAGACCTTCAAGATGCTAATGTTAGAAAAGAAAAGATGCAAAACATTTTGGCGACTATAGGTATAGACTCTGATAGAGAGCAAGCGGAGACTTTATATAATAAACATATCACAGCTCAGATTTCTTTGACAGAGACAGGAGCTATAGATCAGAATGTTAATGCATTTGAAATAGAGTTAAATAAGGAGTTAAAAAAGCCTACTCAAGAACAACGTTTTCCAATATATGAAGCTAATGTAGAAGGAGAAAAATTTTATATAATACCTCTTCGTGGAGCTGGACTTTGGAATGCTATTTGGGGATACATTGCCTTAAAAGATGACAAAAATACAATCAAAGGAGCTGTCTTTGATCATGTTGGAGAAACAGCTGGATTGGGAGCTGAAATTACTCAGCAATGGTTTCAAAATCGTTTTCTGGGAGAAAAAGTTTTTGATAATCAAGGGAATTTGGTGGGGATTAATGTTTCTAAAACCAATAATGATCCCAAGGATTTGGATAAAGACGATCATGAGGTAGATGCAATTTCTGGAGCAACAATTACTGGAGATGGGGTTACTAATATGATCATTGAACGTTTGACACATTATTTGCCCTATTTAAAGCCTGATAAACAAACTATTGCTCTAAATATTAACTAATGATAGAAAATAAAACATCTATAAAAAAGCAATCTTCAATTCTTTTTATAAATAAGGAAAGGGAACCTTTATTTTCAAAAAAGAATAGGAAGCTATTGTCTGATCCTATGGATGATAACAATCCAATTACCGTACAAGTACTTGGAATTTGCTCAGCATTAGCAATTACAGTTCAATTAAAACCAGCTTTGGTAATGAGTATTTCTGTTATGGCAGTCATGGTGGCAAGTAATGTTATTATTTCCTTACTGAGGAACTTAATTCCAAATCGAATTCGAATCATTGTCCAATTGGTTGTAGTCGCTGCTATGGTAATATTAGTAGACCAAATTCTACGAGCCTATGCTTATGATGTAAGTAAAGAGCTTTCCATTTTTATCGGATTAATCATTACCAACTGTATTGTGATGGGACGGTTAGAAGCTTTTGCACTTGGGAATGGGGTTTGGAAATCCTTTCTCGATGGAATTGGAAATGCTGCAGGTTATGGATTTATTTTAATCTTAGTTGCTTTTTTTAGAGAACTTTTGGGTTCTGGGAAATTATTTGGTTATCAAGTAATACCCGACATATTTTACGAAATGGGCTATGTTGATAATGGATTAATGTTATTATCTCCTATGGCCCTAATTACAGTTGGATTAATTATTTGGGTCCAACGTTACAGGAATCGGATCCTAATTGAAAAAAACTAATTACATATGGAAGCATATATAAACCTATTTGTAAAAAGTATTTTTATAGAAAATATGATTTTTGCATACTTTTTGGGAATGTGCTCTTATTTAGCTGTATCCAAAACAGTTCAAACAGCTGTTGGACTTGGATTTGCTGTGATTTTCGTTTTGGCAATTACAGTACCAATTAATTTTTTGTTAGACACCTATCTACTTCGTCCAGGAGCACTTTCTTGGTTGGATCCTTCCTATTTGGATCTCGATTTAAGCTTTTTGAGTTTTATCATGTTTATTGCTGTGATTGCCTCTATGGTTCAATTAGTAGAGATGATTGTCGAAAAATTTGCTCCTGCATTATATGGGGCTTTGGGTATTTTCCTTCCACTTATCGCAGTAAATTGCGCTATCCTAGGAGGATCTTTATTTATGCAACAAAAGGATTTTTCAGGTATAGCAGAGTCAGCGGTTTATGGTTTAGGATCAGGAATAGGATGGTTACTTGCTATTTTAGCGATTGCTGCTATTCGAGAAAAAATCACTTATTCAAATGTGCCTGCTCCTCTAAGAGGTTTAGGAATTACCTTTATTATAACAGGGCTTATGGCAATAGGTTTTATGAGTTTTATGGGAATCAAATTATAATTTAAAAATGGAATATACAGTTGTTATCGCAAGTATTGTTGTTTTTTTAACCGTTACATTTATTTTAGTTGGAATGCTTTTAGGTGCTAAAGCAAAACTCTTACCATCTGGTCCAGTTTCTTTACAAATAAACGGAGACAATAAAGTTGAAGTTTCTTCAGGGAGTACTTTATTGAGTACCCTGGGAAATAATAAAATATTTTTACCATCTGCGTGTGGGGGAGGTGGTACCTGTATTCAATGCAAGTGTCAAGTACTAGATGGTGGAGGCGAAATACTTCCTACCGAGGCACCACATTTTTCAAGAAAAGAAGTTGCAGAAGGATGGCGTTTAGGTTGTCAAGTGAAGGTTAAACAGGATATGGTTATTCAGGTCCCTGAAGAGGTTTTTGGTATTAAAAAATATGAAGCTAAAGTAGTAAGAAATTGGAATGTAGCTTCTTTTATTAAAGAATTTGTAGTTGAAATTCCTGAGGAAATGGATTACAAAGCAGGTGGTTATATTCAAATTGAAATTCCAGAGTGCGAAGTAAAATACGAAGACATTGATATCTCTGCTCACCCAGAAGAACATCCTGGAGAACCTGAAAAGTTTAAATTAGAATGGGATAAGTTTAACTTATGGCCTTTGAAAATGAAAAATCCTGAGACTGTTGAGCGTGCCTACTCTATGGCTTCTTTTCCAGCTGAGGGAAAAGAAATAATGTTAAACGTTCGTATTGCAACCCCACCTTTTGATAGATCAAAGAATGATTGGAGTGATGTAAACCCTGGGGTGGCATCGTCTTATATTTTTTCTAAGAAAGCTGGAGACAAAGTGACTATCTCTGGACCATATGGAGAGTTTTTTATTAACCAATCTGATTCAGAAATGCTTTATGTNGGAGGTGGAGCNGGNATGGCNCCAATGAGNTCNCANCTTTATGANCTTTTCAGAACACTNAAAACNGGAAGAAAAGTTACNTTCTGGTATGGNGGCCGNTCGAAAAGAGANTTATTTTATATAGANCANTTNAGNGCCTTNGAAAAAGANTTNACAAATTTTAANTTNTANATAGCNCTATCTGAACCAATGAAAGAAGATAATTGGANAGAGAAAACNAGTCTTGATTCTGANGGAGANGGTTTTACTGGTTTTGTTCACNAAGTAGTAATNGATCACTATCTNTCTGATCANGANGCTCCNGAAGATATNGAAGTNTACTTTTGTGGACCGCCNTTAATGAANCAGGCCGTTGAATCAATGGCAGANGATTTNGGAGTTCCNCCNGANAATGTTCGTTTTGATGACTTTGGAGGATAAATATNAAANNCTTAAAAACCNAANAGNGTTTCTAGAGAAACNTCNTTAACNGTTCCATATTTTTTNAAGTTTTCAAAGTCAATATTATCTNGATTTCCNATAAGTANAACATTNTGTGATTTCCCCTTAANGTAGNTTTNATGAAATTCTNNAAGCTTTTNNATNTNCATANNTTTAACNTCATNATAAATCTTTTCNCGAATATCATAATTAACNCCTCGATCNNTAGCANTNAAATAATTATATAATACTCCNGATTTTGTNATACGCTCACTNTCAATTTTATTTAATATNGCTTNTTTACTTATNTCAAAAGCTTGCNGAGATNCAGGNAGATTNTNNATTAATTCAAACATTGATNANAGNGCNTCACNTTGNTTATCNGATTGAATTCCNACATATGAAAANAGATANTCAGATTGATCAGACTTTCTAGCCTGACTCAAGGTTGAATAAACTGAATAAGCTAATCCTTGNGCTTCACGAATTTCTTGNAAGACAATAGAATTCATTCCTCCTCCAAAATATTGATTAAATAAGCTTATGGCTGCNGTNTTAGCATTATCAAGTAATTCTAGTTTTGATAAAAGAATTATCTCTGTTTGTACCATNTCAAAATTGGTCCAAAAAACATATTNTTTTTNATAATCTATTTCCTTGAAATTATCANTTCCTTNTGTTTCAANAAAACTTTCTGGAATTTNATGATAAGNTTTAANCATTTCAGATAAACTACTTTGATTTTTATTTCCNTAATAAAGNATACGATGACTGTAATTAGTTAAATTTTTAATCAAATNGATTAGCTCCTCAANTTTTACTTCTTTTATTTCNTNANAATTCAAATTAGCTGAAGCNGGATTTACCTCTCCATATTTTCCATATGCNTATAATTGATTTCTTAAGATTATATTTTTATTTTTTTTGGCATCAGACCTAGCTTTTAAAATACGTTCAACAAGTTTATCTAATTCTTCTTGCGATGCAATAGGCTCTTGAAATAGTTTCTCAAATAGTTGAATGGAAGCCTCCATATTTTCACTTAATCCACTTAGTGTTACAGAAGTTTCTTTTCCGTCTAGTGAAGTACTAAAACTATATTCTGTACCAAGATTATAAAACTCTTTTTTTAAATCCTCTGCACTCAATTCTTTAATTCCAACATAATTCATTAATCCTGTAGCTAATTCTATTTTTGGTTCTATATTTTTACCAAATTTAAATACATAAGTAAGCTGAAATAAATCATTGTCTTTATTCTCTTTAGAGATAGTTTCTAATGGACCAATTTTATATATGTCCAAATCTCTATTGTAATCTAAAAATTTAGGTTGGAGCTTTTCAACTTTTTGATTTGCTAGTTTTTTATGAAGTTCAGATCGATTTTCACGATTTAATGGAACTTTTGTAATTTGAGGCTTAACAACCTTTTTAATATTCGGATCTTTTCCAGTTCTCTTGTATATTACTGCATAATTTTCCTTGTAATTTTCTTTGGCAAAAGCTATTAGATCATCCTTTGTGATTTTTGAAAGCTCATCAAAATACAATACATGTTCTTTCCAGGGCTTGTCTCTAGTAAATGCTAAAACCATATTATTTGCTCTGTAATAATTAGCAAGTTCTGAGTCGTCTTGTTGCATCACTGATTTTTTAAGATCATTTATAACTGCCTCAATAAGATCATCATCAAAAGCTCCTTTTTTAATATTTTCTATCTCTCCTAGAAGTAGATCTTTCAATTCTTCAAGACTTTGCCCCTCTTTTGGATTAGCTCTAAAGTTGTGAATAGAAAAATCATTCAAATCAATTACAGTAGCTAAGGCAGTTAAGACTTTTTGCTGTTGTACTAAATTTAGGTCAATGAGCCCTGCAGCTCTGTTGGAAAGTAACATATCTATCAAGTCAACTTTAAGGAGATCCTCTTTAGCCTTACTTTCAAAACGAAAACCTAACCAAACAGATTCACGATCAGGACCAAGAACCTCTTTTACAATAGGACCAGAAATTTCTGGAAGCTTTTTAAAATCAATTTTAGGGATGTCTGATTTTTTTTGCCAATCTCCAAAATGTTTATCAATTAGTGAAATTGTTTTGTCGAAATCCAATTCTCCACTCATACATATAGCAACATTATTTGGCCGATAATATTTATCAAAATAGTTTCTAATTTCTGTTATTGAAGGGTTTTTTAAATGCTCAACAGTTCCAATCACAGATTGTCTTCCGTAAGGATGATTTTGAAAAAGACTTTGGTAGAGAGCCCAGTATTGTTTTCTGGCATCACTATCTAAGGATCTATTTTTTTCTTCATAAACAGTCTCTAACTCAGTATGGAAAAGACGATTTACTATCTGTTTGAAACGCAAACCTTCAAGAGTCAGAAAACGTTCTATTTCATTTGAAGGAATATCGACTGTATAAACTGTTCGATCTTCAGTGGTATAGGCATTTAACCTTTTACCCCCCATCATAGAAATCATTTTATCGTATTCGTTTGGTATGGCAAATAAAGCAGCCTCATTAGAAAGCTTATCAATTTTTTGGTAATGTGCCGAACGCTCATAAGTATCTGNTAATTTTGAATATTCATTAAAAAGCTGCTCGATAGAATCAAGTAAAATTTTTTCTGCTTTATAATCTTTTGTTCCAAAATATTGATTTCCTTTAAACATCATGTGTTCTAAATAATGGGCAAGTCCTGAATTGTTTTCAGGGTCATTTTTTCCTCCTGCTTTAACTGCCGTAAAAACGTGAATTCTTGGACCATTATCAAAATTACTTAAGTACACTTTTAGCCCGTTTTCTAGTGTATAAATCCTAGTTTGAGTAGGATCATTTTTTACATACTCATAATTATAGCCACCTGAAGTTGCATGTAAGGTCTCATATGTCTCTTTTTTACAAGAAATAAGATTTATAATTAAAAATATAGGGAATATGATTTTTGAGAAGTTCATGATTTTATTTTGAAAATTTCAATTTACATAATTTACCTGAATTTACACACTAATGATTGATTTTGACTTATTTTTACAGATATGGAAACAATAAGTTTACAAGAACTTCATCATCTTGCAATGGAAGAGGTTGGAACTTTTTTAGAAGAAGAGGGATATGAGTTTTTAGCAATAAATTCTGAAATCAAACGTTCTCCCCAATTTGTTTGTGTCAAGGATAAATTAATTTATTTCGTAGTAGTAAGTGCATGTTTATATCCTGTATCACCAAATGTATATGATATTAAACTTATCAATAAAGTAAAACTTCATGCAAAAAAAAATAATGCGAAGCTATATTTTGCAGGAGTTGGATTTGCTCACGCCGAAGATTACAATATCCCATTGTCAAAAAATAACCCCTATACAATAAATTTTAATGGTCTTAAAGAAATTTTATAGTTTCTGTTTACTTTTATTTATAATTAGTTGCAAGACAACTAACACAAAAGAAAATCAAAGGATTACTGGTTTTGCACTTGGAACCTCCTATTCTATAACATATTCTAATTTATCCTTTAGTTCTGAGAGATTAATAAAAGATGTTGATTCTATTATTGGGGTAATAAACAAATCCATGTCAACTTACATTCCTGATTCGGATATTTCAAAAATTAATATGGGAGACAGCTTACTTCAAGTAGATAAACATTTTGAAAAAGTATATCAAACAGCCTCAATAGTCTGGAATAAAACAGATGGTTATTTTGATCCTACTGTGGGAGCTTTGGTAAATGCATATGGTTTTGGACCAGAAACAACTTTAAATATTGTATCAGACGAAATGATAAAAGAAATTTTGAAATATACAGGTTGGAATAAGACTAATCTAACTTCAAAAAAAACAGTTCAAAAAAAACATACAAAATTATTTTTTGATTTTAATGCTTTAGCAAAAGGATATGCTGTTGATCTAATTGCTGATCATTTAAGATCTCGGGGGATTGATTCTTTTTTANTCGAGATAGGTGGTGAGATTGTTGCTCAAGGACTAAACCAAAAAACAAAAACACCTTGGAAGATTGCAATTGATGATCCTGAGCAAGGAGAAAATCGTAACTTCATCAAGTTAATCTCTTTAAAGGATATTGCTATAGCAACTTCTGGGAACTATCGTAAATTTAAAATAAATAAATCAACTGGAAGTCGTTCAGTACATTCTATAAATCCTAAAAACGGAAACTCTTTTCCAACAGAAGTTTTGAGTGCATCGGTTATGGCTCCAACATGTATGATTGCAGATGCATATGCTACAGCATTAATGGTTATGCCATTTGAAGACAGTAAGGCTTTAATTGAGGCCGAAGATGATCTAGAAGCCTATTGGATTTTAGAAACAAATGATGGAGGTATAAAGGAAGTCTTTTCAACAGGCTTTTCTTCAGAATAAAAAACCCATTAATTTTTTTTTGCTANAGGAATCATTTCCTCTTGAAGACAATACTTTTTAATTTCAACTTTTTTCAATTTAGATATAAAAGGAACTCCTTGTGACTTAAAACCTGCTTTATCCAAGAAAGTATAAAAGTCCTTTCCATAAATTCTAACATGATCATATTGGCCAAAAATATGACTTCTTTCATTAAGGTCAGTAATTGAGTAATCTTCATAAGTCTTTTCTCTTTTTCTATCTATGGGAACCTGTGCAATCAATGTCCCACCTTTTTTTAATACTCTGTACAACTCACTCATAGCTTTGATATGGTCTTGAACATGTTCCAATACGTGATTACAAATAATTAGATTAAATGAATTTTCTTCAAATGGTAGTTTACAAATATCTACTTTGATGTCGGCCAAAGGTGAGTTAAGATCTGCTGTTATGTATTTCCAATGTTTAAATTTTTTAAATTTTTTATAAAAAACTTGTTCAGGAGCTATATGTAATACCTTAAGTGACTGTTTTAAAAAGTTTGTTTCCCTTTCTAAATATAACCAAAGCAGTCTATGTCTTTCAAGAGAAAGTGTTCCTGGGCAAAGAGCATTTTTCCGAAATTTTTGATAGCCATAAGGGAGAAATTTTCTGTATGAACTTCCATCAATTGGATCCACAAACTGAGTTCCCTTAAAATACAGTTTCATAAGGGGTCTAAGCCAGATACTTATTTTAATTAAAAAAGGTCTTGGAAATAGACTTAACAATAATCTCATAATACTAATGGATTTTTTCTTAATCCTTCTTCTTCATTGTTAGCTATACCGAGACTAGCATAAATATACTTGAAGCTGGAGAGTAATTCAGGTTTTCCGTCAACTAAAGCTACATTATGTTCATAGTGGGCGCTTGCTTTTCCGTCAGCTGTCAAAATGGTCCACCCGTCTTCGAGTTGATTAATTCTATGGGTTCCTTGATTAATCATTGGTTCTATTGCTAAGACCATACCATTTAAAAACTTTTTTCCTGTTCCTCTTCTACCGTAATTTGGTACTTCAGGTCCTTCATGCATAATTGTGCCTAATCCATGACCAACCAACTCACGAACTACACCATAGCCCTCTTTTTCACAGAAACTTTGAATTTTATACCCTAAATCACCAATTCGATTTCCTTNNTTAAAAGTTCGAATTCCTTCGTATAGTGACGCTTTNGNAACATGNAGTAATTTTTCAACTTTAGAATCAATNTTTCCTACAGCAAANGTGTAGGCATGATCCCCGTANAATCCATTCTTTAGTGCNCCACAATCAATGGAGATAATGTCTCCTTCTTCTAAAGGATTATTGTTTGGAATACCATGNACAACTTGNGAGTTTGGACTCACACATAGTGTATTAGGGAAATCATATAATCCTAAAAATCCAGGTTCAGCACCATAATCTCGGATATGAGTTTCAGCAATTTGATCCAGTTTAAGNGAAGNAATACCTGGTTTGATTTCNGAAGCNAGTACACCNAGTGTTTTTGAAACTATCAATGCACTTTCACGNATCAATTCGATTTCCTCAAGGGATTTTAAAACTATNGCACCCATTTTAAGAGTTCNCGTGTGNNTTGTTGCACTNGGACTTTTTTAAGAGGTTTCATTATTTTATCAATAAAGAATTATTACTCATTGCTTTAGGAGGGGTAATTCCTATTAAATCTAGAATAGTTGGGGCNACATCACCAAGNACTCCTTTTTTTATTTTTTTCTTNTCTTTATCTACAAGGATAATNGGAACTGGATTTGTAGTNTGTGCTGTATTTGGACTNCCATCAGGATTTATCATNGTTTCACAATTTCCATGGTCAGCAATNAAAATCACAGCATATTCATTTTCTAAAGCTATTTTCACNACATCAGCTGTACATTGATCTACAACTTCACAGGCANGAATGGCAGCANTTAAATTTCCAGTATGTCCTACCATATCTGGGTTAGCAAAGTTCAAACAAATAAAATCTGGTAAGTCAGTTTCAATTTTTGCNATAATTGAATCACGAATTTCATATGCACTCATTTCTGGTTTNAAATCGTANGTAGATACTTTNGGTGATGGGCACAGAATGCGTTCNTCNCCGTCAAAAGGNTCCTCTCTNCCTCCATTAAAAAAAAAGGTAACATGNGGGTATTTTTCAGTTTCAGCAATTCGAACTTGNGTTTTACCTGCTTTGGATAANACATNTCCAAGGGTATCNCTTANATTATCTTTATTAAAAATTACTTCAACATTTTTAAAGGACTGATCATAATTAGTTAAAGTTAAATANTTAAGTTGTANAGGTTCCATGTTGTANTTAGGNAATGNTTTTTGAGAAAGAACTTGNGTAAGCTCNCTTCCCCGATCAGTTCTAAAATTNAGAAATAACACAACATCNCCATTTTNAATTGTTGTAANTGATTTACCCTCAGAATTTGATTTAAATAANGGTNTAANAAATTCATCTGTTANACCTTCATNGTAACTTGATNTTAAACTTTTTTTAAAATCATTTGTAGCTTTTCCNTTNCCATGGACTAAAAGNTCATAAGAATGTTTGATTCGCTCCCATCGCTCATCTCNGTCCATNGNATAATANCGACCAATAAGACTAGCGAGCTCCCCTCCAGTTTTAGTCATTTTATTTTCAATTNGTTCAATANATNTGATACCAGATTTTGGATCTACATCACGTCCGTCTGTAAAGGCATGCAAATAAACCTTNTTAAGTTTATATTCGNTAATTAGTTCTAACACNCTTTCTATATGACTTATATGTGAATGAACTCCACCATCGGATAGTAATCCCAAAAGGTGAACTCNTTTTTTATTTTTTTTGGCATATTCTAAANTATTNGTCAATACTANTTNNTCACGAAAAGAATCATTNGAAACGGCTAAATTAATTTTANCTAAATCTTGGTATACAACTCTNCCAGCACCCAGATTCATATGTCCTACTTCACTNTTTCCCATTTGACCNTTTGGGAGACCTACATGTTCACCATCTGTTCTTANTNTATTNTGAGCATAATTTTTATATANTGANTCTATAAANGGCGTTTGAGCTTGTTCAATAGCTGANACATTTGGATTTGTAGAATTTCCCCATCCATCCAAAATCATCAACANTGTTTTTTGGCTCATAAATAAAGTTTTTGTAAAGATACAAATTAGTCTTCTCTGGGAGGAATCAGTTTGGCTGAAAAAAAAGCTGTTTCTTTGTAAATAAAACTATTGAAAAAAGGTACTGTTTATAAGTCTACAGGTAGNTGGTATTCTGTTNAGTCAGGNGGANTTTTTTATTCATGTAGGATAAAAGGNNGACTCAGACTNCAAGNCATTATGAGTACGAATCCTATNGCAGTNGGAGATCATGTNTTTTTTGAGATAGATAAAAANGCAGANAAGCCTGANGGAAGCATNACTAAAATCGAAAAGCGTCGAAACTATATTATCCGAAAGTCAGTAAATCTNTCAAAGCAAACTCATATTATTGCTTCTAATATCGATCAAATATTTTTGATTGTNACATTAAATAATCCTCCTACTCTCCCNNCTTTTATTGATCGATTTTTAGTTACTGCAGANGCNTATCATATAAANGCTGTTCTANTGTTTAATAAAATTGATNCCTACTCAGATTCTGATCTNANAACTTTACGTAAGTTAGAAAAAGTTTATGATGATATAGGATATAAAACCTTTGAAATATCNGCAAAAAAANGNATTAATATAGATCAGATTAAAGATTTAATGCGAAANAAAGTAGTTATGTTTTCTGGTCATAGTGGAGTAGGNAAATCAACCTTAGTTAANTCTATAGCNCCAGACTTGAATTTAAAAACCTCAGCTATTTCAAANCAACANCAACTAGGTATTCACACTACTACTTATGCAGAGATGTTTGCCTTAANNGANGGTNTTAGAATNATTGATACNCCTGGTATAAAAGGATTTGGTNTANTNGANATGGAACCTTCTGAAATTGGAAACTATTTTCCTGAATTTCTTTNTAGAAAATCAGAATGTAAATTCAACAATTGTTNNCATCAAAAAGAGCCTGATTGTGCAATAGTCNCTNCAGTTNACAGNGGGNAAATTGCNTTTAGCAGATANCAGAGCTANATTCAANTGATATCTGGAGATAATCNTCGTAGAAATTGATATGAGAGTAGTAATTCAANGGGTAAAACACGCCTGTGTCTTAATTGATAAAAAAGAAAAAAGATCTTGTGGNCNAGGACTTTTNATTTTNTTAGGCATAGAACACAACGATAATAAAAATGANGTANACTGGCTAGTAAATAAAGTTCTTAATTTNAGAATTTTTGGAGATCNTATGGGAGTGATGAATAAATCACTTTTAGATGTTCAAGGAGACTTAATGGTNGTAAGTCAGTTTACNCTTATGGCAGAGACCAAAAAAGGNAACAGACCTTCTTATATTNGAGCTGCAAAGCATAAACATGCTATTCCACTATATGATTTATTTNTCAGANCTTCACAATTAGAACTTTCAACACCAGTAATAACTGGAAGCTTTGGNTCTGATATGGAAATAGATNTAGTNAACGANGGTCCNGTGACAATTTGGATTGATTCAAAAAANAAGTNATANAGANTACATTAGGGTTACCTCAANTTCAAGTTTAATCATAAAAACTTTNANGACTTGNNCTTGAATTTTNCTTGCCAGTTCTAAAACCTCTTTGCCTTTAGCCTGACCATAATTTATTAGAACTAAGGCTTGTTTTTCGTGAACCCCAACATTTCCATATCGCTTTCCTTTAAACCCTAATTTTTCAATTAACCATCCTGCAGGAACTTTCACTTTATTTTTTTTATCAGTGTAATGTGGTATTTCTGGAAAGGTTTTAAGAAGTTTTTCAAAATGTTGAATAGTAATCACNGGATTTTTAAAAAANCTTCCACAATTTCCAATTTCTTTTGGATCAGGAAGTTTNGATTTTCTTATTGAAATTANTGNTTTTGCAATATTTTGAATATTTAAAGGCCTTTTCTTTATCTCATTNTGAATTGANCCNTAGCTTGTTTGAGTTTGGTGNGGTTTTTTTTGAAGTNTCAGCTTAATGCTGGNAATAATTATTTTTTCCTTTAANGAGTTTTTAAAAATNGAAGTACGATANCCAAATTNACAAGCTTCTTTATCAAAANTTTTNAAAGATGAANTTTCAAGGTCTAGAACTTTNCAGCTATGAAAAACNGATTTTAATTCAACTCCATAAGCNCCAATATTTTGAATTGGAGCAGCNCCAACACTTCCTGGTATNAAAGCAAGATTTTCTATACCACCGTANTCTCTTTCAAGNGCCCATAAAACCAGTTNNTGCCANTTTTCACCAGCNTGAGCCTCAACTATTATTTNACTTNTACTTTCNCTTAAAATATTGATACCTTTATTCTGCATTAATATAGTAAGTCCATTAAAGTCTTTNGTAAGAAGAATATTACTACCTCCTCCCAAAATTCGAAAAGAGTGGTCTTTAATCAAATCTAAAATTTCAAGTAAGTCTTTCTCAGATTTAATAGATACAAAAGATTTCGTTTTAACATCAATCCCAAATGTATTATAGTTTTTTAATGAAATATTTTGTTTTATCATGCTTTAGCTTCAGAATAAATATTTTTGTATTGCTCTAAACCCTTTTCTAAAATTATTGATGCTTGAACAAGCTTTTCGCAATCAATAACAAAAGCAATTCTTACTTCATTTTGGCCTGCACCAGGGGTTGAATAAAAACCAGTAGCAGGTGCTAACATTATTGTTCTTTTTTTGTGTTGAAAAGAAGTCAACAAAAATTTAGAAAAGTCTTCAGCATTATTTACAGGAAGTCTTACTATACAATAAAATGCTCCCATCGGATGAGATACTTCCACTCCAGGAATTTTTTCCAAAGATTTTATTAGAATATCTCTTCTTTTTTGGTATTCTGCAATCACACCATTAAGATAGCTTGTAGGTGCATCTAAAGCAGCTTCACTTGCCATTAAAGCATAGGTTGGAGGTGACAAACGAAGGTGAGCAAATTTCAGAATATTAGTTATAAGTTCTTTGTTTTTTGAAACAATATTTCCAACTCTTGCTCCACAAAGACTATAGCGTTTAGATACTGAATCAATCATTACTGTATGTTCACATGCTTTTGTGTATTGAAGTACGGAATAATGTTTGTTGTTTCCATGAATAAATTCACGATATACCTCATCAACAATCAAAAAAATATTATGTTTAATAGCCAATTCACATAATGTCGTTATTTCGTCTCTACTATAAACATATCCTGTAGGATTACTTGGATTACAAAGTAATATCGCTTTTGTTTTACCAGTGATTTTATTATTAATGTTTTTTAAGGCAGGTAACTGAAATCGTGAATTAAATTCTGAAACTACTGGGATTACCCTTACGCTTGCAGCACTAGCAAAACCATTATAATTTGCATAAAAAGGTTCAGGGATAATGATTTCATCTTCAGCATCACAAATAGCATTTAGCGCAAAGGTTAATGCCTCACTTGCACCTGTAGTAATAAGAATATCATCTGGATTAACTATTATGTTATTTTTTTCATAGTAATTAGATAACTTTTTTCGATAAGATAATTCTCCTTGTGATGGGCCATAGGGAAGTAGCTTTAAAGACGCATTTTTTACAGCAGCTATCGCTTCTTCTGGTGCTTCAATATCAGGTTGCCCAATATTCAAATGTAAAACATCAATACCCTTCAATTTAGCTTGATCAGAATATCTAACTAACTTACGAATGGGGGAGGTTGGAAGTTTAATCCCTTTTTTGGATAATTTTGGCATGGTTCAAATAAAAAACAAAAATGCTAAAAATTCACTTGAAACACAATGATAAATTAGCTTATTGTAAAATATCATTTAGAGTCTTTTAGGTATTTATAAAGTCTAATTAAAAAACTACTTTTTAATTATTTTTTTGAAAGAACAGTTCCTTTTA
Source organism: Flavobacteriaceae bacterium TMED179 (assembly GCA_002169865.1). Taxonomy (GTDB): domain Bacteria; phylum Bacteroidota; class Bacteroidia; order Flavobacteriales; family Flavobacteriaceae; genus MS024-2A. The sequence goes on along the minus strand of NHIC01000004.1, from coordinate 45,946 downwards.
TTTTTAGAGCAGTAATAGGATTTTTTTCAATATTTGTAATCACTGTAATTGTCTTCCTAAAAGGGCCCTCACGTTTTGTGTCATATCGAACTACAATTTCACTTTCACCCCCTGGAGCTATTGGTCCAGCAGGCTTTTTAGGAATCGTGCACCCGCAACTAGATTTAACATTTCTAATGATTAAATCTTGATCTCCTATATTTTTAAAACCGAAGGTTCTTATACCATTACTGTTATTTTCAATTATACCATAGTCTATTAAGGTTGTTTCAAAGCTTATTAGAGGACCAATTTCCTGAGCTTTTGAAGATATACCTAGAACTAGACAAAATGCAAAGAAGATGTTTTTTATCATAAGATTGTTTCTTTAGCAAAACTAATATTTTTTAAATAAACAGCGTTCATTTTTATTATAGACCAAGTGTTCTTACTTTTATGTCAGATAATTATATCAAAAAAAATCTATGGAAATTCCTTCTAAGTTTAGTCCACAAACTATAGAAAGTAAATGGTACGAATACTGGCAAAAAAATAATTATTTTAAATCAGTACCAGACAATAGAGAACCATACACTATTGTGATTCCTCCCCCGAATGTCACAGGTGTTTTGCATATGGGGCATATGTTGAATAACTCTCTTCAAGATATTATCATACGTAGAGCACGTATGCGAGGGTACAATGCCTGTTGGGTTCCGGGTACTGATCATGCTTCCATAGCAACAGAAGCAAAGGTTGTAGAAAAACTCAAGGAAGAAGGAATCGAAAAGGATGACTTGACTAGAGAAGCTTTTTTGGAGTATGCATGGGATTGGACAAACAAATATGGTGGTGTTATATTAGAACAACTTAAAAAACTTGGATGTAGCTGTGATTGGGATCGAACTAAATTTACCCTAGATCCAGATATGTACGAGTCGGTTATAAAGGTTTTTATTGATCTATATGAAAAGGGTCAAATTTATCGAGGATTTAAGATTGTAAATTGGGATCCTAAAGCCCAGACTACATTATCAGATGAGGAGGTTATTTACAAGGAAAAAACAGGAAAGCTCTATTATATAGCTTATCAAGTTGTAGGGTCAAATGAAAAAGTAATTATAGCTACTACTCGTCCAGAGACCCTTTTGGGAGATACTGCAGTTTGTATTAATCCAAATGATGATCGTTTTATCCATTTAAAAGGGAAACATGTTTGGGTTCCCTTAACTAAAAGAAAAGTTCCAGTAATTGAGGATGAATATGTAACAATGGATTTTGGCACAGGCTGTTTAAAGGTAACACCAGCTCACGATTTAAATGATAAAGCTTTAGGGGAAAAACATAATTTAGAGATAATTGATATTTTTAATTCTGACGCTACTATTAACGAAAAAGGGTTAGATTATGAGGGTATGGATCGTTTTGAGGCTCGAAAAAAAATTATAAAAGACTTAGAAGCATACGGTTCAGTTGTAAAAATAGAATCCCATATTCATAAAGTTGGAACATCTGAACGAACTAATGAAATCATCGAGCCTAGGCTATCTTATCAGTGGTTTTTAAAGACTGATAATATTTCTAAGCCAGCTATAGAAGCAGTTTTAAATTCAGGAGAAATAGATATGTTCCCTGAGAAATTTAAAAATACCTATCGCCATTGGATGGAAAATATTCGTGATTGGAATATTTCTAGACAATTATGGTGGGGTCATCGAATTCCTGTTTATTATTATGGGGATGGAAATGAAGATTTTGTAGTAGCTGTTTCAAGCCAAAAAGCTTTATTAAAAGCAAAGGAAAAAACAAATAATCAAAATTTAACACTTTCAGATCTTAAGCAAGACGAAGATGTACTTGACACATGGTTTTCCTCTTGGTTGTGGCCCATTTCTGTTTTTGATGGAATTCGAAATCCAAAAAATTCTGATGTAGAATATTACTACCCTACTCAAGACTTAGTTACTGGCCCAGATATTATATTCTTTTGGGTTGCGCGTATGATAATGTCAGGATATGAGTATCGAAAGGAAAAACCTTTTTCTAATATTTATTTTACTGGATTAGTAAGGGATAAAAAAGGGCAAAAAATGTCTAAACAATTGGGTAATTCACCAGATGCATTAAAGTTGATAGATATTTACGGAGCAGATGCTGTCCGAGTAGGTTTGATGTTGAGTTCTGCAGCAGGAAATGACTTACTTTTTGATGAAAATCTTTGTCAGCAAGGCAAAAATTTTGCCAATAAAATTTGGAATGCCTACAGGCTCATAGAGGGATGGAAAATCGATGAAAATATTAATGTTTCATCATCTACAAAAGAGGCCTTGAAATGGTATAAAAATAAATTTGAAAAAACCTTAGTTTTTGTAGATGAAAACTTTGAAAAATATAGGATTTCTGAGGCTTTAATGTCTATATATAAATTAATATGGGAAGATTTTTGCTCTTGGTTATTAGAACTGATTAAACCTAATTATGGCCAGCCAATTAACATAGAAACTTACAATAAAATCATCGTACTTTTTGAAAATAATTTACGCCTCTTACATCCTTTTATGCCTTTTTTAACAGAGGAGTTGTGGCATTTTATAAAAAATAGAAAATCTAATGAGGCCCTAGCGATATCTTCTTGGCCTTCTATAAACGAATTTGATAGTAATACTTTAGAAGAATTTGAAAAGGCAAAAGAGGTCATAGTAGGAATCCGAAATTTTAGAAAAGAAAAAAATATTTCATTCAAAGAGAAAATAGATCTTTTTGTCAGTAAAAGCTCTTCTATACTCCCTTTTGAAGCTAGTATTATGAAACTTGGAGTTGTTTCAACAATAAGTTATGGTGGTGCGCCTAAAGATGTTTTTGGAAGAAGCTTTCGAGTCGGCACTTTTGAATTATTTATTCCTTCAAATTCACTTGAAGATTCTGACACAGAACGTAGGAAAATAAATGAGGAATTGACTTATGCAAAAGGCTTTTTGGCATCTGTAGAGAAAAAGCTCCTAAATAAGAGTTTTGTTTCTAATGCTCCAGAGGATATAATTAATATTGAACGAAAGAAAATGTCCGATATAAAACAAAAAATAATATTGTTAGAAAAAAGTTTATCAGCACTTTAAGTTTTATGAGCAATAACTTGAACACCACCTTTTACAACATCATTTAATTTGATATCCAAATTTGTTTCTATGGGTAAAAATAAATCTACACGAGAACCAAATTTTATAAATCCTGCATCGGTTCCTTGAACAACTTTTTTGCCTTCTTTGGCATAATTAACAATACGACGTGCTAATGCTCCAGCAATTTGTCTGTATAACACTTCCCCAAAAACTTTGTTTTCTAGGACAATAGTTGTTCTTTCATTTAATTCAGAAGATTTTGAATGCCAAGCAACTAAATACTTCCCAGGATGATATTTGCAAAATTTCACTTTTCCACTCATTGCATATCGAGTAACATGAACATTTAGTGGTGACATGAAAATAGATACTTGAATTCGCTGATCTTTAAAATATTCCTTTTCATAAACCTTTTTAATAATTACTACTTTTCCGTCAACTGGAGCAATTAGGTGATAAGGATTTATTTGAGTTACTCGCTTTGGATTTCTAAAAAACTGTAAGACCAAAACTAATTGAATAAGTCCAAAAAGTTGAATTCCTATTTTTAATAAAAAATGATTTTCAATTTTGTACTCAGCAAAAAAGGCGATTAGTAAAGCAACTAAAAATGAAGAAAGAATTATCTTATGACCCTCTTTATGAAACATAAGCAGTAAACATTAAAAACAAATAAACAAAGGGTGCAGTAAACAAAATACTATCCATGCGATCATAAAAACCACCATGACCAGGGATAAGAGAACCACTATCTTTGACTTTTGCTTGACGTTTAAATTTTGACTGAATTAAGTCTCCGACAGATGCAGTCATAGCGATAATAAGAGCCAATAAAGGAAAAGTCCATAAAGGATAAGTAGGATGATAGGCAATTAAGAAAAAGCTGGCAAAAAAACACATTGATGCTCCTCCCAAAAATCCTTCCCAAGTTTTTTTGGGTGAGATATTTTTAAATAAAAGTCTTTTTCCCCACTTACTTCCTATTAAGTAAGCAAAACTATTATTAATCCAAACAAGAATATACATACTCAATGAAATACCATTATCAATCGAAGAGTTAAGAGATGAGCTAGCAATAATGAAATATCCTGATGCTACCATATAGAATAGAGTAATGTAGATTTTCCACATTGGCTTCAAAACAATTTTTTTATGTAAAAACAAGAAGTTGGCTAATAAAAAGTTCACTCCAATACTTAAAGCCAATAAACCTAGATGAATATAGGGATGTAGCCTTTGCCCATAAAATTGATAAATAATAAGGCCGAATAAAATTAATGGGACTGGGCTTTTATAGTTAATTAACTTTTGAAATTCATAAACTGCTAGACAGGTAAATAAAAATATCACAGAAATAAAACTAAGATCCGAATATAGTGCAGCAAAAGTAATTAGAGCTACATAGAGAAGTCCAGAGATACTTCTTATTTTCAAATCTTTCATAAACCTAAAAATCTTCCAATAGCAAATATATGTTTTTTGTATTAGTCTCCTCGTCTTGATTTTTTTTGTCGTTAGGGTTACTACGAATAATATTTAAGGTCGTTATATTCGTTGGGATAGTATTAACATATTTATTTTTTAATAAAGACATTCCCTTACTTACATCCCTTGTGATTTGATTTATTTTTGCATTAACAATAATTGTCTGGGGCAGAGCTTTTATTTTAAAGTGATCAATTTGGTGATTGCTAAGTAAGATTTTGCCAGTATTACTGATTAAAAATTCACATTTAATTAAAATAGCTTTAAATTTGTTCAGTTTTCCAGAGGTTTGATTGATGAAATTAATTTGAAAACGTTCAGATAGATTTTGGTTTAGACAAATTACTTCACTCGTCTGCCAATTATTTTCCTGACAAATCCTACTAAAGTTTCTTTGAACAAGATCTGATGAGTCATTATACAAAAACAAACCACCTTGTTTTGTAAAATTTTTTGCAAAAGCAATATCAACTGGTTCTTCAGATTCAGGGAGGTAAGGACTTTTTTCTGGCTTTGAAGGGTGTTTTTTTCCAAAAAAATTATTCCATATCCCCATTATTCAAATCATTTTTTTTCTTTAAGAACTTTAGCTTCTTCTATTTTCTCAACATTTGTTTTATAAGGCCTTTTACCTAATATAATCTCTAAATCATCCTTAAAAATAACCTCCTTTTCTAAAAGTCTCTCCGCTAATTGTTTTAATTTATCTTTTGAATTTTTTAAAAGTCCTATAGCGCGCTCATATTGTTTTTCAATAATTTTAGAAATTTCTTTATCAATAACTTGAGCTGTTTCCTCTGAATAAGGCTTTGAAAAACTATAGTCAGATTGTCCAGACGAATCGTAGAAAGTAATATTTCCTAGGGTATCATTTAATCCATAGACGGATACCATGGCTTTGGCCTGACGGGTAACTTTTTCCAAATCGCTCAGGGCTCCTGTAGAAATTTTGTTAAAAATAACTTTTTCAGCCGCACGACCCCCTAGGGCAGCACACATTTCGTCTAACATTTGTTCTGTTCTTACAATTTGTCTTTCCTCTGGTAAATACCATGCTGCTCCTAAGGATTGCCCTCTAGGAACAATAGTTACCTTTACTAATGGGGCAGCATGCTCAAGTAACCAACTTATTATGGCATGTCCAGCTTCATGATATGCAATAGTTTCTTTTTCCTCGGGAGTTATTATTTTATTTTTCTTTTCTAAACCACCAATGATTCGATCAACCGCATCTAAAAAATCTTGTTTTCCAACTGATTTCCTGTTTTTTCTTGCTGCAATCAAGGCAGATTCATTGCAAACATTAGCTATGTCAGCACCAGAAAATCCAGGTGTTTGTTTAGCTAGAAAGTCAATATCAAGGGTTTTAATTGTTTTTAGCGGTTTTAAATGAACTTTAAAAATTTCCTTTCTTTCATTTAAGTCAGGAAGATCTACGTAAATTTGCCTATCAAATCTACCTGCTCGCATAAGTGCTTTGTCAAGAACATCTGCACGATTAGTTGCTGCAATAACAATAACATTGGTGTTTGTTCCAAAACCATCCATCTCAGTTAAAAGTTGATTCAAAGTATTTTCACGCTCATCATTAGAACCAGTCATATTACTTTTTCCCCTAGCTCTTCCTATTGCATCTATCTCGTCGATAAAAATAATTGATGGTGACTTATCTTTTGCTTGTTTAAATAAATCTCTTACCCTTGAAGCCCCAACTCCTACAAACATTTCTACAAAGTCTGAACCTGAAAGGGAAAAGAAAGGTACTTTTGCTTCTCCAGCTACGGCTTTAGCTAGTAAAGTTTTTCCTGTACCTGGTGAGCCTACCAATAAAGCTCCCTTTGGTATCTTTCCACCCAAAATAGTATATTTCTGTGGATTCTTAAGAAAATCTACTATTTCTTGTATCTCTTCTTTGGCTCCTTCCAGACCAGCTACATCTTTAAAAGTAGTTTTAACATCTGTATTTTTGTCAAAAAGTTTAGCCTTTGATTTACCTATACTAAAAATTTGACCTCCCGGTCCTCCTGCACCTCCACCAGACATTCTTCTCATTAAGAAAATCCAAACACCAATGATAATAATGATAGGTAAAAAGCCTATTAAGGTATCCATCCATCGATTTTCTACAGTTATAAATTCAAGACGGAAGGGAATCCCCTTATTTCTTGCTTTTTCTAGTTTTTCTTCAAATAATTCTAAGCTACCAACTTCAAATTGATAATGGGGGCCACTAATATTTTCTTGACCTAAAATATTTTTTGAAGCTATTCCTTGATGATCGCTTTTACTTAGTGCCTCTGGAGTTAGTGTAACACGAACACTGCTTTTATTTCGAATTACAATGACTTCACTTACATCTCCATTATTTAAAAACTTTTCAAAATTTGAAATATTAGTTTTATTCATAGTTTGCCAATCGTTACCTCCAAAAAGACTGAGGGCTAACAAAACAAAAATAATGGCACCATAAATCCAGTAAATATTAAATTTTTGTTGGGTTGGTTTTTTTTCTTCTTTCATATTATTTTAATAGTTCGAAACAATTTGGGTACTTTTTGCATCACCCCATAATTCTTCAATATTATAAAATTCGCGAGTTTGTCTTTGAAATACATGAACAACAACATTTATATAATCAATCAAAACCCATTTTGCTACTTCAAGACCCTCGGTATGAAGAGGCTTTTCTTTTAACGCTTTACTAACTGTTTTTTTTATTGAATTAACAATTGCTGAAACTTGGGTATTTGAGTTTGCACTACAAATTATAAAAAACTCACAAGGTGTGTTTTCAATCTCCCTGAGATCCATTTTGTGAATGTCTTCACCCTTGACGTTTTCAATTCCTAGGATGATTTCATTTAAAAGTAAATTAATACTTTCTTTTTTGTCTACCATTAAGCAATGTTATTTTATACAAATTTATTACTTTTTCAGTCGTATAGATTGTCTTTTTATGAGCTATTTTAAAATAATCAAACTTAATGCCACTCCATCCACAAATACTTTTTTGAAAAAAAAATACAAAGCACAAAATTTTTCAGATGGCGATTTAGTTTGGGCAATAAATCAAACATCAGGTCGTGGCCAAAAAAAAAATAAATGGATTTCTACCGCCCAAGATAGCCTAACCTTTAGTGTTTTCCGTCTCTTCGAGAATATTTATATTTCTAATCCTTTTTTAATAAGTCTTGTAGTTTCTCTTGCAATTACCAATTCACTAGACGGACTTGGTATTCCTAAACTTTCAATTAAATGGCCAAACGACATTTTGTCATGTGGTAAAAAAGTTGGAGGAATTCTAATTGAGAATTTTTTTAAAAATGGTAAACTTAAAGCTTCCATAATTGGAGTAGGCTTAAATCTAAACCAGAATTCATTTAATGATTTTCCAAACGCAACTTCATTAAAAAAAGTATCGGGTAAAACATGGAATCAAAAACACTTTTTAAATGCCCTTATACCAAATCTATATGAAGCTTTATATAAAACTAATTTTGGAAATTCAGACACTCTACTGAATAATTACAATCAACAACTTTGGAATTTAAACAAAAAGATTTCTTTTAAGAGTAAATCAAATATATTTAAAGGCAAGTTACTAGGAGTTACAGCTGGAGGTAATTTAATAATAGAAACTGATGATAAGAAANTATTAAAAAAAACNAGNAANCANATACNNATTANNTATAATTCTAATNANCTTTAGGACTCCAGATTTCNGGNTTTTTNCTCCAATTTTTTAAGTTTTCTGATTNNNACTCAGAAATTTCNCCNTTTTCTAATGCTGTTGAAATNAAATTTTGNTAATCACAAAGNGTTTGTAATTNTACACCAGCTTTATCAAATGCTTTNTCAGCAATAGAAAATCCATANGTGAANAAAGCCATCATTCCCAATATTTCAGCTCCATTTTCTTTTAGNGCTTTAACAGCATTTAAACTGCTTTTTCCTGTNCTAATCAAATCTTCAATGACTAATACGCGTTCTCCTTTTATTAATTGACCCTCAATCTGATTTTTTTGNCCATNNTTTTTTGGTTGAGGGCGNACATATATAAAAGGTAAATCAAGTTTTTGGGCNACTAGCATTCCTATTCCAATAGCTCCTGTTGCNACTCCTGCAATAANATATAAACCTTNAAAATCTTTTTTTATTTTCTCTGCAAGAGTTTGGGATAAAAAATTCCTGATCTTTGGATGAGAAAGTANAATTCGATTATCACAATATATNGGAGATTTCCATCCGCTTGNCCANNTAAATGGATTTTTTGGATTCAATTTAATTGCATTAATTTGTAANAGATTTAGNGCNGTTTGATNCGCTATATTTTTATTNATNANCATACNCAAATGTATAAAGTTTTTTATAATCAGAAGCTCCTTGATTTCACATCAGACTTGAATAAGAACTCAAAAAGCACCCCTTTATTTTTTCTTAAGTATGCAAATTCAAAATCAATAATAAAAGCTCTTAAAGATAAATCAGTTTCTAAAGTTAATTTATATCATTCAAAGCCTGAAAAATTCGAAAAGTATCTATTGAAAATTTTCTCTTGTGTTGAAGCTGCAGGTGGATTAGTAAAGCATAAAGATGAAAAAATTTTATTTATATATAGAAATAACAAATGGGATCTTCCTAAGGGAAAAATAGAAAAAAAAGAAATTTTAATTACAGCTGCTATCAGAGAGGTCCAAGAAGAAACAGGAGTTGGTGATTTATTTATTAAGAAANCTCTACCAATAACTTACCATGTTTATAACGCAAATGGCAAATATAAAATTAAGAAAACTCATTGGTTCTTGATGGAAACAAATTTTACTGGTCGTTTAGTACCTCAAATAGAGGAAAATATTCAATTGGCAGTTTGGAAAACTAAAGCTGAAATCCCTATTTTANTGCAAAATGCTTACGAAAATATTAAAATTGTACTTGAGGAAATAAAATAATTTATCTACTGTTTTTAACTGCATCAGGTACTAGAGAAGAGTAGTCACCTTTATGATTTATAATTTCTCTTACCATGCTGCTACTGATATATGAATAGTCNGCCGCAGTTAATAAAAAAAGTGTTTCAATACCAGATAGTCTTCTATTCATTTGTGCAACACTTTTTTCAAATTCAAAGTCAGCTGGGTTTCTAAGTCCTCTTATGATAGCAGTAGCTTGAACCTTTTTACAAAAGTCAATAGTCAAACCATTAAATGATTCTACTCTAACTTTATTTTGATTAAAATAGGTCTCACTAATAAAACCAAGTCTTTCTTTTAAGTTATATAGGTATTTCTTGTCTAAATTTTCTCCAACTGCAATTACTAACTCATCACACATTGGTAAAGCTCTAAGAATAATGTCTTGGTGCCCTAAGGTTATAGGATCAAAAGAACCAGGAAATACATATCTTTTCATATTGAATTTACTTTTTGGGAGTGATCTATTTGTAACAAGATCTTAGTCAAAAATTCGGATAGATCCAAACCAAATGCTTTTACCTGTTTTGGAATAATACTTTTTGCTGTCATTCCAGGGACTGAATTAATTTCTAGAATGTGTGGCACTCCATCGATAACAATAAAATCACTTCTAACAATGCCTTTCAAGCCTAATTTTGAGTAAATCTTTTTTGATAATTCATCTAACTTTTTTTTCCATTTTTTAGAAATAATAGCTGGAGTAATTTCTTCNGACTGTCCTTCATATTTAGCTGAAAAGTCAAAAAACTTATTGTTTGTAATAATTTCAGTGATAGGAAGAACAATTATATTATTATCAATTTCTACAGTACCTACAGAAAATTCGCGACCATCTAAAAAACTCTCAATAATCAGTTGAGAATCTTCATTAAAAGCTTTTTCTATAGATTTAATTAAATCATTTTCTTCAAATACTTTAAATATTCCAAAGCTACTTCCTCCTCTATTAGCTTTTACAAAACATGGAAGGCCTACGCAGGCAATTATTTTATCAGGGTCAAGCTTATCACCTTTATCAAGAGTATAATATTTTGCAGTTGAGACATTCCATTCTCTTAAAACGGTGAGACAATCCCTTTTATTTAAGGTCAAGGATGCATTATAATTATCACAACTGGTGTGAGGAATTCCTAAAAGCTCCCATAAGGCCGCTAGCTGCCCATTTTCTCCAATGGAACCATGAACAAGATTGAAAATTAGATCCAACTGGATTGAGGTATTCAATCTTTGAAGTGAAAAATCTCCTTTCGAAACATTATAAATATTACTTGAATCGTCTTTTGCAGTCCATGATTCTTCAGTTAAGACAATCAAAAAAACCTCCCATTTTTTTCTATCAAGCGCCGAGTAAACATTTTCGCCACTTTGAAGCGAAATATTATGCTCAGAGGAATATCCTCCACAAACGACACCAACTTTTTTTCTGTTCATAATTTTCACTTCTTTACAAAGGTATATCATTTCAAAGCAATCAAAAAGCTTAGGTTTTATTATCTTTACTTACTAATTAACAGGATGAATTTTTTACGATTTTTATTAAATATATCATTTTATAGACATCTTTTTTATGTAATCCTCTCTACTGTTTTGTTGTTTATTTTTATTTCATTGGGCCTTCATCTTTATACCAATCATAACAAATATCAAAACGTTCCAGATTTTGAAGGCGTTGAAATTGATTTATTACCCAAAATAATAGAGAATGAAAATTTACGCTTTGAGGTAATTGATTCTTCAAGTTTTGATCCAAAAAGACCACCATTAACTGTAATTTCTCATTTACCTTCAGCTGGAAGTGAAGTAAAAGAAAAACGGATGATTTACTTCACTGTCAATCCTTCGGGCTTTCGAACAGCCACTGTACCTAATATAATTCAGATCACTAAGCGAAATGCTGAGTCAATTATTAAGTCCTCTGGTTTTGAAGTTGGTGAATTGACATATATAGATAATATTGGTAAAGATATGGTTCTTGAGATTCGTTTTGAAGGAAAGAAGATTATGCCAGGAGATATATTGTCTAGGGCTAGTAAAATAGATTTAGTTTTAGGGAATGGAAAACGATAAATCTAACTTGAAGGAGATTTTTCCCACTGATTCTTTTTATGAGCACTTTTCCTTTATTGCAGATTTGGGTCAGTCACCGCTTAGGGTTGATAAATTTTTAATGTCTCGTATTGAAAATATAACTCGGAATAAAATCCAACAAGCAGCAAAATCAGGTAGTATTTATGTTGGCGATAAAGTAGTGAAGTCTAATTATAAAGTTAAAGGTGGAGATCAAGTCAAAGTTTTATTTTCACATCCACCCTATGAAAATCTAATTATATCTGAGGATATTCCCTTAAATATTATTTATGAGGATAAGTTTGTTATTGTAGTAGATAAACCCGCTGGGATGGTTGTTCATCCTGGTCATGGAAACTATTCAGGGACCTTATTAAATGGTTTATTACACCATTTTAAAAAATTACCAAAAAATTCTAATAATCGACCAGGGCTAGTTCACCGTATTGATAAAGATACAAGTGGATTGTTAGTTGTTGCTAAGACAGAATCTGCTATGTCAAAACTAGCAAAACAATTTTTTGATAAAACCTCAAAGAGAAAGTATATTGCATTAGTCTGGGGTAATTTTCAAGAAGATTCAGGAACCTATAAAGGAGCCATTGGACGCCATCCAAAAAATAGGTTACAAATGACTGTTTTCGAGGATAATTCCCAGGGGAAAGAAGCAATAACTCATTANAAAGTNTTGGAACGTTTTAGTTACGTAACTCTTTTGGAATGCCAATTAGAGACAGGAAGAACTCATCAGATCAGAGCTCACATGAAATATTTTGGACATACTTTATTTAATGATTCTCGATATGGTGGAAATGCTATATTAAAAGGTACTAACTTTACAAAATATCGTCAGTTTGTTCAAAACTGCTTTTCATTATTACCCCGTCAGGCGCTACATGCAGAAACATTGGGCTTTATTCACCCTCACACTGGTGAGAGCATGGAATTTATTTCTCCAGTGCCTGAAGACCTAAATAATACTCTAAAAAAATGGCGACAATACGTTCAACAGAAGAATTTATAGATTAGAATATAATAGTACAAGTTATCATACTTGGATAAAGATTTAAAAGCTCGTAATTTTAGTTTTTAAAATTATAGATTATGAAGATACTAATTTCTCCGGCGAAGTCTCTCGAATTAAAAAGTTCAATGCCAACACAACGAGTAACTAAACCAAAATTTATTAAGGAGGCAATCTTTATCAATTCTTTATTAAGGGAAAAATCTCCAAAATCTCTTAAAGAATTAATGAGTATTTCAGAGAAATTGGCTGATTTAAATTGGAAACGTAACCAAAATTTTGCTAGCTCAGAAATTGATCAACAAAATAGTAGAGCTGCAATTTATACATTTATGGGTGATGTTTATAAAGGATTAGACCCATATAATCTACCTAAAGAAAAAATTGATCAAATGCAAAGTCAACTTCGAATCTTATCAGGTTTGTACGGTATATTAAATCCATTGGATCAAATTCAGCCATATCGTTTAGAGATGGGAACAAAAATCAACATAGGTTCTAGTAAAAATCTTTATTCTTTTTGGAAAAATAAAATAACAACCCAACTTAAAAGTGAGTTAAAAGAAGCTGAGTTAATTGTTAATTTGGCCAGTAGGGAATATTTCAGTGCAATAGATACAGACTTACTTGATAATCGAATAGTAAGCCCGGAGTTTAAGGATTTTAAAAATGGTAATCTTAAAATAATTTCTTTTTTTGCTAAAAAAGCACGTGGAATGATGGCACGTCATCTTATAAATCTTAGTGCATCTAATATAGAAGATATTCTTTCATTCTCAGTAGATGGATATAAATATAGCAGTGAACATACAATTGATGATATGCATCCGATTTTTATTAGATGATTTACAAAGTAATAGAATATTCTTTTAGTTCTTTATAATCACTTTAAACTTGATGATATACCTAACACGTTTTCCCTAATATACTTGTTTAGAAAAGCGGGGCTAATATGGTCTCTTCCCTCAAGGGTTTGAGGAATTAAAAGACGACTTAAATCTAGCTTTAAATAGGACTTCAGCATTGGAATGGCTAATGGGGCATAACTGTAATGCCAGGGTTCGTATTTGAAGCCCTCTCTTTCAAAATCATTTGTATATGGTCTTAAAAATCCAAATTTAGCGGCATTTTTATCTAACCAAAGTCTTAATGGAGCATAAGGTCCGTTCCCGTGAAATTTTTCTGTAAGTAATAAATCTCCTTTTCTGGGTTTAAATCCATCTATAATATCAATATCAGTTCCCCAATGATGTCTTGAAGTTCCTGGAAGAGTAGAATATTCAATAATTTTTTTAATATTTTCTTCAGGGCTTAATCCTTTACTTTTATTGGCTTTAAATTTCCTATTCCAAATAGCAGTTTGACGATCATATGACCGATATGCTGAAACAATTTTAATATCAAANCCGGCNATTAGAGCTGCNNTTCTCATTTTTTCAAAAGCGTCCGCAACCTGAGGAATTAANCCATTTGATTTACTGTAAATTTCAGGGTCATTTTGTCCCATCAATGTAGCTCTTGAAAANCTTAGTTCATTTTGNGCTCCTAGGTTTTGAANAANAAAAATTAAAATTATTAGAATAAATANTTTATNTCTCATTGCNAANGTATTTAATGAAACGTTGATGCTTACCTATAGATTNAATTTCAAATGNTTCTCCAATTGGTGTAAAACCATTCTCAAGATATAGTGNATTTGCTTGCACNCGNGCATTTAGCCAAATACAATCTGGACTTTGATTNAATNTGATTTTTTNTAAAGCATGCTTGATCAGCATNGATGCAATACCTTTACGTTGAAAANTAGGTNCNACTGCAATAGCTCTNAANTGGACTGCCTTAAGATNANTATTTTGTGGAANTGTTTTTTGAAATGCACTAAGAATACCAATCAGNTTTTTAGAATGAAAAGCNCCAAGGTGAATAGTTTCTTTNGCTTNATCATAATCAAAAAAACAACTTTTATATGGCTGACCTTTTCTNAGTAGTTCATGTCTTAAGGGATATGTCATACTTGCCTCAATTTCTAAAACCTTAAATTTCATTATTAAAAAATTAACAACTAATAGNGTATTNTNTNAACCTACAAAACTATCTTTATNATATGAAAAATACATTTTTTTTATNGTTTTATCTCTTATTTTCATTTCTTGTTTTTGGACAAGAAAGAAAGATAATAAAAGGTCAGCTTCTTTATAAGAACACTAAGGTAGTAGCAGCTAACGTAGTAAATAATACAGCTCAAATTAACACAATTACTAACAGCGACGGNGAATTTGAGATAGAGGTAGCGGAAGGTGATAATATTATTTTTTCTTCAATCCAATACCAAATTCGAGCTGTAAAAATAACATCAGAAATTTTGAAAAAGAANCGCTTAGTTGTTTCAGTTAATGAAAATATAAATGAACTCAAAGAGGTAGTCGTAACNACAGAAGATGTCGAAAAATTTTTAGATTTAAAAGAAGAAGAATTNAAAGGTTTTGATTATGANACTGACAAGTCATCTAAATTAGAGAATCAAGCTATTAGGGATCGAGTAATTTCAAATGGAATTGATTTTGTAAATATTGCAAAGTTATTGGCNAAAGCTTTTTCAAATAAAACAGTAGAAGAACAACTTCGATTNAAGCCAAGTGAAATATTACCATTAGTTTTTGATAATACTTTTTTTGAAAAAGATTTAGATTTAACCTCGGAACAAGTTGTAGGGTTTTTAGAATATGTTGATGAGCAATTAACTACTGGCACATTATTAAAACAAGAAAAACAATTTCAATTAATTGACTATTTGATTAATAAGAGNAAAGATTTTAAAAATATTCAATACAATGAATANNAACTAACTANTAAAACATGCCATTTTTNCCNTCTATTTTATTTCTATTTCTNACATTTCTTTCNAAAAATCAAGATGATCACAAGTTTTATGTTAGCACAACTAATTTAGTTTATAAAAAAGAAAAGAGTTCNCTTCAAATTACAAGTCANTTGTTTATTGATGATATTGAGCTTTTATTNCAGCTTGACAATCCTAAATTGACACTCTATCCAGATTCTAATTCAAAAAAAATAGATCTAGCTTTAGAAGATATTTTAANAAAGACCTTAAAGATTCNAATAGATCAAGATTGGAAAAACTATTCTTTCCTTGGTAAGGAATACAAAAATGATATACTTCANTGTTATATGGAAATTGAAGGGACAATATCACCNAAAATCATANCCGTTCAAAATACNATTTTATTTAGTCTTTTNGAAGATCAGCAAAATATTATTCACTTTAAGAATGGTAANAAAAGAAAAAGTTTTTTATTGCATTCAGANAATAAGATGATAAGATTTTCTTTAAATTAAGATGNAAATTACTTTTATGTATATTNANGATTCTAANTTAAAAAATANCAATAATTGATTATGAAAAAANTTAATTTTAATATTANANNNCCCCTNGTNTNCTTGNTATTCNCATCTTTNATNATTAATGCTCAAGTTCAAAAAGGGCATANTAATAAAAATAAATTTAGNCANTTATACGATCAGTTTGCTGATCCNAACAAATACCATAANGCTTCTGGNGCACCAGGAGTTGAATATTATCAACAAAAAGTTGATTATAAAATGGACATTGAATTGGATGATCTTAATAGTAGGCTCTATGGGGAAGAAACCATTAAATATCATAACAATTCTCCAGATAAGCTCACATATTTATGGCTTCAGTTAGATCAAAATATACGAAAGAAAGATGCCCCTAACCTAGAAAAAAATAGTTCTGGAAATTCAATAACACAAGGATCATCATCTTTTGTCAGAAATTTTGTAAAAGATAATTTTGATGGAGGCTTTAATATTGATTGGGTTCGTGATCTTGATAACAAACCACTTTCTTTCAATATAAATCAAACAATGATGCGAATTGATATACCTGAAGCAATTGCTCCAGGACAAGTTTTTGAATTCAAAATCAAGTGGTGTTATAATATAAATAATAGAATGGATTATGGCGGACGCTCCGGATATGAAACTTTTGAAAATGATTCAAATAAAGTATACACAATAGCTCAATTTTTCCCTAGACTTTGTGTTTATAACGATGTAGAGGGATGGCAGAATTACCAATTTTGGGGGAATGGTGAATTTGCATTAGAATTTGGTGATTATGAGGTAAATATAACAGTGCCTTCTGATCATATTTTGGAGGCCACTGGAAGCCTTCAAAATCCTAAAGAGGTTCTTACAAGAGAAGAATTTAAGCGTTTTCAAGATTCTAAATCAAGTTATGATAAACCTATTTTAATTGTAAATCAACAAGAAGTTCTTTCCAAAGAGTCATCATTTTCAAAAGTGAAAAGTACTTGGAGATTTCTAGCAAAAAATGTTAGGGATTTTGCATTTGCTTCATCTAGAAAATTCATTTGGGAACGCCAGGCAGTCAATGTTGGCGATAATAAAGTAATGGCAGTTTCTATTTATCCAAAAGAAGGAAACCCTTTATGGGAGGAGTACTCAACTAAGGCTGTTATTCAAACTCTTAAAACGTATTCAAAATTCACCTTTGACTATCCTTATCCAAAAGCAGTTTCAGTTCATGCAAGAAATATAGGTATGGAATATCCTATGATTTGTTTTAATTTCGGGAGACCTGAAGAAGATGGATCTTATTCTGATCGAACCAAGTTTGGAATGATTAGCGTGATCATTCATGAAGTTGGACACAACTATTTTCCTATGATAGTTAATTCAGACGAGCGCCAATGGGGATGGATGGATGAAGGTTTAGATACTTTTGTACAATACTTGACTGAGCAAGACTTTGGGAATTCATACCCTGAATCAATTGGTGGTCTCGAGAAATATCCCTCACGTAGAGGAGCAGCTACCAAGATTGTACCATATATGGCGGGGAATCAAGATTTCATTGCACCTATAATGTCTAATCCTGAAAATGTATATCAATTGGGGCCTAATGCTTATGCAAAACCTGCTACAGCTTTAAATATTTTAAGGGAAACTGTCATGGGGCATGAAGCNTTTGACCATGCGTTTAAGACTTATTCACAAAGATGGATGTTTAAGCACCCNACTCCAGAAGATTTTTTTAGAACTATGGAAGATGCNTCAGCTATTGATTTAGATTGGTTTTGGAGNGGTTGGTTTTANTCTACAGATGTAGTTGATATTGGAGTTAAAAATGTTAATCAATATTATTTTTCTGATTCACCAGACCAAAAGGCGAAATCTAAATTAGAATCCTATGGATACGATTTAGAAAACTTACCTGATTTAGTATTTAAAATTGATCAAGACAGTGAGTCATTTAATCCTAATTTAATTAATAAAAATTCTATTGAAAACTCTGAAATTTTAAAGGATTATTTATTAGAACAAGANATAGATATTAAAACTGAGATACCCAAATATTTTTATGAAGTAGAGTTTGAAAAACCAGGAGGCCTGGTTATGCCACTAATAGTTGAATATAAATATTCTGACGGAAGTACAGAACGTTTAGTTTATCCTGCCCAATTATGGAGAAAAAACGATTCAAGTGTGACAAAAATAATTACTTCAAATAAAGAATTAATTGGTGTAACAATTGATCCTGATTTTGAAACCGCAGATGTTAATATGGATAATAACAATTGGCCAAAACAAGAGGCACCCTCAGATTTTGAAAAATTTAAAGAAAAAATTAAAGGATAGTAAATCAAAATACTCTTTCTAATTTAGGTTTAGGTATTTTTTTTTAAACCTTATATCTTTGTGTAAAAACAGAAAAAATGTTTTTATTTATAAGTGGGGCTGAAATCGTCTTTGTTTTTTTTATTGTTTTATTAGTATTTGGCGCAGATAAAATACCTTCTATAGCAAGAACATTGGCTAAAGGGATGACACAAGTACGTCAAGCTACTAATGATATCAAAAGTGAAATCCAAAAAAGTGCAGATGTTGATATCCAAAACCCCACAAAAAATTTAACTCAGGATTTTAAGAAGGAAGTTGATAAAGTAAAAAAAGATTTTACTGACTTAGGAGACTCAATAAAGCGTGACCTTTAACGAACCCAACTCAAACTTAAGCCATCCCTAAAAGGAAGTAAAACTGTTTTAACACGTGGATCAGATTTGAGCTTTGAATTATAGGTCTGAAGGGCAATTGTACTTAAATCATCTTGATCAGCCTTTTGAATTACTTTTCCACTCCACATCACATTATCTGAGATAATTAATCCCCCCTTTCTAGTTTTTGGTAGCACCTGTTCAAAATAGTTGTCATAATTTACCTTATCTGCATCAATAAATACTAAATCAAACATACCTTTAATCTTAGGGAGTATGTCTAAAGCCAGACCCAAGTAGGTGTGAATATTTTTGGAATAATGACTCATAGAAAAATATTTTTCTTGAAATTTTATCAACTCTTCGTTAGAATCTATTGTATGAAGTTCTCCATTTTCTTTTAGACCTTCAGCTAAACAAAGACTCGCATAACCAGTGAAAGTTCCAATTTCTAAAATTTTTTTTGGTTGAATAAGCTGTGACAAAAGGCTTAACAACCTCCCTTGAAGTGGACTGCTTAACATTCTAGGTTGTAATACTTTTTGATAAGTTTCTTTTTCTAATTGCTTCAGTATTAAAGGGATGGCTTCACTTTTGGACAAAGCATAGGAGAGCCATGCTTGTTGGAGTTTATTTGAATTCACTNTATGCTTTGGGTCTTGCATAAGGGAATCGTTCTAAAAGTTGTGGAGCTGCATACCCATCAAGCCCATTAATAGTAATAACATCTCCTTTGTCTAGTTGGACCCAACCGTCTTCTAGAAGTAATGATTCTGAAACATACAGATGTTCTATACTTGCAACAATCATTATAGTATCGTTTTCATTAATATGATATTCGTTNTGATAGCGACAGCCCATTTGAATTGGAGATTTTTTAACGTAGGGAGCATTCCAATCATTCTTTTTTTCTATTTCTAGATTGGTTTTATCAAATTCAGAAATATTTTCAGGATATTTTGCTGAAGTNTGGTGAGCATCTGCAATTTGTTTTTTTGATATTGCATTTAAAGTGAATGTACCTGTAGCNTTTATATTAGAATAGGTATGCCTTGGAACTGTTGTGGGCCTGATTATAAATCCAATTAATGCAGGATTACTTCCCAGATGAACAACAGAACTAAATATAGCTAGATTTGTAATCCCTTTTGATGTTTGCGAACCGATTAGATGAGCTGATTTGTATCCAGTAACACTATTGATTAAATTAAGACGATAGATTTTTGACATATCCTCAATGTCACTAATTTTTATATGTTTCATATTTTTTATGAAATTATAGATTATGAATTTAAATTTTTATCAAAACGAAGCACAGCAAAGATTAAAACACAAATAACAATAACCAAAGAGCCTAAAAAAAGATAATGATCTGGGACCTCATTGGAAGATAAAAAACCTAGTATTACTTTTTTGTCTAAAAAAGAAATAAATAAAGCTAGGGGCAATAAGATAATAACGAATTTGAAACGTTTTACAAATGATATCATTTTTAAAATATTAAAACACTAAAATAAGGATAGATTTTATAATTTTAATAAAAAACAAACTCATGATATTATGATAAAATTTTATTTAGTTATAACAGCTCTTCTATCTTATATATATCAGCCCACTTCACTAGAAGGTTTATGGATTACCCAAGATGATAAAACTGGTAAAGAAAAATCGGAAGTTTTAATATACAAGCAAGAGGGTAAGCTTTATGGAAAAATTGTTCGGCTACTTCTACCAGAAGATCAGGGGAAGCTCTGTGTTGAGTGTAGGGGAGATGAAAAAAATAAACCTATTGCAGGGCTCGTAATTGTGAAGGATTTGAATTTAGTTGACGATGTGTGGGAGGATGGAACCATTATGGATCCTAAGACTGGAAAAGTATATGATTGTTATTTAAATTTAGAAGATATTAACACANTAAAAGTAAGAGGTTATCTTGGCTTTTCATTGCTGGGTAGAACACAAATTTGGAAGCGAAAAAGCCAATAATTTTTTTTTAATTTCAAATTAAATTAAACAACCAAAAGACCTAATAATTAAAATAATTTTTTATTTTTGATTATGTCCAGACGCATAATAAATTTTGTTTTTCCTGATGGAGTAGATTCCGTTTTTATAGACGGAAAAAGATATACTCGTGTTCAGTTTAAAAGAGCTCAAGCCAGAGAGAAAAGGAGAGATAAAAAAGGACGTTTTCTAAGTATACAATAATCAGATATTTAATAACTAAGAATTCTCTTACAACCACCTTTAAAAACATAAATTTTAAAAGTCCATTATAAACCCTGTGGTATATAACCTTNAATTGAATTTCTTTTAGACCAATTTGATAAACATTATCGCCGCACAAAAAATTTAATAAAAAAAATGAAAAAAATTGTTTTTCTTTTACTCTTTGTTCAATCTATCTCTTTTTCTCAATTTAATGAAATTAAACTTCTTCAGGAAAGACTAATTGATGATGAGATAACTGGAAGTAATGTTGTAATGGTTTATAAAGATTCAAAGACAATATTTTATAATATTCAAAACTCTAATAAAGAAGGAGACAAAAACATATCTAATCAAAGTTACAAACCCTACAAGGAAACTCTTTTCCCTA
The DNA here is from genome assembly GCA_002169865.1 of Flavobacteriaceae bacterium TMED179. Classification (GTDB taxonomy): domain Bacteria; phylum Bacteroidota; class Bacteroidia; order Flavobacteriales; family Flavobacteriaceae; genus MS024-2A. The sequence goes on along the minus strand of NHIC01000004.1, from coordinate 24,638 downwards.
TATGGTCGATGTCAAAACCTATAACAACAGTTGCAACAATGATTCTTTTAGAAAGGGGTCTCATTAAATTAACTGATAATGTCTCTAAATATATTCCAGTATTGAAAAATATGACTTGTGAAACTGAAAGTGGAAATATGACTTGTGAAAATCAAATACAAATCATAGACCTTCTTGCACATAGATCTGGTTTTGGTTATTATGGTAATCCAGGATATGGCTATGGATATACAAATTCAATCAAATATGACAACTTGGAAGATTTTACAAATGACCTCTCAGAAATCGTTTTAAAATTTGAGCCTGGATCAAAATATTTTTATGGTATAAATCAAGCTGTACTTGGAAGAGTTATTGAGGTTGTTTCAAATCAAACCTTTTATGAATTTTTAAAAAAAGAATTATTTGATCCGCTTGAAATGAGCGAAACAAAATTTTATCTAACAGATGATGAAAGAAAAAGATTCCAACCCCTTTTTATAAATACNGGAGCNTTAAAAGGATTCACTTATGAGCTGAATGAATTGTCTTACAAAAAAAATAATGAAGCCTATTTTGGTGGAGAAGGATTAATTTCAACCTTAGGTGATTATTCAAATTTTTGTAAAATGCTTCTAAATGGAGGCTCATTTAATGGTAAAAAAATTATAAGTCAGAACAGTATTAATTTAATGACTAAAAAACACTCTAAATCTTATCCTGATGAAGAATATGCAGATACAAGAAAATTAGGTTTTTTCTATGGATTTTCACTATTTATATTAGAGGATCAAGAGATAGATGGAACAAACTCTTCTAAAGGAATATATGGATGGTCTGGATATCATAATACTCATTTTTGGATTGATCCAGAAAAAAACATGTTTGCCATTTTTCTTTCAAGATCCAGGCAAAGTGTTTCTAATATTGACACTCAAAAAGAATTCAGAAGGGCTGTTTATAAATCATTAAAATAAAATTTTGGGTGTTTAGCTCAGTTGGTTTAGAGCGCTACCTTGACAGGGTAGAAGTCGGGGGTTCGAATCCCTCAACACCCACAATACTTAATAGAAAAATTATAAATCTAATATATGTTATTAACTGAAAATCTTAGTTAGATTAATTGATTGAAGCTATAAATAAACTTATAAATGATTAAACTAAAATATTTAGGATTTTCTATCACTTTNTTTGCTTGTCTATTTAAACTAATGTCTTGGCAGTATGCAGACAAAATATTAATCACAGGTATAAGTTTTTTGGGAATTTATTATTTAATTAAAGTCTTCAAATGATAGAACATTTTTTTACATGCCCTCATTGTTGGGAGCAAATTTCAATGCTATTAGAAAGCTCAGATGATATGCAAAATTATATTGAGGATTGTGAAGTTTGTTGCCAACCTATACAAATTGAGTACTTTTTTAAAGAGGAAATAAAAAGCTTTANTATAGTTTCATGAAAGAATATCTGATTAAAAATAATATTGGAGTTTTCTTTGTAGGATTTTTTATTTCAATGGCTGATGATATTTTTTTAGGAAAATACATTCTCACAATAACTGGATTTATTATAATGTTATTTTCATTTTATTTAATTTTTTTAAAGTCTCAGCAGAAAAAGTCTGATGAATGAGACAAAAACTCTGCAAAATTTGCAATAAGGATTTCAAAATTATGTATCGAATAAAGTTTAAGGAAAGTCAGGACTGGATTTTCACCTGTAAACTATGTTTGCTAAAAGTAAAAAAAGGAAATCCCTGCTATAAGTATGGAGGTACATGGAAAAGATAAAATTCCAATACTAATTACTCTTTACAATAGATATTTTTTTTTGTAACTTTTAAAATGAATAAAATTAACATGAATAGAATTTTAATAATCCTATTTTCTGTTGGATTAAAAAATAACATTTCAAATGAATTTTTGAAAAGTATAATAAATGTTTTATTTTTTTGCATTATATTTTTTCCCCAGGATATTTTATCACAAGATGACGATCTGGTTCAATTTAATTATTCTGATGACATAGTATGGAATAATCCCGAATGGGAAAATCCTGAAATATTTCAGATAAATAGAGAGGAACCTGTAGCAACATTTTACAGTTATAAAACCAGTAAAGAAGCTTTACTTAATGAGGACTGGAAAAACTCAACTTATTATAAATCTTTAAATGGTAAGTGGCATTTTTATTATTCAAATGATGTAAAATCTAGACCTACAGGATTTTATGATAATGAATATGATTTTTCTAAATGGGATTTAATAGAAACCCCATCAAATTGGGAATTAAAAGGATATGGAATTCCTTTTTATACAAACAAAAAATATATGTTTCCTGCAAACCCTCCCTTTATTCCACATGAACAAAATAACAATGGATCATATATTAAATTTTTTGAAATTCCAGATGATTGGTCAGGTAAGGATATATATCTTCATTTTGAAGGAGTTAGTGGAGCCATGTATATTTGGTTAAACGGTGTAAGGGTTGGATATAGCGAGGGGAGTAAAACCCCAGCAGAATTTAATATTACCAATTATCTATTAAAGGGTAAGAATAAACTCTCTGTTCAAGTAATGCGATGGTCTGACGCCAGCTATATGGAAGATCAAGATTTTTGGAGATTATCCGGTATTGAAAGAGATGTTTATTTATATGCTCAAAATAAAGTTAGTCTAAAAGATTTCAAGGTAAAATCTGACTTAATAAACCAATANAANGATGGAGATTTTAAGTTAGATNTAAAAATAGATAANAATTCTTTAAAAACTAGTGGAACAAAAATTACAGTNAAAATATTTGATAATAAAGAAGAAATATTTAAAGAAGANAAAGATTTGAACTTAGATCTTGGNGTTAATAATTTAACTTTTGAAAAATTAATCCCAGATGTNAAACATTGGAATGCNGAATCCCCATACCTATACGATCTTTTGATAGAAATTAATGGAGAAGAAGTTCAAGCAACAAAAATTAGTATTGGATTTAGAAATATAGAAATAAAGAACAATCAATTTTTAGTAAATGGGAAACCTATTCTTATGAAAGGTGTAAATCTTCATGACCACGATCAAAAATCAGGTCATACTGTCAGTGAAGAACTTCTTAAAAAAGATTTAGAGTTAATGAAAAAGAATAATATTAATTCGATTAGATGTAGTCACTACCCAAAGAATCCGTTTTTTTATAGAATGTGTGATAAATACGGGTTTTATGTAATTGATGAGGCAAATATTGAAACACATGGAATGGGTCACACTACAGATGGAGGCGAATATGCTATAAAAAATAGAAAGGAAAAACAAAGTAAGCATCCAGCTTATTTAAAAAATTGGAAAAAAATGCATCTTGATAGAACAATAAGAATGTTTGAAAGAGATAAAAATCATCCCTCAATAGTCATTTGGTCTTTAGGAAATGAGGCTGGGAATGGAGAAAATTTCTTCTCAACTTATGAATGGTTGAAAAATAATGATAATTCCAGACCAGTTCAATATGAAGGATCCACTGAATTTCTTAATACCGATATTCATGTCCCGATGTATCATTCAATTAAAACGATAAAAAATTATGCNGAAAATAGTCCAACTCGTCCACTAGTTCTTTGTGAATATTCTCATGCCATGGGCAACAGTGTTGGAAACCTTCAGGAATACTGGGATGTGATTGAGTCATATGATNTATTACAAGGTGGTTTTATTTGGGATTGGGTTGATCAAGGAATTTTAACAAAAAATGAGGAAGGAGAAGAATATTGGGCATATGGTGGAGATTTAGGGGGTGAAAATTTTCAAAACGATGAAAACTTTTGTAATAATGGTCTTGTCAATCCTGATAGATCCCCACACCCTTCTCTTAGGGAAGTAAAAAAAGTATATCAGAGTATTAAATTTAATATTAAGAATATAGAAAATAGGGAATTTTTGATTTCAAATAAATATGATTTCAAAAATTTAAATGAATTCTATTTTGATTGGAAACTACTTCGAAATGGTAATCAAATTTCTAAGGGTAGAATAAAAGAATTTGATTTATTACCCCACAAATCAAAACTTATAAAAATAGATATTTCAGACTTGNATGATTTAGGGGAATATCACCTTAATATTTATGCAAAAAAGAAATTTCATCAAGGCTTAATTCCCAAAGATTATATAGTTGCTTATGATCAATTTTTTCTCGGAGAAAANAAGATTACCATAAATGAAAATTTTAATGAAAAAGCTATTAAAATTACTCAAAATAAAAATAGAATTGATTTAAATGGTGAAAGCTTTAAAATATCTTTTAATAAAGAAAATGGAAGATTAAGTGAGATAAATTATGGCAAAGAGAATATAATTTTACAAGGGATAAAACCAAACTTTTGGCGTGCCCCAATTGATAATGATTATGGCTTTTCAATGCCTTTTAAACTTAGGGCTTGGAAGAAAGCATCAAAAAAACAAGACTTTGAAAATATTAAGGTTAAAAATCTTAAAAGTCAAGGAGTAGAAGTGAAGACCAGGTATTATATGCCAGATGTTAAGGGATTTGTTGAATTGATATATAGTGTAAGTACTAATGGTAAAATTAATGTCAAAACTTCTTTATCAGAGATATCTAAAAAACTACCAATGCTTCCACTATTCGGCACTAATTTTATAATTAATGACTCTTACGATAATATCAAATGGTTCGGACGTGGACCACACGAAAATTATCAAGACAGGAAAACATCTGCCCTTTTGGGAGTTTATAATTATAAAGTTTTTCAAATGTATTTTCCATATATAAGACCACAAGAGAACGGTAACAGAACTGATACAAGGTGGATTTCGCTCACAAATAAGAATGGTAACGGTATTATAATAGAAGCTTCTAATATTTTTGAATTTAGTTCACATCACCAATATAATGATGATTTTGATGGAGGGAATAGGAAAACACAAACTCACACCTACGATATTATTAGACGACCAATTATTAATTTAAATATTAACTATAAGCAGATGGGTGTTGGAGGTGATAATAGTTGGGGTGCACAACCCCATGAACAGTACAAAATTAAACCAGGAAATTTAAGTTTTAATTATTCAATATCTCCAATTAGAAAATAACAAACTATTGTGTTAGGCTATTGTCTTCAACTGGTCGGAAACTATAATTTAAAAAGAAAACATTTAGAAGGGACACAAATGACGTATTCATTAATTGAGTTTCCATTTTTGAATCCTATTATTTTTAGCATCTGCAATTAAAATGAAATCATCAGTTTTTGATATTATTTGAAATGGATGTGACAATTGATTGGCTGCAGACCCGTCATTATTTCCTCCAGCAACAATTTCCATTCTTCTGTCTATTAAGTCAAACTCAATTATACGACGATTTTCGTAGTCTGAAAGATAGAGTTTTTTGTTTTTATCTATTGTAATACCTGAAAAATAATTAATACTTTCGAACTCAATATCATTAAAATTTAAAATAGTAACACCCTCTATTGCTCCAGGAGTCCAGAGTTGTACTCTGTGATTATATGTATCAGCAACATAAAGATTTTTATCATCATCTAATACTATTCCCATGGGGTGTGTAAGTTGGTTGGATTCTAATCCCGGACCATTTCCTCCAGCAACTACTTTTCCTTGTTTAGTATTTGGATTCCAACGTATAACCCTATGATTTTCGATTTCAGAAATATATAAAAATCCATCTTTATCTAAAGCTATTCCATAAGGAGTATTAAGTTGATAAAGATTATCTCCTGGGCCATTTCCTCCAGCAACAGTTTCACCTTCAGTCGCTCCTTTGTACCATTTTTGAACACGATGATTTTCTGTATCTGCTATATAAATTGATTCCAATCCATCCAAAACTATTTTACCGGGTTTATTCAGTTGATTTGATTCAGAACCATAATCATTCCCTCCAGCAATAGTTATACCAACTGTAGAGCCTTTTAACCACTTCTGGATTCTATGGTTGTTCATATCACTTACATAAAGATTTTCATCTTTGTCGACTGCTATACCAGTTGGATAGTTAAATTGATTCATTTCTATACCTTTACCCTTACCGCCAGCTAATGTCCGAATTCCAAATGTATCTCGGACAAATACTGCACGTATATCATGATCTCCATAAAAAATGATATCAGTGGGATTGTTAAAACCACTTATAATTCCTTCCCAACGGTCAAAAATCCATCCTTCATTTGGTTTAGCATGAATAGTTCTTACAGTACTAGATTTATATAGACCATCCTCAAGAGCTATAGTTCCACCCTCAATTGGTAAAATCTCTGTTTTTAATCGAAAGTATAGTTCCTCAGTAAATTGATCATTTTGGCAGTAACAAAATAAAAGGAGGATTAAATAGCTTAATATTTTTTTCTTCATCATCAATAATCATTTTCTTGTAAAGCACTGTAATTTACAATTTAATTTCTTAGTTGTTTTTTATAGTTTAATAATAAAAAGAATCCTAAAAAAATTATTATAATAAAGATCCACAAATAAGATTTATCGTTACTTTCTTTAAAGGTTTCTTCTTCTTCAATTTGAAGTGTTTGATTAACAGGAATATTATAAAGCACTTGTTTTTTACCTCCTGGCCATTCAACTTGAAGTGAATCGATAGTATTTCTATATCCAAGACCAAAATGTCCTATTCTACTATTATGTGATAGGTGAGAAGTATTGCCACCATCAATCTCATGGTTTATGAATAATGAATCTGAAAATAGTTTAATCCTTGAACCAAAAGCCGAGGGAGTAGATGCATTTCCTTTCAACTTCACCTTTAAATAATTTCCTGTTGCCATAACATTTTTATACAGTCGAGTAATTGAAGGAGGACCATAGGGTCTAATTGGTTTTTGTGAAATCACTAAAATATCCATATCTCCGTCATTTTCTAGATCAAAAACAGCAGAACCTCGACCTACACCGTAGTCCTTAAGTCCATATTTAGAACTATTTTCTTTATAAAATGATCTTTCATTTTCAAAGTAAAAATTGTACATAGGCACACAGTTTGGATTTAGATCCCCATTAGATACAAAAAGGTCGATGTCTCCGTCATGATCAAAATCATTAAAATTAGCTCCCCAACTTATGGTAAAAAATTGTGTCCCCAAGGTTTCGGCTTTATCGATAAAAATATTTTCTTCTGGATTTTGAATCATAAAACGATTGAAGCGTATATTAGTGATGAAATAATCTAGGAATCCGTCAGCATTAATATCAGCAGTTGCCCCTCCCATTGCATTTATCCTTAAATCCATTTTATAAGTTTTTTCTACATATTTGAATTTTTTTTTGGGATATAAATTTTCCAAAAGATAATTTGGTTTTGCTTTGTATCCAAAGTCGTTATTAATAATAAGATCAAGGTCATGGTCATTATCAAAGTCAGTAAAAATTCCTCCAAAACTAAAACCCCTGTGATTCAGTTCATATTTTTTTGAAACCTCAACTAACTTTTTTCCTTTTTTATTCTCATATAAATATCCTTTAGCTGTTTTACCTGCATTTACAATAGTAGCATCACTTATCTCTTTTAAACCTCCATCATAGTCTGTAAAATAGTTGCCTACATAAACATCTGGATAGCCGTCAAGGTTAAAATCACCAATGCTTATCCCTGTGCTAAATGATTCAGCTCCTTCAATTCCAAAAGCTAGGCTTTGATCCTTAAAGGTCCCGTCTCCTTGATTTAAGAACAATATGTTTCGAGCTCTAGGGATAGATTTCTTTTGTCCTTTTGTAGTTATAGTTGTTATAAATAAATCCAACCACCCATCTCTATTAAAATCTGCTGTTGCTACACCTTGTGTTACAAACTCTAATGCAGCTTCTAGATTAGCTTCACGAAAAACATTTTTAAAAGTACCATCCTTTTGATTTTCTAGTAGTTGATCGTCTTGCATGCCTCCGGTAAGGTAGAGATCTTCAAAGCCGTCATTATTGAAATCCAAAACTGCTACACCTCCGCCAAACATACCTTCATAAACTTCAAAAAAATGATTTATTCCAGCATTTTTTGTGTGGTCTACAAATCCCTGACACCAAGAGTTAATAATTAAAAAATAAAAAATAAAAAAATAAAAATATCTTCTCATCAATTTATTTTTTCCATTTTAAATTTAAAATATTTTCGGCAATAATGACGCCCTGTTCTAATCCAACTTTATTGTCTTGAGGGGTATGTATTCCACCGTAAAAACGAGAATCTGCCGTTTCTTGGGCTATNTCCCAGATAGTGGAAAATGTTCTCGCCTTAAAATCTACATTTCTAATATGATCACGTTCTCTACCTACATGAGCACTATCGATAAATATTGTGTTGTTTTTAAATGTATCTTGCAGTGCTCTAGCAGCTGCTGCTGCTTGTATGGCATGACCAGAAGGAAATGCAGGGAAGGGTGGATCAGGCCAGAAAGACTCCCATTTTTGATCAATAAATTCTGGAATAAAGGTGTTAGGGCGTTCTGAAAAAAAATGATATTTCCATTTCCAGCATTTTATAAAAGCATCAGCTACAGACATGCCTACAAGAGCAAATGTTTTGGTAGTCGATATTAAATCAGGCCTCTTACTTCTAACTAAAGACTGGGTTACAAAATATAAATGTCCCGCAGGACTAAATGTTACATCAGGATCATCACTCCACCAGATTGCAGCCTCTTTTTCTTTTTCTGATAAGTTTCTCTCTTTTTCATACACGGAAATAAATTCGTTAAAATAAGAGCTTCCTTTAGTTGAATTATAAGAAATAAAGTTTGGAGTCGTTAAATTATTATTTAGGGGTGAGAAAGTTCTATTTTCTCCCCAAAAGTTATGTAATGGATTATGACTAAAAGATTGGGCAAATAATGGTGGTTTCCATGACCCAGGGAATGATTCTCTTACATAACTAGGATCAAAATTTCTTAAATAAGCTCTATGTCCACCATCGGATTTCGACCATTCAAATAGGCTCTTTGCGAGATGTTTCGCAAAAGTAAAAGATCTATTAGCTGTTGCCTTATTTGTTTTTTTTAATAAAATTTTATGTATTCTGTTTTCTAGAGAATCAATTTTTTGTTTGTTTTTGTCAGAAGTTTGAACATAGATTAATTTTAAAAGCGCACTTTGGGAATGATTTAAAACCATAAGCCAATTATATTCAGCTCCATCCTCCGGCGTTGGGAGCTCATAAAGTTGATTAAGTTGTCCAACTAATGATTGATGATTTTCATCTCCGTGAACAACTGATTCGTATTGGGCTAAACCTAAATAGCCAAGACATCTTGAAGCAAAAGTAGGGGAATTAGCAGGTGTATTTTTTGTCACGAATAATGTCATGTCAGCCCATTTTGCAGCTACTTCATATTCGGGGATATTATCAGGAATTTGGTCACATTGTATTATTACAAACATGATAAATATAAAAGCTTTAAAATATATTATCTTCAAGGCGTATAAATTAATTTTCATTACGACTAAATATCATTAATTCATCATTACAACGACCAACATAAAGCGTCTTATTGATCTCTAACATTGAACTAACAGACCCCCTAATTTTTAAACCACTTTCCAAAACTTTAAGAGTTTCAAAAAGACCTTTACCATTTCCCATCAGAATTGTTCCATAGTTAGCTTCATTCCTACCTATTTTTAGCGCATTTTCAGTACGATTACCNGCTAATATCATATCTTGATTTCCATCAGAATTTAAATCTGATATGATAATACTTTTTAATGGACTTCTTTGAACTTCATCTGGTAAAACCTCAACTTTATAACNTTCTTTTTGACTTAATAAAAGTATAGATNTCATCTCAGTTGCCTTCCAAATTTTCGTGTTCTCTGAAATATGATNTTTAAGAAGAGATTCTANATCAGTTTCTGAATAGGATTCATATGAAGGGTAAGTAGATTTTAATTCTACCCACTGGCCAAGTATTTCATCTCTTGTAGCAAGCGGGTATGATTTTCCTTGGATATAGTATGAAAGTATTGGATCTATTGATCCATTTTGATCAAAATCATCAAAATGAATTTGAATGGGTTGATTAGGTTTAGCATTAAAGATATTATTTAATCCCTCATTACCAATAATCAAATCTTTCAGACCATCATTATTAAAATCACCAACTTCAATGGTGTTCCACCATCCATTTTGAGTTTTTTTATTTGAAAAATAATTTGATTGTCTTTTTAATTTCCCTTTTTGGTTAAGAAAGACTGTTATAGGCATCCATTCCCCAACTAATATAAGATCTTCAAGATCATCAGAATTTAAATCTATCCAGAGNGCATCTTTNACNATTCCCTTTACCTTATTCACAATTTCAGTGTTTTNTTCATCTATAATTAGATTTCCAGTCCCATCGTTTAAAAGNAGTTTATTAGGGTANTGAAGTGGATANCTTCCAGGAATTANATCACCTGCAATAAAAAGNTCTGGTAAACCATNTTGATTGAAATCTGTAGANTTAGCAACTCCACTTCCTTCTTTNACAAAAACTTTANTTANTTTTTTAAACTTACCATTGCCTGAATTNAAATAGATGACATCNCTNAGTTCTTCACTATTTTCATTAAAGTTATGGTAGCCTCCATAAGAAACAAAAAGGTCTNGATCTCCATCATCATCTACATCAAATAATTCTAAACCCTTNACTACGCCCTCTTTATTTTTTACNAAATCTAAAGATATTTTTTGTTTAAACTTNCCATCTANTTGCTGTATCCAAACTTTAATTTCTTGTCCTTTNCCACCTCCAATAATCATGTCATCTTTATTATCTTNATTTAAATCTCCTTTAATTATTATTGGTCCTTCAAANGAAGGTTGGTAATGTAATANNCTTTGNCGGTTAAAATCTAATACATCTTTCACACGATGTNTGTATTTCANAGTACTTGTTTTTCTTTTAAACAANGTTTTTTNTGCAGACCTAACTGTTTCAAGTANTNTAGCATCTTTTTGATTTAAAGTTATGATCTGATTTACATCAACTTGTTTTTGAGTACTAATTTTTCCNTTNCCCCANCTNACTTCAAGGGAATCNATTTTTTTTAAATTANCAACTCCAAAGTGAAGAATTGGNCTNANNGTAGANAAATAACCTCGTGTCGGAAATTGTTCNTTTGATTGTATTTTACCTGANTGATAAANATTTACTNTTGCNCCNATNGCTTGTGGGTTATTTTTTGTACCCTCAAGTTTAATTTGTAAATAATTATTTGAGTAGCTATTGTTTCTATAGATTCCGATTGGAGCATTAATGTTATTAACTACTAAATCTAGATCTCCATCGCCATCTAAATCTCCGTATGCCGCTCCATTGCTATTTGTGAAATTTTTAATACCCCAAGACTCGCTAACATTTTTAAAACCCTTTCCTTTTTGATTTTTATAAATGTAATTCGAAACATTAGAAGATGGCATGTTGTTAATAATTTCNAAGACGTCTTCACTATTTATATTTGAGTTTTTATTGTCTATAAAATTCTCCATATAGTTTAAAAAATCACGATTTGTATAATCACGTTTATAGCCATTACTTACAAAAAGATCTTGCCATCCATCATTATTAAANTCAGCAAATAGTGCTGCCCAGCTCCAATCAGTATTTGAAACACCCATCATNTGACCTACCTCACTAAAAGTACCATTNCCATTATTNATTTGTANCATATTTCGCATGTATTGGTAGTGAAAACCACTTTTAATATTAAGATCAAAAAGGTTGTAGTTGTCAGGNGCTTGTAGAAGTTTTTGTCNCTTATTATCTTCTGGCAACATGTCTAATGTCATAAGATCAATATTTCCATCATTATTNANATCGCCGGTGTCATTTCCCATTGAAAAATGACTTGTAAGAGACATACTCTCTTTTAGCCTATTTTTAAAATCACCAGACCTATCATTTATATATAAATAATCAGGAATTGTGTAATCATTGCTAACATAAAAATCTGTCCATCCGTCATTATTAAAGTCTGATAGTGCGATACCTAGTCCGTAGGATAAGCTAGAGCCGTTTATATTTTTTTCTGCCGTAACGTCATAAAAATATCGCTCTCTTTGTTCAAAAAGTCGTAATCCTGTCAAAGGTCGATCCTCTTTGAGTAGAACTTTTGTTTTTGGTACGCCAAGTATAGGTAACGAATTGGGGTTGTGATTTAGGAGTAACATATCTAAATCACCATCTTGATCATAGTCAAAAAAATAACCCTGATTACTATATGCACGACTATCAAGTCCGTATAGGCCAGCCACTTCAGTAAAAACGGGAGTTCCATCTACATTGTTACCCATGTTAAGAAATAGTTGGTTTTTACGTCTTTCATCTTTAACTTTTCCAGAGTAGCANACATAAATATCCATTCTGCCATCACTATTTATATCTACAGCAGTAACTCCTGTTTTCCATGGACCATTTATTCCTTTGGTATTTGAAATATCACTGATATCTTCGAACTTAAAATCTCCACGATTTAAATATAATTTATTCTCTTCCATGTTTGAAGAAAGATAAATGTCCAGCTTTTCATCACCATTAAAATCTGAAATTGCTACACCACCTCCATTATAAAAATATTCATAAAGTAATACGTTTGAATTTTTAGCTTCTGTCAGATTGTTTTGGAAAAAAATATTAGTTTCTTCAGGCTCAAGAGATGTAAATTGAGTTTTAATTTCATTTTTGGTATTACATCCAAAAAAAAGAAATAATAAAAGAAATAAATAGTATGAACTAAATTTTATTGCCACTTATTAATATTAGAATGATTTAGGGTTTACTACAAATAAAAAAACATACCCCCTTTAGAAGAGGATATGTTATTAATATTAAGTGAATATTATTTTACTCGTAACCAGGGTTCTGAACTAAAAGTGTATTTTTATTCATCTCATTTCTACTAATTGGACGATAATACATCTTATTGTTCCAACTTCTATTTTCTATTGAAGTTTCATTTTGAACCTCATAAACATAATCATAAACTGATTTATCATGTCGATATGGAACCAAAGGAGATTTACCCGTTTTTACGTTAGCAGTTACCTGAATTTTCTTAACTCCTCTTCCTAAAGTTTCAGGAGCAATCACCCATCTTCTAGCATCATGATAACGATGCTCTTCGAAAGCTAATTCTATTCTCCTTTCATTAATTAGTTTCTCAAGAAGAGCAGGACCGGTCTCAGTTACAGCAGGCATACCTACTCTAAAACGAATTTTATTTAAGTAGGTAATTGCCTCAGCTTCCTGACCTAAAAATATACTTGCTTCGGCGTAATTTAGGGCTACCTCAGCCCATCTTATAAAAGGCCACGGAATAACTTGGTGACTGGTTAGATTTTCCTTCAAAGCAGGATCAGGATCTATCCATTTTTTCAGGTTATAACGTGTTCTAGATCCATTCCAATTTTCAATTGGAGATTCTCTAGTATCAACACCGTTAATATATCCTCCACTTCCATCATCATAAATTCCTGTTTGAATTTCATCATATGGATCGATCGATACAACATCAGAAGGTCTTGGTTTCCAAGGAGCACCGTCATAAAGGACATGAGCATAGAATCTTGGATCTCTATTAGTATATGGATCTGCTTTTTGAGTTGCATTGTCCCAATCAAATTTAGTACCATCCATCATCTCGTAGTCATCTACCATTTGCTGAATTGGTGGGTTTCCACTCCAATTGTGATATCCATTAGGGCCATTATTTACTCCAAAGTGCGTACCACCTAAAGGCCAATTGTCTTCAGGAGTATATTGTGAAGACAAAGTCCTAACAAAGATCAATTCGGAAGACGCTGACCCGTCAGCAACAGCACTTTTACCTCCCATAGCAATAGCTACAGCATTAGCTTTTCCTTCTTCGTAAGAAACCGGGGCTGCAAGATCGGTTTTGTAGCCACCCGTTAGATCTAAAACTGCTTTGGCAGCTTGTTGAGCAGCTTGAAGACGTGCTTGCTGACCACCAGTATATGCATGAGTATCTGTACCATATCCTGAAGGTGCCTTACTTGACTCATGAAGGTCACTAGCTGCATACAATAAAACTCTTGATTTTAATGCCATTGCCGCCACTCTACTTGCTCTTCCATCAGCCATATCTTTTCCATTAAGTAAAGATGCAGCTTGATCTAAGTCTGAAATTATAAAGTCAACAGTATCTGAGAAACTACTTCTTGCTATGGAAAGATCATCCTCAAGAGTGTAAGGTCTATCAATTATCGGTATACCTCCGTAAAATCTCATTAACTGGTGATAATAATAAGCTCTTAAAAAATGTGCCTCACCCATAAGTTTATCTTTTGTTTCTTGATCATCAAAAGTTGCTTCTGGTAAATTTGCTATGGCTACATTTGCTTGTCGTATTGCAGAATACATACTACTCCATCTCCATGTTGAACTTTGCCATGACATGTTTGAAGGAGATTCTGAACCTTCATTAAATGTATTTATATTCCTACCTGCATGGGTAAACATTGCTTCGTCAGTAACCACTGCGAGCATTTGTTCTTCAAAACCTCCATATCCCAAATAAGAATAAACACTAAAAACAAACGCTTCAGAGAGCGTCGCATCACTCCACGTAGCTGAACTAGAAATTTTATCTAGCGGGCTCGTGTCCAAAAAATCATCATTACAAGCCGAAAGTATTAAAAATACTGATAATAGGCTTGATACCATCATTGTTTTTAAAATATTTATATTTTTCATAATTNCAAATTTAATTATATTTTTTTAAAAATTAACTCTCAATCCTAAATTCCATACTTTGGATAGAGGATAACCTCTACCAGCAACCTCAGGATCAACCATATCATACTCTGTAAATGTCAATACATTTAAGCCATTAGCATAGAACCTGACATTTGAAATAAATCCTGTAAGAATATCTTGAGGAAGAGTATACCCTATTTCAATATTCTTAAGCCTTAAGTAGTCTGTAAAACCATAAAAGTATGTATTATTACCATATTGATTAGTATACCAAGCGTCATCTCTTGATGCTAATCTCGGATGAACTCTACTAGGATTNTCTATACTCCATCTGTTATCATGCTGATATTTATAATAGTTACCAATATCACCAAATTCACCATTAAATAAATCTGTCATACCTCCAGATGATCCTTGGAATAAAACTGCTAAATCAAAGTTTTTATATGACATNTCAAGTGTAATACCAAACTGCAATCTTGGAGTGAATGCATCTTCTTGACGTACCTGATCGTCTCCGTCTATTAAACCATTTTCATCATAATCGACCAATCTTAGNTCTCCTGGTTTAAGTTGAGGAGTAACTTGGCTATAATCAACCGTATTAGCATCAACTTCACTTTGGTCGAAGAATACACCGTCAGTTTCATAAAGTAAGTAGGCACCTAATGGTTTTCCTTCTCGTAATTGCCATTCTGGAGCTCCTGAGACTTCATCTATAAATATTATCTCATTTTTTGAATAACCTCCATTAACACCTATAGTATATCTAAAAGCATTTGGATTTGAATAATTTGAATCTCCTCCATTGTATGCAATGTTAAATTCGTATCCTGTATTTTCCATACTTCCGAAGTTAGTAGGAGGCAACAACCTAGATATCCCAGACGAGTCTGGAGTACTTCCTTGTTGTTGAATTAATATATTATCACGCTGATTATTAAACCANTCTAAAGTTAAATTTAGTCTATTAAATAATTTNGTNTCNANNCCTATATTTGTNTTACGNGCAACNTCCCAAGTAAAGTTTGGGTTTGGAAGTACNGTTTCATATANAGTTTTAACAACATTANNATCAATTGGNTATTCACCAAATCCAAATGTTGAAAGGAATGCATATTCTTGAAGTGANCCGTTATAGAAAACTTGATCATTTCCAAGTTCACCATAGGANGCTCTTAGTTTTANATAAGAAATATTTTCAACATTAAACCAATCTTCATTTCCTATGTTCCAACCAACAAGAANTCCAGGNAAGTTTCCGTATCTACCAACNTCTGGGAATATATATGATCCATCACGTCTAAATAATAACTCGACAAGATAAGTGTCTTTGAAATTATATTTTAAACTTCCATAATAACCTAAACGAGTTCTGTCATATGCAGAACCTCCAGTATTTTGATCTTCAGTTCCACCAGCAAATAGTTGATCGATAGCTGGAGAAATATAATTTCTTCTAAATGCAAAGAAATTAGATCCAGTAAATTGTTCGCGAGTTACACCAGCAAATAATTCAAAGTCATGATTTTCTCCAAATGTAAAATTGTAACGCAATTGACCAGAAAGGTTAGTATTTAAAACGCTATTAGATGATTCAGTTAATCTTGCATCGGTAAAGGGAGACCTAACGTTTCCAGTTAAACCAGCTGAACTTTGGTCAACACCATTCCAACTGTATAGTTGCCAAGGGGTTTGCCATCTTTTGTTTGTTTGTCTATTAACATCAACTGCTCCATTTACAATTAAATCAAGGCCTTCAATCCACGGGTTTGATATAGTTATACCACCATTAATTTGAATATAATCGGTAGGATTTTTAACATATCCAGTATCACCTGTTGTAACTGTAACTGGATTTTCACCATTCTCAATATCAGGACCTGGTTCTCCTGATGGCCAGAAAGCATTTTCTGTTGGACGTCCACGTTGAAGCATTCTAAAAATTGCTCCTGCACCAACAGTTGGGAAATTTCTATCTTCTCTTCTTGTCATTAAGCCAACATTCATCTTCACATAATCATTCACTTCTGCATCAAGATTCATCCTCAAATTATATTGATTGTAGAAAGTGGCTGATCTTTCATAAATAGCATCTTGGAAGATGTAACCTAACGAGGTAAAATATCTTACTTTTTCTCCTCCTCCGGAAAGAGATAAATTGTGTCTTTGTTGAGGAGCAGCATTTTTAAATGTATCACCATACCAATCTGTGTTTGGATATCTCCATGGATCATTTCCATTTAGATAACCTGCTACAGCTTCAGGACTATAATTAGCACTTAAAGTTGTAATTCCATCTGTGGGTGAATCGTAAACACCACTACTTTGAATACTTGACCATGCATTACCCCATTCATTAACTGGAATGTTATTGTAAATAGGAATTTCGTTCATGATGTTAGCATATTCATAAGAGCTTGACATTTCAGGAAAAACTGTGGGCTGTGACCATCCAGTATTAAAACTGTATTCCAACTGAGGAACTCCTGACTCTCCTCTTCTAGTAGTAATTAGTATGACACCGTTTGCAGCCCTTGCTCCATAAATGGCCGAAGATGCATCCTTTAATACAGAAATACTCTCAATATCCTGAGGGTTTAGCCTTCCAATTCCGCCATCTCTATCTGGAATTCCGTCAATTACAACAAGAGGACTTGAATTTCCAAGAGTATTTAAACCACGAATATTTATGGTTGCACCATCAAAACCAGGCTCACCAGAACCTTGAATTACGACAAGACCTGGAAGTCTTCCTGAAAGAGAGTTAGTTAAATCAACTGCTGGAGATTTAATGATATCTGCTCCTTTAATTGCAGCTACAGCTCCAGTTACAGTTGCTTTTCTTTGTGTCCCATAACCCGTCACAACCACTTCTTCTAGCTCATCTGAACCGGCAGTCATTATAACGTCAATTGTATCAGTATTTGCTCTAATTTCTTGAGTTACAAACCCTATATATGAAAATACCAATGTAGAATTATCATCTGAAACAGAGATGGAATAATTCCCATCGAAATCAGAAGTTGTCCCATTAGTAGTACCCTTTTCAATAATAGTAACCCCAGGTAAAGGACCAGTTTCATCACTTACCGAACCTGAAATATTTTGCTGAGAAATACCTATATTGATACCCATCAAGAAAATTATAATTGATGATAAAAACTTAATATTTTTCATTTGTTAAAATTTTATGTTTATAGTTAATTTTTATGGTTAATTTTTATTAATTATGTAATATTTAGACATCTTTTTTGCTAAATCATGAATTAAATATAAAAAAAAAATATTTATTCAATTCAATAGAATAAAATAATTAAGAGTAAATTTTTTAAAAATGAAAAATTTTAAAGCTGTGTTTTATATTCTTGCCTCTTTTATTTTACTTTACTGTCAAGACAATATTAGAAGCAAAACATTTTATTATTTAGGTGCAGGAGTAAAGTCAGAAGTCTTCCAGCTTGAATTTTCATCTGATGGAAATTTTGCCAAAATCTACATTAAAAATACCTGTAAAGATAAATCAATTGAATTTTTGAAATATAAAGTCGAATATTCGGATGATAATAATATAAGTTTAAAATTGATAACAAAACCCTATGCTGAAATGGAATGGAAAGAAATCTATAATACTTGTTATGATAAATATAATCAAACAAGCGAGTCATATTCTCAGGACTTATTAATGGCCAAACAAATCAGCGGTCGTAAATTAATCATTCAAAGTCTAGAACAAACTATTCGTATTAAGATATCAACAAATTCATACTTTGTTTACGAAAAATGAAATCTATAAATCCTAAAATGAAATCATTTCAAAACTTTATAATTATAACTTTCCTTTTATGTTCATGTAAAATGGAAAATAATGAAACTAATAAAGAAGAGTGGATTTTATTATTCAATGGAAAAGATTTGTCTGGATGGGATATAAAAATAGCTTACAATAATATTAATGAAAATTTTAAAAATACATTTCAGGTTAAAGACAGTATGATTAGGATTGTTTATAATCAATACCAAAATTTTGATGACAAATATGGGCATATGTATTACAAAACACCTTATTCTTATTACAAGCTTAAATTTGATTATCGTTTTGTTGGAGATCAAACTCCTGGTGGGGAAAATTGGAATATTAGAAATAGTGGTGTTATGTTTCATTCGCAATCAGCTAAAAGTAACGCATTCGAACAACATTTTCCCGTCTCTCTAGAAATTCAGCTTTTGGGAGGATTAGGCGTAAACGAGCGTACTACAGCAAACTTATGTACACCGGGAACAGCAGTATATTTTAAAGATAAATTAGATTTCACACATTGTATTTCTTCAGAATCTAAAACATACCACGGCGATCATTGGGTACATGTTGAGGCAATTATATTAGGAAACGAGTCGATTGTCCATATTGTGGAAAATGATACTGTTTTAAAATACACAAGACCTGAAATAGATAAAAATTTTTTATCTAAAGAATATCAAGGAAATGATTGGGATAATTTTGGTGTTACAAATAAGGAGATTTGGCTTGATAAAGCTGGTAAATCAATAGGAGAGGGTTATATTGCTTTACAAGCTGAAAGCCACCCCGTTGACTTTAAAAATATTGAATTACTAAATTTGTGCGGATGCATGGACAAAGAGGCAAAAAATTATAAATCTTACTTTATAAAAAATAATAACAAATGTATTTATTAGTTGGAGAGTTTTATTATACAAAACAATTTTTAAATTCATAGGTTTTTTTATATTAGAGGATTACTAACTTTTAAATCAATTTAAAATGAAAAAATTATTAATACTTTTTTTAACCTTTACAATGTCTTTTGCAAATGCTCAAGACAAGGGATACTGGGTATGCTTTAATGTTAACGTGGATGCTGAAGGACAAGAAGCATTTGTTAATGCTTTAGATGGAGTTTTTGAATCTGAGATTGGCTCTCAATTCCCATTTACAGTTACGCTAAATGAAATAATGTTTGCCAGTCGAGAAAATAAAATGACTCACCAGCTATGTTTTTTAGCCCCAAATGCTGAGGTTATGGACGCCTGGGGTAGTGGTCCTCCACCAAATGCTGAGGGTAAATTAATTCAAATGCTTTTTGAGCAATATGTTGAATTTGAAGATTCTATTTTAGGATCACCACTTATTTTTGACCCTTCTGTTGCATTAAATATGGATTACTTTACTGTTTGGCAGCTTGCTGTTCAAGATCCTGGAACTGTTGCATCAGCTTTTGTTCAATTCGATAAGGATACTAAAAAGATGGGAACGGGAGTTTTTGGTCTTCATGAAGCTATAGCTGGAATGAGAGGTGGAGTCACCCATTATTTTGTTGCTAGGGCTCCAAAGATGTCTGAATTTTTAACTTCAAGAGAAAAAATTATTAATTCAAAGGCTTTTATGAATTATATTTCTAAAACTAGACCTGTATCAGATATAGTTGGAAATTTCAGTGGAAAAATAGTTAAAAGGTATAATATGCCTCAATAATCTATTTTTAAAACTTAAAAAATATTTAAAAAACCTCTTCAGTAATTTCTAAAGAGGTTTTTTTGTAGATTAGGAATATGGGAAAAATTAATTGGGGAAGAATTATTTGGATTTGTATTCTTGTGAATGCTGTATTGATCGCATATAATTTTTATACAGGTAAACTTTCATTCTGATAAATTTCAATAACCTATTTTTAGAATGAAATATTCTAATAAGATCATATGTGAACCACTAAATGATTCCAAAAAAAGATTTTTGTTNGGNAAAAANGGTACATCTGAAATGTTGGCAATTGGNTTAAATCCAAGTAATGCCAATGAGAAAANGTTAGANCCTACNTCCAGNAATATTGAAAAAATCGCNAAAAAAAANGGATGTAANGGATGGTGGCTAGTAAACCTTTACCCGATCAGAACNCCTAATCCAAGAAATTTACCAAAAAAGCCAAATTTGAATNTGGCTGAGCAGAATTTCCGTTTCATATTGGAAATACTTAAAAATCCTAAATTTAATGTTACCAAGGTTTTGTGTTGTTGGGGAAATCACATTGATGATCGTCTTTATTTGAAACTTCAAGCATCTAAAATTTTAGAATTTGCTAAAGAAAAAAAAATAGTTCTTTATTGTCTAGGNAAGACCAAATTAGGAAATCCNTTTCACCCCTCACCAATGNCCNTAAACAGTTTCTTAGGAGGAATGGATNGATTAAGAATTTCTCAATATCAATAAAATAGNAAACAGTTTTTTATTAAGTTGATTAAGGATTTATNAATCNTAATGCAATTTTTACACTTTCAAAAGGTNTTTCCTCCATAGGAANATGTCCAGTCTNAGGCATAATTACAACCTTTGAATTTTCTATAAACTCTTCAAATTTATAAGCATCACCTACTGGAATCCAAAAATCATTTTCTCCCCAAAGTATCAAAGTTGGTGTTTTAATAAGTTTCATGTTAGAAGAATAATCTTGACGTTTAATATTTGCCCTGTCAATAAATGCATCCCTGTTTCCTTTTAATAAGGTCAGATCATGATAACGGTTAATTAGTTTTTGAGTAATTAGAGAATCATTAAAATATACTTCTTTGAGATTTTTTTTAATAAAACTTTTAGGTGTAAAATAACGAAGGGAAGTATTTATTATTGGAATTTTAGCTAGTTTGATAATGAAGGGAATTTTATCAAATGAAAGCCCACTTGGATTTAGCAATAATAATTTATTTACCTTATTATCATATTTTGATGTATATAACCACGAGACCAATCCACCTAATGAATTACCCGCTAAATGAAATTCATTTATTCCCAACTCTTTTGTAAATTTATTTAATAAACTAACATAATCCATAGATGAATATCTTTTTAAGGGATCTTGTCCGGTTAGACCAAAACCTGGTAGGTCAATACGAATAACTCGATGAGTTTTTTTTAACTCTTTTACCCAAAAATCCCAAGTATGCAGTGATGCACCAGTTCCGTGAAGCAAAATAATTGGATAACCGTCTCCCTCATCTCTAAAATGTATTTTTCTTGAATCTAATTCCATAAATTGAGAATTAGAATTAGTGTAAAGTGGCATGAGTTCTTCAAAAGTTTTATCTCTTGAAAAACCTAATATAATAACTAGCAGTAAACTAGTTGTTGAAAATATTATAAGTTTTATTTTCATAAGTTAAATTTTCGAAATCTAATCTGGAATTCTGTAATATCTTAATTCTAATTTTTAATTAAAATAGGGGTCTTCACAATCAAAAAATACTAAATCTTTTCCATTAAAAAGTTCGGCTTCCTCTTGTTTGAATATATCTAGATCATATTCGTCTGGTATGGGAGTATTTATTATTGCTCTATCACCTTCTATATGAGCAGCATTTAAAACATCATGTCCAAGCTCATGCCACATTAGAATTAATCTTCTATTGAAGGAGTATTCTGCCCAATAGTCAGCATTGATTGCTATATCAATTACACCCTCCTTACAAGATCCGTATGCAATTCCTGCGGCATCATCTCAATTACTGTCTGAATTTGCAATAGTCAAATCAGTAAAAATTTTTACTTCTTGATCTCCAAAATCATATCCATATTTGGTTTCTCCAATATTTTTAAAAACTGTCCAATAATCTTGTAAAGTTCTTATCTTTCCGTAGAGAGAGTCAGCCTTATATTCTTCATCTCTAAGTTGAGACTCAGTTTTAACTATATTTGGAATAACTATCACTGAAGAAGGTTCTTCCTCGCCTTTACCACATTTTGTTGTAATTATTGTTATTCCTATGGCAAGCAATAGATGTATTAAATATTTTTTCATTGGGTATATCTAAATATTTAAATAATTCTAACTTTTTTAAAACTATTTGGTTTTTTGTAACTTAGAAGAATGGATGAAAACATTGTTAAATTTAAAAAAAAGTGGTTAGATAGGGCTATACCTGCTAGGTTCAAAATAAATTATTGGTTTTTAAAAAATCTTGGTTTAGAAGGTTTTAGAATACTTTTTGTTTTAGGAGGAATTTTAATTACTATGGTTGTATATGAATTTATTCTTTAGACAATGGAAGATTTAACAAAAACTCAAAAGTTGTTAATTGCAGCTGTACTTTGGATTTCTACGGGCTTCTTTATATACCTGTACTTTGTTAATTAAAACTTAAATTTCAATATAATATTTCTCAAATTTTTATAAAGTATTTAAAATAGATGATTTTAAATCTAATCATATAAAACCCTGTAAAATGCATTTGAAGTTTTTTTTATATCTAGTAGGAATTTTTTTAATTTCTTGTAAAAAAAATAAAATTCAATCCACTCCCCCTAATATTGTTTGGTTAGTCGCAGAAGATCAATCTCCTGAATTTTTTACAATGTATGGTAATTATTCTATTAAACTTCCCTACCTCTCGAGCTTAGCAAAAGACGGTATGCTGTTTAAAAATGCCTATTCTCCAGTTCCAGTATGTGCACCATCAAGAAGTGCATTAATTACAGGGCTTTATCCCTCATCAATGGGAACACATAACCATCGTACATATAATGGTAACAAGGATGAAAATCAACCTAGCATGGGAATTCCTACTTATTCCCCTTTAGTTAAAAAAGGGGTAAAAATGTTTCCNAGATACCTTCGTGAAAAAGGCTATTATACAATAAACAATAGTAAAGAAGANTACAATTTTAAAAAAACCGAAGGAGTGTGGGATGAAAGTAGTTCTAAAGCGCATTGGAGAAATAGAAAAACGAATCAACCTTTTTTTGCAGTTTTCAATTTTGGTATCACTCACGAATCTCAAATATGGAATCAAGGGAATCAACCTCTTCTAGTAGAACCAAAAAAAATTCCTATTCCACCTGTCTTCCCTGACACTCCAGAGGTAAGAAATGATTTAGCAGTAAACTATAGTAATTTGATAAGACTTGATAAGCAAATTGGGAAAGTAATCGATCAACTTAAAGAAGATGGTTTATATAAAAATAGTATAATCTTTTTTTATGGGGACCATGGAGGACCTTTTCCTCGCTACAAAAGGGCACTCTATGAGACTGGAATAAAGGTGCCCTTAATAATTAAATTTCAAGACAAAATCAATGCTGGTAAAATAAATGCTGATTTTATTAGCTTTATTGATTATGCACCCACAGTCTTATCTCTTGCTGGAATTAAACCACCTGTAATTATGCAAGGAAAAGCCCAATTTGGGTTTTATAAGACCAATGAAAAATCAGAATTTATTTTTGCTACCTCTGATCGGTTTGATGAACAAGTCGATCGATTAAGAGCTGTGCGTTTTGGTAAATTTAAGTACATAAGAAACTACAATCCAGGAATAAGTAATGCTCTACCTGTCTCCTATCGAGAGCAAATGCCAATAATGCAACATTTAAATAAATTATGGAAGACTCGAGAACTTTCGGAAAGTGTATCTTTATGGTTTAAAATCCCAAAACCAACTGAAGAATTATATAATATTGAAAAGGATCCTTATGAATTAAAAAATTTAGCAACTGAAATAGATATGCAAGAGACCTTAGTTTTTTTAAGGAAAAGACTAGACCAATGGATTATCGAAACTGAGGATTTAGGCGAATTTCCTGAAAAAGAACTTATAGATAGATGGTTTCCAAATGGAAATATTCAAAAACTTGCTCCACTAAAAAATACAATTAAGAATAATAAAATTTATCTAAATCATTTAGACGAAGGTGTAAGTATCGTTTGGAAGGATACTAAGGACTCTGTTTGGACTAATTATGTTGATCCTTTATCTTTTTCTAAAACAATCCATGCAAAAGCTGTCAGAATTGGTTATGAAGAAAGTCCTATTTTAACTTTTGACTAATCAATTATTTTTAAAGATTTTTATTTGACTAAAATTCAACTGATCGAACTAGTCTAAATCCAGTATGTTGTAGACCTGTATCTGGAGAAGATTTCATTCT
>NHIC01000003.1 GCA_002169865.1 Flavobacteriaceae bacterium TMED179 | reverse complement strand
CAATTGTTTTTGAATTACTTGGAGCGGCAGTTGTAATGGCGGTACTTAAAATTATTGAATCAGATCAATTACTCTCCGATTTAGGTAATTATATTAATACTGAAAAAGCTACTCAAATCATTTTGGGTATTTTACTTTCTGTGTTTATTGCATTTACAGTTGGTGCTATAATTCAATGGATTTCAAGAATTCTTTTCAGCTTCGAATTTGAAAAAAAATCTGTTTGGCTGAATGGCTTGTTTGGTGGTATAGCATTAGCTATAATATTTAATTTTATTTTAATTAAAGGAATTAAAGGGACTCCTTATTCAATCATGGAACTTGAGCTACTTAGTGGGCAAACTATCAACAGTTTTATTGAAAATAATATTTTGACTGTTCAGCTTTTCAGTTTTATTTTTTGGTACTTGTGCTCATATTTGATGATTTCCATGCTAAAATGGGATATTTATAAAGTTATTATTGGAGTAGGAACTTTTGCTTTGGCTTTAGCATTTGCCGGAAATGATTTAGTTAATTTCATTGGTGTCCCTATCGCTGCCTTTCAATCCTATGAAGCATGGGTAAGTTCTGGTGTTGGAGCTGAAAGTTTTAACATGGCCTTATTGAGTGATCGGGTTCCGACCCCCACCATTTTCTTATTCATATCAGGAATGATTATGATTTTGACTCTTTGGTTTTCCTCTAAAGCAAAAAAAGTAGTAAAAACGTCTTTAGATTTATCAAATCAATACGATACAAAAGAACGTTTTGAACCAAACTTTCTCTCTAGAGGTTTGGTCCGTTTTTTTATTTATATCAATGCTCAAATAAAAAAAGGAATTCCAGAACGTTATTTCTTAACAATAGATAATTCTTTTAAGCGAATTCCAATATCTAAAAATCAAAGTATTTCTAATAGTCCTGAATTTGACAAACTCAGAGCAAGTATCAACCTGATAGTAGCAGCTGTATTGATTTCATTGGCTACTTCTTTAAAGCTTCCTTTATCGACTACTTATGTGACCTTTATGGTTGCCATGGGAACTTCTTTAGCTGATCGTGCCTGGAGTTCTGATAGTGCTGTTTATCGTGTATCAGGTGTTTTAAATGTAATTGCAGGATGGTTTTTAACTGCCGTTAGTGCNTTTACAGTTGGAGGGATCATAGTATATCTTCTTTATATCGGNGGAGTTCAAGTTGTAGCTATCATCATGTTTATTATTCTTTTAATTATAGGAAAGAATTATTTAAGTCATAAAAAACNAAATAAAGAANCTATAAAAGAAGAACAAGCTCTTATTGTAGAAAGTAACTCNTATCAAGGTGTTATTGATGAAACAGGAGCGACCATTGAGGTTGTNTTGAAAAAAAGTTTTAAAATATATCAATTATTAATTTCGGGGCTTTCTAAAAATGAAATTCAAGATTTGGAAAAAGCGAAAAAAAATGCTAAAAAACTCTCCAAACAGATTGATGTCCTCAAAGATGACCTTTTTTACTTTATTCGAAACTTAGAAGAAAGTTCAGTCTCAGCTAGTACATTTTATATTGAGTTGTTGAGTTATATTCATGATTTATCAGAGGATGTAAGCTATCTGACAAAAATTAGCCATAATCATGTGAATAATAATCATAGAAAACTTGCTTTCACACAGATTAAAGAATTGATGTTAATAGAGGATANAATTAAAACGATATTTAAAGAAGGTACAGAAGCCTTTAGTTCAACAAAAGATATTTCTGAATTTGAAGATGTCTTACTTGAAAAAAATAACGCATTTAATGTTATTGAATCCAAAATTAATACTCAAATTGAACGCACTCGAGGAGATGAATCTAGTGCAAAAAATACAACCCTATATTTTAACTTTTTGATACGTACAAAAGATATGATAACGCATAAGTTTGAGTTAGTTGAAAAATATTATGGAGTTGTTAGTAAGCTTTAACTTCTAGTCATCTTTGGAAGCCAGTGACTCAACTTTATCCCATTTAGTTGCGCTTTGGACAATATTATCCTTATAGTCGACTTCAATAAGTATTCCCTCGTTCCAAAAAAACCAACGATTTGTTTTTTTCCCTTTGTCATAAACACCCTTGGAGAGTTTAATCCCCTGAGAGTTATAGCTCATCCAAATACCATGATTTTTTCCATCTAAAAAATATCCCGTTTGAGAAAGTATACCATTATCATGATATTCTTCAAACTTGATTATTTCTCCCTGTTGAGTAAGGATCCTTTTTGGTTTTTTGTCTTGGGCCAAAGATGACCCAAAAGTGAAGAAAATTATATAAATGAAATATTTTTTCATGGTTATATTTCGTATTTGTTAATACAAATATAANATTTAATTTCAATTTANGTAACATTTACATAACATTAATTTAACATAAAGGCTNAAGTTGTTGATTTAAAGTTAAGTAAAAAGCCCTAAAAAAGGGCTTTGCAAGTTATTGAGCCTATATTTAAGATCCGCACATCAAACAGTCATCATCCTCACTTTCTTTTGCCTGTGAGAGCATCTGTTTTAACTCCTCTGGTGAGACAGATTCTACTGGCAAAGAAGTTGATTCTGATTTTGACGAAGTAGTTGCCACAGCTTTTGCTACTGGTTCTATTTCGGGACTCTTTGCCTTTGCCTTGTTATCGAGAGTAAATTTAATAGCATCAACTGCAGATTTTGTTCTCAGATAATACATCCCGGTTTTGAGACCAGATTTCCATCCGTAAAAATGCATAGAGGTTAATTTTGCCATTGTCGCACCTTCCATAAATAAATTTAGAGATTGAGATTGATCAATAAAATATCCACGGTGACGGGACATGTCTATGACATCTTTCATACTCATTTCCCAAACAGTGCGATACAACTCTTTAATGTCGTCTGGAATATCTTCAATATTTTGAATCGATCCATTGTTACGCATCAATTCCTGCTTCATATCTTCATTCCACAAACCTCTTTCAACAAGATCCTCTAACAAATGCTTGTTAACCACAATAAATTCTCCGGAGAGTACTCGCCTTGTATAAATATTAGATGTGTATGGCTCAAAGCATTCGTTGTTTCCAAGAATCTGAGAAGTACTTGCCGTAGGCATAGGTGCCACCAAAAGTGAGTTTCGAACTCCATGCTTTTTAACAGTTTTTCGAAGTGCTATCCAATCCCAACGCCCACTAAGTTCTTTATCTTTTATGCCCCAAAGGTTATGTTGGAATTCACCTTCTGACATAGGAGATCCTTTGTATGTCTCATAAGGGCCTTCTTTTTTTGCTTCTTCTGCTGATGCAGTGACAGCAGCAAAGTAAAGCGTTTCAAAAATATCTTGATTTAACTCTTTAGCTTTTTCTGAAGTGAAAGGCAAGCGCAAAATAATGAAGGTATCTGCTAAACCTTGAACACCTAAACCAATTGGACGATGTCTAAAATTTGAGTTTTCAGCTTCCTTAACTGGATAGTAGTTACGGTCAATGACACGGTTGAGATTTTTAGTTACTCTAACTGTAACATCAAAAAGCGATTGGTGATCAAACTCTCCATCTTTTACAAACATTGGTAAAGCAATTGATGCCAAGTTACATACGGCTATTTCATCAGCTGAAGTGTACTCTAGGATTTCTGTACATAAATTAGATGAACGTATGGTTCCTAAATTTTTTTGGTTTGACTTACGATTTGCTGAATCCTTATAAAGCATATATGGAGTTCCCGTTTCAATTTGAGACTCTAATATCTTTTCCCAAAGGTCTCGAGCCTTAATAGTTTTTCTACCTCTACCTTCAGATTCGTACTTTAGATATAACTCGTCAAACTCATCACCATGAACGTTATAAAGGTCTGGACACTCGTTAGGACACATTAAAGTCCATTCCGAATTTTCTTCTACGCGTTTCATGAAAAGGTCTGGAGTCCACATCGCATAAAACAAATCCCGGGCACGCATTTCTTCTTTTCCATGATTCTTTTTTAATTCCAAAAAGTCAAATATATCAGCGTGCCATGGTTCTACATAAATAGCAAATGAACCTTTTCTTTTTCCTCCTCCCTGATCTACATAACGAGCTGTATCATTAAAGACTCGTAACATTGGTACAATACCATTTGAGGTACCGTTTGTTCCTGCAATGTAGGAGCCAGTAGCTCTAATATTGTGAATAGACAATCCAATTCCCCCAGCGGACTGAGAAATTTTTGCAGTTTGTTTTAAAGTATCATAAATCCCATCTATACTATCATCCTTCATTGTCAAAAGAAAACATGAGGACATTTGTGGCTTAGGAGTACCTGAGTTAAATAGTGTTGGCGTAGCGTGAGTAAAATAGCGCTTAGACATCAACTCATAAGTTTCTAATACCGATTCAATATCATTTAAATGAATACCAATAGAAACACGCATCAGCATGTGTTGAGGTCGCTCAACGATTTTTCCATTAAGTTTCAAGAGATAAGAACGTTCTAAGGTTTTAAATCCAAAGAAATCGTACCCAAAATCACGATTATAAATTATACTTGAGTCTAATTTATCTGCATTCTTTTTAATTATTTTGTATACCTCGTCAGAGAGTAGAGGAGCCTCTTTTCCAGTACGTGGATTAACATAAGTGTACAAATCCTCCATGGTTTCAGAAAAAGATTTTTTTGTGTTTTTATGTAAGTTAGAAACTGAGATTCGTGCTGCTAGCTTTGCATAGTCAGGGTGAGTTGTAGTCATAGTAGCTGCAATCTCAGCAGCAAGATTATCCAATTCAGAAGTAGTTACACCGTCATACAGCCCTTCAATCACACGCATTGCAACACGTACAGGATCTACAAGAGGGTTAAGACCATAATTCAGCTTACGAATTCGGGCTGTGATTTTATCGAACATAATTGGCTCTTTTCGGCCATCTCTTTTAACTACAAACATTTTTTACACTTTAAATTTTACACTAAATATCTTTACGCTCCAAGGAGCGGACGAGAAAGTTTAAAAAAGTAATTAGGAATTAGAAGTCAGCATCAAAGCTAATTTTCTCTTCGCTATTTTCATTATTTAATACACCCGCTTTTTGGTATTCACCAACACGCTTCTCAAAGAAGTTCGTTTTTCCTTGTAAGGAAATCATGTCCATAAAATCAAATGGATTACCTACGTTGAATTCTTTTTCAAGTTCCAACTCCACCAAAAGACGATCTGTAACAAATTCTAGGTACTGAGTCATCAATTTTGAATTCATGCCTATTAAACTGATAGGTAGAGATTCAGTAATAAATTCACGCTCGATATTAAGTGCATCTAGTAAGATTTCTTTAATTCTGGCTGGTGGTACTTTATTTACTAAATGGTGATTGTGGAGGTGTACTGCAAAATCACAATGAACGCCTTCATCTCTAGAAATTAATTCGTTAGAGAATGTTAGACCGGGCATTAAACCACGTTTTTTTAACCAAAAGATAGAGCAAAATGCACCTGAAAAAAATATTCCTTCCACAGCTGCAAAAGCAATAAGACGTTCGGCAAAGGAATCAGAATCGATCCATTTTAAAGCCCAATCTGCTTTCTTTTTGATAGCAGGAAAAACCTCAATGGCTTTAAAAAGTGTGTCTTTTTCAACATCGTCCTTAACGTAGGTGTCAATTAATAAAGAATAAGTTTCAGAATGAATATTTTCCATCATGATTTGAAAACCATAGAAAAATTTAGCTTCGGAATATTGAACCTCATTGACAAAGTTTTCAGCTAAATTTTCATTTACAATACCATCAGAAGCAGCAAAAAAAGCAAGGATATGTTTGATGAAATATTTCTCGTCTTTATTGAGCTTAGTATTCCAATCTGAAAGATCCTGATGTAAATCAATTTCTTCTGCAGTCCAAAAACTAGCCTCCATTTTCTTGTACCATTCCCAAATGTCATGGTGTTGGATTGGGAAGATTACAAAACGATTTTCATTTTCTTGAAGGATTGGTTCTACTGCTGCCATTTTTATATTTTTATTAGTTTAAAAGTTTATTGATTTATGTTTAACAAAGATTCTAAATTGTAAGCAGANTTGAAAGGGCAACTTTTCCACAATGCAGCCTAGTTTTTAACAAAAACTGTTTTTTTTTNTTTTTTTTAAAAAAATGAGTAGAATTGCAAATATCTGTTTAACAGTAGGTTGCAATTTTAATAGCTTGGTAACCCCTAAAAACATTACAAAATCTTAATAATTCTTTTTTGCATGCNTTGTTAGTTCAAAATACCACTGCTCTCCAAATTTTCGAATAAGAGCTTTCTTTACAAANATATAAACGGGTNTTTTTAAAGACTCNCCNANAGAACATNCNTCTGNACAAATTGACCAACTATGATAATTNACAGCTANCATCTTTTCATAATTTTGNACCCTNACTGGNTATAAATGACATGAAATGGGTTTTTGGAAGTCNATAACACCAGCNTNATGNGCTTTTTCAATTCCACANGAAGCAATCCCGGAAGANGAAAATACAGTGTAGGCACATTCNTTACCNTCGACAAGNGGGGTTTCTAGATCTCCATCCAAACCTTTTACATNGACTCCTTGGTTTTCNATTGCTTTNNTCCCTTTTNGATNTAGAAANGGTTTNATTTTTGAATAATTTTTTTNAAGAAAAGAAACTTCNTNCTTTTCTAGTGGAGCTCCAGCCTCACCAGNAACNCAACATTCGCCNTTACATTTGGATATATTACAAANAAATTCCTCTGAGATCAAATCNTCAGACACAAGTGTATTTTGTATTGNTATCAATTGAATTTTTTTGTAAAAATAGACATTTTAAAATGTAGAATTAAAAGAATGAGATTAGATTTGCAAAAAAATATATNGCGTTAAATATTTNGGAAAAACTCATCTAACTCTAATCTTTAAACTTATGAAAATAATACTTCCAATTCTGATTATCATTTCCATTAGCATTTGCATATTTAACTTTTTTCAAATTGACTGGGATAATCCACTAATTGGGAAAAGCAGTGTCGCTTTAATCGGAGTTTTAGCTTCAGCAAGCTCATTTTTGTTATTAGTCATTCTTTTAATTTCAAAAAAAATAGCTCAAAAGCTCAAAAAATAATTTAATGGCCTTTAATTTCTTGTAGAGCCCTCAAAATAAATGGATCAGTTTGATTAATAATACGTATATGAGTGTTCTCATTAAAAAGTTGAAGAGCAATGAATGCTTTAATAAAATTTAATATTTCATTTTCATTTTCTGAATTTATCTGTATTGGAAGATTGAATTCTTTACAAAAAGTTTTAAAAGCTTCAATAAATTCTTTCTTATAAGGCAACTCTTCATTGAAAAATCTTGGTGCGTTCGAGAAGTCATATTTTTTATAATTCTTATCGAGTTCTCTAAAAACAAAAAGGTCAACCAAGTTCGAACTTATCAAATATTGACTCCATATTGCATCTGGGCTATCATTATTTGATATATATATATCAGGTGTAATTCCTCCACCACCATAAACAATTCTACCCTTCGGAGTTTTAAAAATCAAATCATTTTCAATGAGTGTATTTTTTTTATTTTCAATGGTGTTTATTTTTTCACGTTCTTTAGCTTCAGCATAATATTCTAATCGGCTAGAGGAATCATACGGCCTTTGAATGGATCTACCTGTAGGGGTATAATAACGTGCAGTAGTAAGTCGGATTTGGTCTCCTTCTCCCAAGGGCATTTGTTGCTGAACTAAACCTTTTCCAAAAGTACGACGCCCCATAATCAGGCCACGATCGTTATCTTGAATTGCTCCAGCAATTACTTCACTTGCAGATGCTGAGTCTTCATCTACCAAAACATAAAGTCTTCCAGATTCAAATAATCCTTCAGATGAAGAAACTGTTCGTTCCCTTTTGCCATTATTTCCTTCAACTATTACAATTGCCTTTTTAGCTTCAAGAAAATCGTCTGCAATTTGTTTTGCTGGGAGTAAATAACCTCCTGGATTTCCTCTTAGATCAATAATTAAATTTTTAAGTTCTTCTAGTTGCAGATCAATTAATGCCTTTCTAAATTCAGAATAAGTAGTTTGAGAAAAACGATTGATTTTGATATATCCCGTATTTCTTTCAATCATGTAGGATGCGTTAATACTTGGGAGTGGAACTGGTCCCCTGATAATATTAAAATTGTATATTGAATCTTGCTTTTTTCTAAAAACAGTTAACCTAACTGGAGTAGAAGAGTTTCCTTTCAATCTAGAAATGACCTGTTCATTTTTTAATCCTTTAGAAAATAGGGTATCTTGGTCTGCCATTAGAATTCGATCACCAGACTTTAGGCCTGCTCTTTTACTTGGCCCTCCTTCTAAAACACGGCTAACAGCTATAGTGTCCTCCAACATGCGGAATTGCACTCCAATTCCTTCAAAATTTCCCTTCATACTTTCAGAAAGAGACTCACTTTGAATTGCAGGAATGTAAATCGAGTGTGGATCCAGCTCATCTACAATATTCTCAATTACTTCTCTTACAAGACTATCTGCATTAATCTTATCTACATAGTCATTTGTCAAATAAGTAATTAAACGATTCAGCTTGTTTATACTTGGGTGACTAGAATTTGCAGCTGAAATGTTTAAATCATTTTGAGTTCCAAATAAATAGCCTATTGACAGAGAAAGCAAAACAATAAGAATCAAAAAAACAGTATTTCTTTTCACAAGTTATATCATGTTATTTTGGAATGAAAGTTAAAGATACACCTGCTCTCTTTAAAAAATCTAACCCTGTCGTATCCTTATACTCTTTACTGTAAACCACTCTTATAAGACCCGACTGATGTATTAGCTTACTACACTCTTTACAAGGAGATAATGTTATATATAGAGTTGCTCCTTTACAAGATTGTGTTGAGGCGGCAACCTTTAAAATGGCATTTGCCTCAGCATGTAATACATACCATTTGGTATAGTGTTCTTCGTCTTCACAAATATTTTCAAAACCTGAGGGTGTTCCGTTATATCCATCTGAAATTATCATTCGATCTTTAACAATCAGTGCTCCTACTTTTTTTCTTTTGCAATAGGAAAGCTGACCCCAAGTTTCGGCCATCTGTAAATAGGCTTTATCGAGCTTTTCTTGTTTATTTTTTACCATTGACACGAAGATAGCATTTAGGATTTATCTAATTTTAAATTCTCTCAAAAATCATTGATATTGCCTGTGATAAAATTAGCGCACCTACTAAAAGTTCCCAACGGTCTTTGGATTGATTAAAAACTTTTATAACAATTAAGGTAATTAAAAGTACTGCAATCACTATAGCAATTTGAGCAAACTCCACTCCAATCGCAAATGAAAATAATGAAGAGCTTACATCATCCTCCGGAATTAACATTTTGAAATATCGTCCAAAACCTAAACCGTGAATAACACCAAATAAAATTGTTATGAATGGAAAAAAATAATTCTTATTAATTATACGATTGTGTTGTTTAGGAAAAAATAGAATTATTGCATTTAATGCTATTGTAATTGGAATTAGCAACTCAATCCAATAAGATGAAACAGGTATTTCAAAATAAAAATTTCCTATTAGCGACAGCGTATGACCTATTGTAAACAGAGTTACCCACCAGATGAGTTTTCTGCTTTGTTTAAAGGTAAAGGGCATAGCCAATGTAATTATAAAATAAAAATGGTCTAAACCCTCCCAATCTACAACATGCCAAAAGCCAAGTTTTATATAAAACCAAATTATTTCAATCATATTCCTCTTTCTTTTTGGATAGCTTCATACGCTTTTTGTACCTCTTGAAATTTTTCTTGTGCTCCTTTTATTAATGCCGGATCCTTAGATTGAAGTTTGTCTGGATGATATTTCTTCGCCATTTCTCTGTAAGCCTTTTTAATTTCTGCAGGCGTGGCACTTGAAGAAATCTCCAAAATTTTATACGCACTTTCAGTGTCTTTTATAAACATGGCTTTTATACTTTCAAAATCCGCAGTACGAATACCTAACCCTGAAGCAATTTGACTAATCTTACTAAGCTCTGGTTGAGAAACAGTACCATCCGCAATACCAACTCCAAAAAGGAAATGAATGACTTGCAAGCGAGTTTCATAAGGTGTTCTTTCAACAAAAATTTTTGATAAATCAGAAATACTTTGAGCTTCTTTTTTTATTTGTTCATTAAAAGTTTCAAAAATTTTTGAAGCACTNTCTCTTCCATAGTTAGTNATAAAAAAATTTCTTACAAACTGAAGTTCCTGAGNTTTTACTTCNCCATCTGCCTTAATTACAATTGCAGAAAGAGCCAAAAGATTGAGNTGTAGGGTTCCNGGTTTNGTAGTTGAAAATTGATTTTGAAAAATAGAACGAGGTCCAACTTNCAGNCGNTCTATNATACCACCAATAAAAAANCCCAANAATGCTCCTGGAAATCTGAATAGATAATATCCTANGAANGCGGCAATCCACTTTATCATATTTTGTAAATTATTTTTTTACAAATTTGCCAAATAAAATTGGCCCTGCAAAACCTGAGGGATTCCATTAATTCATATATTTGAAAAAAAAAAAAATATGTACCCTNCTGAATTAGTAAAACCAATGCGTGANGAGTTAACCAATATCGGATTTAATGAATTGGCAACTTCNGAAGATGTGTCTAATGCTCTTTCAAAACCAGGAACTACACTTGTGGTTGTAAATTCAATTTGTGGATGTGCTGCTGCTAATGCAAGACCTGGTGTTAGTTATGCTTTAAAAAATGAAAAAAAACCTAACAATCTAGTNACNGTTTTTGCNGGTGTTGATACTGAAGCTACTAAAAGTGC
Organism: Flavobacteriaceae bacterium TMED179; assembly: GCA_002169865.1. Classification (GTDB taxonomy): domain Bacteria; phylum Bacteroidota; class Bacteroidia; order Flavobacteriales; family Flavobacteriaceae; genus MS024-2A. The sequence goes on along the minus strand of NHIC01000003.1, from coordinate 78,724 downwards.
CCGAGACATGATGGTTCCTTTCCCTCCTTCTTCTCCAAGTATAGCTTTATTTAAAGATGGTGAGTTAGTGCATATGATTGAACGACATCATATTGAAGGACGTCCAGCTGAACTTATTGCGGAAAATTTAAAAGAGGCATTTAACGATCACTGCTAATTAAAGAAAATGAATTTTTAAATAGTTTAAGGATTTGTTTTAAAACACTAATTGAATCTATAACATTAATCACTAATTGATTTAATTCATCCTACTTTGGTAGCATAATAGTAAATGTAGTACCTTTTTTAATCTTGGAAATGCATTTAATGGTTCCCTTATGAGACTCAATAATGTTTTTAACAATTCCAAGTCCAAGTCCCATACCTGAGTTTTTAGTAGTAAACTTGGGTTCGAAAATTTTCTCTTTATTTTCAATTGATATTCCATTTCCGTTATCCATAATAGAAAGGATAATTTGATTCGGTTCTGAAAAAAGTTGAACCCCTATTTGTGGTGTTCTGTTTTTTGGAACCGATTGTAAAGCATTTTGGACTAAATTAGTGATAACTCTAACCCATTGAGTCCGGTCTAATTTATAATATATATGGGCCTTATTAGANGAAAAAACAATGTGTTCATGATGAAAAATATTTACCGCCATTTGAGTTAATTCTACCAAGTCACAATCCTTCATATTAGGCTTTGGTAGTGTAGCAAAATCTGAAAAGGCACTGGCTACTTCACTCATAGTATCAATTTGCTGTATCAGAAGATTTGAGAAATCANTAACTTTCTTTTNTATANCAGGATCATTGGGGTCATAACGATGCATAAAACTTTGAATGGTTAAACGCATAGGTGTAAGTGGATTTTTTATTTCGTGCGCTACTTGTCGAGCCATCTCTTGCCAGGCTTGTTGTCTCTCTGTCTTAGCTAATTTTTCTGCACTATCTGTAAGATCGTCTACCATTTTATTGTATGATTGAACCAAACTATCAATTTCGCGCGTAGCATTTTTCAAATATATTTTCTCATTCTTTTTTTCCAATCGCATCTTACTCATACTAATCTTAATTGTTTCTAATGAACGTGTAACAAATTTGGATAAAAAATAGGCTATCAAAATGACACCAGCTAAAAGTAAAATATATATCTGGTATAAATTTTCGATAAATGTATTTAACTCATTTTCTGAAAAAGAAACATCTTCGAAATAGGGATAAAATAAGATGGCATAAGGTTTACTAAATCTATCCTTTAATATCTTATATGATGCATGAAATTTATCAATATCTGATTTATAATGTTCAACATAACTTCCTCCTTGTGATTGTTTTATTTTATCTAGTAAAGATTTACTAAGTTTATAATTATTCGCTACCACCTCAAGGGGAGAGTGATAAATAAAAATTGGATTGCCACCAAGTTTAAATAAAGAGAACTGAACATTATGAATTTTATTTATTTTTTCAAAATCAGAAGTGAACTCCTCCCAAACCTTAACAGGTTTATCCATAAGATCATGTTTTTCAGTTAAATATTCAATATGGGCTTGAATCTGAAATTCTTTTCTTGCCAAACGCCCCAAATGATAATTCTCACGTTGAGATTCATATTGAATAGTAGTTGTCCCTAAAATCAATAATCCTGCTATGACCAACATACCAATCATAACCATAAAAAGACGAGTTCTAAATGAAATTCTTTCAGGAATTTTGAATCTTTTGATCATATATTCTTTCTGGTTTTTTTGTAAAGCCTTATTCCTAAAACTAGAACTGCCGCCAAGCCTAAGATACCCAAAACTCCTCCAATCCAGTTAAGACTATCTTTTAATATGGCAAGAAATACTATCGCAAAAAGTAATAATGTAGCACCTTCGTTCCAAATTCTCATGAATATTTCACTATAGTCAATCCTGTCTTGTTGAAGTTTTAAGAAAATTCGATGAGTTTTCAAATGATAAACAATTAAAAGTGCTACAAAAGTAAGCTTAAGATGCATCCAACTTTGAAGAAGCCACGAGGGCATTAGCAACAAGAGCCAAATGGCAAATATTATAGCTAAAATTGCCGAAGGCCATGTTATGATGTACCATAACCTTCTTGACATGATTTTTAGTTGAGGTATTAATATATCTGATTCTTGTTTTTCCTTTTTAGAGGCTTCTATATGATAGATGAATAGCCTTGGAATGTAGAACAATCCGGCAAACCAAGTAATTACAAAAATCAGATGTAAAGCTTTGATATAATTATAATACAATTTGGTTTATTTTAATGTTAAATAATCTAAATCTAATTTTGAAAATTCTTTATTAAAAGTTTCTAAATCTTCGGTAATAATCTTTTTATAGTTTTCCAAATGCTCATTAATTTTGGTTGTAAGGATTTTACGCATCACTTCATCTTGATCTGTTGGTGGAAAATCATTCATAGTTACCAATTCATTTAANTGTCCTAATTTATTTGTTANCTTNATTGGAAAATTTAAGGGGTCTTGATTACTNCTATTTTGGGTTTGGTATAATGNTTTTTCAATCTCAGTTAATNAATCAATAAGTTCTTTAGATTTTTCATAAAGTNTNATTACTTCNTCATTTTCCTTGTAGCTTATTTGAAAATCTTNAAGNTTNTTACNAATGATTCGAATATTTTCAATTGCNATATGTGCCTTATCGACAGTTGCNTTTGTTNGNTTAACNAAATTAAANTGACGTCTCATATCTTCTAATGTTGCTTCAGAACGNGGATCTGGAAGTATTTCAAAANACTGNTCNTTANTATCNCCATTTTTANNAAGAGTTNCCTTGTAACTGCCNGGNACAGCTTTTGCNCCTAAAAATGAGACNCTCCAAAAAATCATACCTTCTAGNNTTTTTGCTCCTNTATANCGTGTATCCCAGACAAANGTATTTCCCCCCNGTTTTNCATCTAATTTATTTTCNTTATCAACAGAACTGAATTTTTTTATTAAAGACCCATCTTTTTCTTTAAAANACAATACTAAAGTATCTTTTTTNGNATCATAATCTTTTAAATTAAAATTTACAACNACACCATTTGGAAGATTTGTNCCCTGAGTGAGTGANGGACTTTTTAGGGTCCCCCCTATAGTTCGATAACTATTTTTTGGTTTAAAAAGATTAATAGGTTGGTCAGCAGTTTTTAAACTAATTTGATGCAGAACTGTCAAATCATCTAAAGCCCATAGACTTCTTCCTTGAGTAGCAACAATCAAACTATTTTCTTTTATAACTAAATCTGTTATTGGAACAATTGGGAGGTTTAACTGAAATGAATTCCAAGAGTTTCCGTCATCAAAAGAAATATACATACCCGTTTCTGTTCCAACGTAAAGCAACCCTTTTTTGTTTGGATCAGCACGAAGAACCCGAGTAAAATGTTCAGAAGAAATCCCTGCGGTAATAATATTCCAAGTTTTTCCATAATCGAGAGTTCTATAGAGATAAGGTCTAAAATCTCCTTCTTTGTATAAGGTTCCAGCAACATAACAAATTGCTGGGTCAAATGGCGAGGGTTCAATACTATTAATCATAAGCCATTTTGGCATAATAGATGGAGTTACATTTTCCCAATTGTTGCCTCCATCACGAGTTAAATGTAATAACCCATCATCACTTCCTACCCAAATTAGTCCCTCTTTTAAGGGAGATTCATTTGCTGCAAAAATGGTACAATAATATTCTACTCCAGTATTGTCCTGTGTGATAGGACCTCCTGAAGATTTTAATTTTTCAGGATCATTTCGTGTCAAGTCTGGACTAATAATCTTCCAGCTTTGCCCTTCATTTTCAGAAACATGAACATGATTTGAAAAAGTATATAATTTTTTTGGGTTGTGTTTGCTAAAATGAATTGGAAAATTCCATTGAAAACGATATTTCATTCCCTCTGCTCCGTATCCCATGGGATTATCTGGCCATACATTTATCCCCCTTATAGTATTTTTATTATGGTTGACTCTAGTCAAAAAACCACCATAGCTACCACCATAAATAATATCGTTATTATTTGGATCTACGGCAATATGAGCTGATTCTCCGCCTGCAGTCTCTTCCCAATCTGATTCTGAAATACCATTTCCTGAAGAACGATAGTTTATTCTTAATGTAGAGTTATCTTGTTGAGCGACATAGATACGAAATGGGAAAGAGTTGTCTGTTGTTACTCTATAAAATTGTGCTGTTGGTTGGTTGTGATATGTACTCCATGTTAAGCCTGCATTAAAAGAAACTTGAGCACCCCCATCGTCTGCTATTATCATTCGTTGGTTATCTTCGGGTGCAATCCATAAATCGTGATGGTCTCCATGATTTGCATCATTACTTGTAAAGGTTTTTCCACCATCTTTAGACTTATGATAAGATACATTCATAACGTAAACAATATCCTCATCTTGAGTATCAGCATAAATTTTTGAGTAATACCAAGCACGTTGACGCAAAGCTCTACTATCGTTAATATGACTCCAAGTGATTCCTCCGTCATCTGAACGGTAGACTCCTCCATCATCCTTATTTTCAACAATGGCCCAAACTCGTTGTGAATTTACAGGTGATACAGTTACTCCAATAATTCCCAATATCCCCTTCGCAAAACCTTGATTGTTACTAATTTCGGTCCAATTTTTTCCCTCATCTGTACTTTTCCAGAGTGCTGAACCTTTACCTCCACTGTTTAAACTGTAAGGAGTTCTATTTAAACGCCAGGTAGAAGCATAAAGTATTCTAGAATTAGAAGGATCCATTACCAACTCCACTGCTCCTGAATGTTGGTTTGAAAAAAGTATTCTTTCCCAATTTTTTCCACCATCAATACTTTTGTAAACTCCACGCTCAGGAGTAGGTTTGTATATATTTCCTAAAACTGCTGCATACAGAATATTTGGGTTTTTGGGATTTATCACAATCCGAGGAATATGCCGTGACTTTGGCAAACCTGAAAAACTCCATGATTTACCCGCATTAACAGTTTTCCATATTCCGTAACCAGATGAAACGTTTCCCCTCACTGTTACTTCTCCACCTCCAACATATATAACATTAGGGTCGCTTTTTGAAACTGAAACAGATCCAATACTTCCTCCAAAATATCCGTCTGATATATTTTCATAGGTTTTACCGCCATCTTCTGTTTTCCAAACACCTCCTCCTGCAGCTCCAAAATAATATAAATCAGGTTTACCAGGAACCCCAGTTACAGCAGAGGAGCGTCCACCTCTAAATGGACCAATTGAACGATACTTTAAAGACGCATATGTGCTTTCAGGATAGGTAATAATATTTTTTTTGCTTCGTTTTTTGGATTGGGAGCTTAGAGTTTGAAATACGATTAAGAATACTATGGAAGTATTTAAAAAGAGTTTTCTGCAAAGAAATGTAGTTGTCATAATTTGTTTTTTCAATGAAAATAAAAGTATAAAAATTAATTGTAAGTAAGATTTGATAGATGTCTGTTAAATCTGGGCTTTTTATGTTAATTCTTTTTTAACAGCACGATTTAAAAAAAAAGCTGTGACAAGGGTTGATAATAAATCTGACAAAGGAAAAGCTATCCAAACACCAATTAAACCATAATATTTTGGTAATGTAAAAAGAAGAGGGATAAAAAAGAGTCCCTGACGGCTTAATGTAAGTAACAAAGCAGGTAATGCTTTACCAATAGCTTGAAAATATGCTGCACCAATAAGTTGTATTCCAATTATAGGCAAAGCCATAAAAACATATCTTAAAGCAACAGGAGTGTCACTGCAAACTTTCGCTTCATTTGAAAATATCCCTGGAATAAAATTAGAAAAAATAAAAATTAAGATAAAAACAAGACTTGCTAAAATACTGGCGAATATTATAGAAATATTTATTACCATTCTTACTCTTTGCCAATTTTTAGCCCCATAATTAAAGCCCGCTATAGGAAGAAATCCCTGAGTTATTCCAAAAATTGGAAAAGTAGCAAACATCAACATTCTGCTTATGATTGCATACACTGTAATTGAAGCTTCGCCTCCATATGAAAATAGAATATTATTTACTAATAATACGGTCAGACTAACCATTGCTTGTCGCACAAGGGTAACTGACCCNAAAGAGGATATCTCTTTTACTATTCCAAATTGGATTTTAAATGCACTAAGATTTGGTCTTAGAGAAGATCTTCCAGAAATAAAGAAATATATTATGTAAGATGCACATACTACATAAGAAAGTGTTGTTGCCCAAGCGGCACCCATCATACCCCAATCAAAAATTTTTATAAAAATGTAATCCAAGAATAAATTAGAAACTGAAGGCAAAAGCATTGCATACATAGCAACTTTTGGTTTTCCTTCAGCACGAATTGTATTATTAGCCATCATACAAAAAGCAAGAACTGGAACTCCATATAAAACTATTACATAATAGATTTTTGCTAAATCAAATAAATTCCCTTTTCCTCCAAATAATAATATAATTTGGTCAACAAAAGCTAATCCAAAGATTATAACAACGCAAGTAAGGAAGAGTGTTAGTGTAATTTGATTACCAAAGGTCTGAGTCGCTTTAAGTGTGTTTGTGTCTCCTAAACTTCTTGAAATGATTGAGGCTCCTCCAATGCCAATAGACATTCCTAAAGCCGCGATAAAAAATGAAACTGGCAAAACAACATTAATTGCAGCGATAGCATTAGAACCTATCCACTGCCCTACAAAAATAGTGTCAATTAATATATTTAGTGACATCACTAAAATCCCGATAGAAGCAGGAATAGCTTGCTGGATGAGTAATTTAGGTATGGGTAGTATTCCTAAGTGTTCCGTTGGAGGGTTTTTCATTTAGCACTTTGATTAAGTGCCCATTCATCTATCCACCGACTAAGAACATTTACCCATTCATCTCGATCATTAACACAAGGAATTACATGTAAAGTTTTTCCCCCGTTTTCTTCAAAATCTTCCGCAGCTTCCATACCAATTTCCTCTAATGTCTCCAAACAATCTGACACAAAGGCTGGAGTGGCAATAGCTAATTCCTGAGTTCCATTTTTTGCGAATTTTTCAACTGTTTTGTCTGTGTAGGGTTTTANCCATGATCCTAAAATTGAAACTCTGGATTGGAAACTCGTCGAAAAAGTTCCTTCTTTTAAATCAAGATATTCAGCTACTTTTATAGAAGTCATCTCGCATTGATGACGATAACAAAATTCATGAGCTGGTGAATCTTCAAAGCAGCATTTTCCATCCATTTTACAATGAGAATTTGTTATATCTGATTTTCTAATATGACGCTCCGGAACTCCGTGATATGAAAACAAAAGATGTTCCCAATCCTTGCCTTGAAGTTCTTCTTGAATGGAATTACCTAAAACCCTAATATAATCAGGATGGTTATAAAAAGAAGGTAATGAGGTGAGTTGCATTTCAGGAAAAAATTCTTTTTGAAGTTTGTTTGCTAGAACTAAAATAGTTTCTGTCGTGGCCATTGCAAATTGGGGGTATAAAGGAATAATCAATACATCCGTAACTCCAAGATGTTTTAAGTTTTCCATACCTTGTTTAATNGACGGATTCCCATATCTCATTGCCAACTCCAACGGAGGTGAAATTTTTTTCCGAATTTTTTGTTGTAATCTTTTTGAGAGAACTATTAATGGTGATCCTTCATTCCACCAAATTTTCTTGTAAGCTTTAGCTGACTTTTTTGGACGAGTTTTTAAAATAATTCCTTTAACCAGGAATGCTCGAAACCACTTGGGTAAATCAATTACCCTTTCATCCATTAAAAATTCATCCAAATAATCTCTTACATCCCTTGTTTCAGTTGTATCTGGTGAACCCAGATTTACTAGTAAAACTCCTTTCATGCATAATTTTTTACGAAGATACTGAACCTAAATATTTCTTGGGAGTAGTTCCATATTTCTTTTTAAAAGCAGCTATAAAATGACTTGCTGTACTATATCCCAGCTTGAGGCCAACTTCATTTACGTTATACTTTTGAGAATCTAACATTCTGCGAGCCTCATTCATTTTATNATCTAACAAATATGAAAATACTGTATCACCATAAAGCTGTTTAAAACCGTCTTTTAATTTTTTTAATGATAATCCAATCTCGATTGCTAACTGCTCTAGTGAAGGGGGATCCGTCATTCGTTCTAAAATAATTTTCTTTGCGTTTCTAATTTTTTGAACATTCTCCTCATCCACTAAAAAGGGACATTGTTCCGTGGAAGGATCTTCATTTTTATTAAAATAAAGACTTAAAAGTTCATAAACTTTTCCTTTAAAATACAATGATTTCATACTATCGTGTACTTTGGCTTGTAAAATTTGACTTAATACAACAGCAATAGGAGAGGAAAAAGGAAGATTATCATAATACTTTCTTGCTTTATTCTCANGACTTAAAAATGAAATATGATCAGCATCTGAAGAAAACAGAGAATGAAATTTTGTAATAGAAATTAGAATACTTACCATCCATGTATCAGAAGATAATTCCACATCTATGGGTAAAGCTTTTTGAGGATTATAAAGTAACATAGAATGGTCCTCTCGTACTTGAAAAGTATAATTACCATCATTAAATGTAAAATTTGTTTGTCCCTTTAAACAAAAATGAAACTGTATAACATCCTGACTAACTGGATATTCTTTCCTTAATAATTCCTCGTTGTCATTTTTTAATCTTAAAACAAAAAGACCCGCTTCAACTTCTGTTTCAAAAAAAGAACTTATGTCGTTACTTTTCATAAGAAATATTTTATTTAAAATTTGAAAAACCCATTAAAACTAAACCAAAAATAAGGATTTATATAATTAAAAATAAAAAATAGTTTTTAACCTATTTAGTTATTTATAAACTTTTTAGCGTTATTTTTTAGAATATCCCTAACTTACTTTTGCTTAAGGAAATTGAAAATAAATCTTTGAATAAAGCACATCATTTCTTTGCAATAGGTCTTAGTTATAAAACTGCAAATATAGACTTAAGAGGGGAGTTTAGTCTTAACGATTCAATGCAACATGCTCTATTTCTAGATGCTAAAGAAAATAATTTACAAGATTTAATTATTATAAATACTTGCAACAGAACTGAACTCTATGCCTGGGCTAAAAATGCTGAAATTCTAATAAATTTNCTTTGCAAGCATTCAGGTGGGGAAAAAAATGTTTTTGATAAAATAGGATATTGTTATAAAGATGAGGAAGGTATAAACCACCTCTTCCGAGTTGCAACAGGACTTGAAAGTCAAATTTTAGGTGATTTTGAAATTATCAGTCAAATAAAGCAAGGTTTTTATAGATCAAAAAAAATGGGGCTTGGCCAAGGTTATCTTGAACGTCTAACTAATGCTGTAATACAGTCCAGTAAAAGGATAAAAACTGAAACTAAAATATCAAGTGGCGCTACATCAGTTGCCTANGCCTCAGTTCAATACATTCTGAAATATGTTGAGAATATTTCTAGTAAGAATATATTACTTTTTGGAACAGGGAAAATTGGTATGAATACTTGTGAAAATCTTGTTAAACATACAAAAAATAACCATATTACCTTAATCAACAGGACCCAAGCCCGAGCTGAGAAAATAGCTGGTAAATTTTCAGTTATTGTTAAACCATACGGCGAATTAACTACTTCAATTCATGATGCTGACGTACTAGTTGTGGCAACTGGGGCTCAGAAGCCTACAATTACTGAAGACCTCATCCATAAGACTAATCCCTTACTTATTCTTGATCTTTCCATTCCCAGAAATGTTGCTTCAGAAGTCAATAACCTCAAAAATATAAAAGTAGTCCATCTAGATGAACTTTCTCAAATTACTGATGCAACTTTTGAGAAACGTAAAAAATATATTCCAAAGGCCGAAATTATAATTGAGGAAGTAAAAACTGAATTTTTAATTTGGCTTAAGCATCGAAAATATATTCCTGCTTTGAATGCATTCAAAAAAAAGATTGCCATCTCTAAAAAAGAGGAAGAAGAAGTCTCTAAATACTTAAATAATTGCTTTGGTTATCAAAAAAAACAACAAATTGCTCAAAAAATTACTGGACAAATAGCCGCATATCTAAGAGAAAATCCTCAAAATGCAGAAGAAACAATTGAACTTATTGAAGATGTTTTTCAACTTACGTCTGAGAAATCCCATCAAAAATGATTCGAATTGGTACCCGAAAAAGTGAATTAGCTCTATGGCAAGCAAACTACGTAAAGGATGAATTAGAGAAAAAGGGCCAATCATGTATTTTAGTCACTATTGAAAGTAACGNTGATAAAAATATATTAAAACCTCTTTATGAAATGGGTATTCAAGGGATTTTTACTAAAGCCTTAGATGATGCTCTTTTAAACAATGATATCGATATAGCTGTTCACAGTCTTAAAGATGTACCAACTTTATTACCAAAGGGAATTAAAATATCTGCTTATCTAAAAAGAGGAGCTGCAAATGATGTAATGGTTTATCAAAAAAAATTTATTAATTGGGAAAAAAATAATCTGATTGGAACAGGTAGCCTCAGACGCAAAGCTCAATGGTTAAGGAAATATCCATTTCATATTACTGAAAACCTTAGAGGGAACCTAAAAAAAAGATTTGAGAAACTTGATAAGTCAAATTGGGGTGGAGCTATTTTTGCTCAAGCTGGTTTAGAACGTATAAATTTGTTNAAAAATAAATTTGAGGTTTTAGACTGGATGATTCCGGCTCCTGGACAAGGCACTATGTGTGTTTTGAATTTAAAAAAAAATAAAGTTCTAGGAGAAATAGTCGGATCCTTAAATTGTATTGATACACAAGTATGTTCTGAAATCGAAAGGACCTTCCTTAATAAGTTAGAGGGTGGTTGTACAGCCCCTATAGGTGCTCATGCTTTTATAAAAGAAGAGAAAATTAACTTTGATGGGGGGCTTTTTTCTTTGGATGGATCACAAGCTATTTTTCACAAAACAAAAGTAAGTTTAAATAAAGCAAAAGGTCTTGGTAGCAAAGCTGCAACTCAAATCTTAAGAAAGGGTGGATCTGAATTGATGTTAGAGATAAAAAAACTGATGAAATGAGATTACTTGCTACAAAATTATTAAGCACAAATTTTAAAGAAGCCTTGATAAAAAAGGGTATAACTTTGATCGAATTCCCATTAATAAAGATAACCCCAATTGAACTGAAAAATTATAATGTTCAATCTAATTTAATTTTTACCAGTCAAAATGCTGTAAAAATTGCTTTTGAGTCTGATCAGATAAAATTAAAAATAAGAGGAAAAAAATATTTTTGTGTTGGAGAAAAAACAAAAGCTATTTTAGAAGAAATGGGCCAAAAAGTAATTAAAATGAAAGAAAATGCTGAAGACTTAGCTAATTGCTTAATAAAAGAATACAATAGCCAATCATTTTCATTTTTTTGTGGGAAACGAAGAAGGACTGAAATTGAGTTCTTATTNATAAAAAACAAAAAAGTTTTACAAATTCATGAGCTATACGATACAATATTTACTTCAAAATTTTTTAAAAAAGAATTTGATGGAATTCTATTTTTTAGTCCTTCAGCAGTTTTAAGTTTTTTTGCTGAAAATTCGTGGTCAAATTATACCCATGGCTTTTGTATTGGCNCAAGTACAGGAGAAACTTTAAGTAAATTCACAACAAATTATAGTCTAGCTAAACATCCAAACGAAAATCAACTCTTATTATCAATAAACAAATATTATAGTCGATTTTATGATAAAAAATGATCTCTTTTTAAAAGCCCTTAAGGGAGAAACCGTAAAGCGCCCTCCAGTTTGGATGATGCGACAAGCAGGACGATATTTACCTGACTTTATGGTTCTTAAACGTAAATACGACTTCTTTACCCGTTGTCAAACACCAGAACTTGCAACTCAAATTACAATAATGCCTATCGATCAAATAGGTCCAGATGCTGCTATTTTATTTAGTGATATATTGGTGGTTCTTCAAGCAATGCAAATACCGGTTGAAATGAGGGATGGAGTTGGTCCTTGGCTTCCAAACCCAATTAGATCTAAAAAAGATTTAGACCAAGTCATAATTCCGGATATTAATGAACATTTGGGATATGTAATGGATGCTATTAAATTAACNAAAATTGAACTAAACGAAAGTGTTCCCCTAATAGGATTTGCTGGTTCTCCCTGGACTTTACTGTGCTACGCAGTTCAAGGTCAAAGTTCAAAAAACTTTGATAAAGCAAAGGGTTTCTGTTTTAGTCAGCCAGAAGCTGCCCATGATTTACTTCAAAAAATAACAGATACTACGATATTGTATCTTAAAGAAAAAATTATGTCTGGGGTTGATGCAGTTCAAATTTTTGACTCATGGGGTGGCTTGCTTTCTCCAGAAGATTACAATATTTTTTCTTGGTCTTATATACAACAAATCATTACTGCATTGAAAGATGAAATCCCTGTAATTGTATTTGGAAAAGGTTGTTGGTTTGCTTTAAATGAAATGGGAAANTCTGGGGCTTCAGCGATAGGTGTAGATTGGACATGTTCCGCTAGAAATGCGCGTTATCTTTCTGGAGGACGAGTTACCTTACAAGGCAATTTTGACCCTTCACGTTTGCTATTACCTATTCCAAAAATCACGGAAGCAGTTTATAAAATGATAAATGAATTTGGAAAAGATCGCTACATAGTAAATTTAGGCCATGGTATTCTACCTAATATTCCTATTGATCATGCAAAGGCATTTGTAGATGCTGTAAAATCCTATTATTGATGAAAGATTTATTTTACAATTATATTAAGACTTTGCAAGATAAAGTGACTAGAGAATTTGAATCTATTGATGGAAAAGCAATCTTTAAGGAAGACTTATGGGAAAGAACCGAAGGAGGAGGTGGAAGGACTAGAATTATTGAAAATGGCAATGTCATTGAAAAAGGAGGAGTCAATATTTCGGCTGTCCATGGAGAACTTCCTAAAAGTATGCAAGATTACTTTAATGTAAGAAAAGTTGATTTTTTTGCGTGTGGTTTAAGCCTAGTAATTCACCCTCTAAATCCAATGGCTCCANCAGTACATGCAAATTGGCGATATTTTGAAATGTACAATAAAGAAGGTGGTATTTTAGAACAGTGGTTTGGAGGAGGATTGGACTTAACACCTTTTTATCTTTTTGAAGAAGATGTGAAACATTTTCACCAAACCTGTAAGGCTGTTTGTGATAGGCATAATTCTAAATATTATTTGAATTTTAAACAAAACTGCGATACTTATTTTTTCAATAAACATCGAAATGAGGCAAGAGGTGTGGGCGGTATTTTTTTTGATTATCTGAAAAAGAATGATACCTCCAGCATGAAAGATCACTATAAATTTGTATCTGAATTAGGCGACTCCTTTTTAAATGCCTACACTCCCTTACTAAAAAAACGGAAAAATATAAAATATACTAACGCAAACAAAATCTGGCAAGAAGTTAGGAGAGGACGTTATGTTGAATTTAATCTTATTCAAGACAAAGGAACCCTTTTTGGGTTGCAGACGAATGGAAGAATTGAAAGTATATTAATGAGCCTCCCACCTAAAGCCCAATGGAAATATAATTATCATCCTGAACCAAATTCGGAGGAAGCTCGTCTTTTACAGGTTTTAGAATCTCCTAGAGACTGGGCTTAAAATTATCATGTATGATAGAACACATAATATTTTGTATTTTACTAACTGATATAGCTTTGTTATGAATACCCTATACATCTTATTTGCATTGCCTCTATTAATTATTTTCTCTTATTTATTTGATGCCTTTTCAAGAAAAACAAAATTTCCTTCTGTAATTTTATTGATGGCAACGGGTATTATCTTGCGTTTTTTTCTNTCCTTTTCGGGGTCCAATGAGTTTGCATTTTTAGATAATTTAATTCCTGTATTAGGAACAATTGGTTTAATATTAATTGTTTTAGAAGGAGCTATTGAACTCGATATTAATCGTGAAAAACTACCAATTATTTTTAAAGGTTTTCTAGCAGCATTTGTAATACTTATCGCCAATATTTTTGTTTTACAATGGGTCTTTGAAAATGTTTTTGGTATTCAAGATACCATTGCTGTTTTCTTTGCAATACCCCTTTCAATTATAAGTAGTGCAGTTGCTATTCCATCTGCGATTAATATGATTGATCAAGATAGAGAATTTATAGTCTATGAATCTACATTTTCTGATATTTTAGGAATTATGATATTTAATTATGCATTAAGACAATTTGAGTCTAATCAAGCTCTTGTAGGTGTGGGTCCGTTAGTTTCTCTTGTATTACAAATACTTGGAGTAATTATAATCTCATTACTTATTACTTATGTCTTATTTAGGTTAATACAACAAATTGACCATAAAATCAAATTTTTTTTAATCCTAGCACTTCTAATATTAGTTTATGCTTTTGGAAAACTATTCCATCTTCCTGCTTTAGTAACCATATTTATTTTTGGAATCTTTATGAGTAATGTTAAAAGTTTACTTCCCGGTTTTTTAAGAAACTATCTTGATTTGGATGCTACGGAAAAAGAAATTCGTGAGTTTCATATTCTAACTGCGGAATCCACTTTTTTAGTTAGGACTTTTTTCTTTTTATTCTTTGGCTTTTCAATTCAAATCTCAGATTTTAAGAGCCTCGCTCCGCTTTTTTATGGCTTGCTAATATTTCTTATTATGTTTATCATACGCTATTTATATTTTACTACTACTAGTTTAAAAATAAAACCTGGTCCACTTGTATATATGTCGCCTAGAGGCTTAATTAGTATACTATTATTTATTCAATTAAAAGATATTGAGTTTATCAATTTAAATCAAACTCCAATTGACGAACGTGTATTACTTATTGTTATATTAAGTTCAATGCTAGTAATGCTTTTGAGTACAATGAAGAAACAAAAAGTCTATGAAGAAATAGAAATTAATGACGAGGAACCACTTTCTGTAGAAATGGATATCAATATTCCTCCATCCTCAAGTGAAGAAACTAAAAACTTATAAAAAAATACTATGTATCCTATTCAACGAAATCGAAGATTAAGATGTAATGAAACTATAAGGGCCTTATTTANAGAANATAGCTTAAGTCCAGACGACTTTATAGTTCCATTGTTTNTAATTGATGGNAANCAAGAAAAAGAAAAAATACATTCTATGCCAGGNTATTTTAGGATGAGTACTGACNTGCTCTCATCACATGTNAAAATNCTTTGGTCTTTAGGCTTAAAATCAGTCTTACTTTTTGTAAAAATTCNTGATACATTNAAGGATAATAANGGAACTGAAGCGATNAATNNTGACGGATTAATGCAACGTGCAATNAANACCNTAAAAAATGCTGTTCCAAATATGATAGTTATGACCGATGTAGCACTAGACCCCTATTCTTCTTTTGGACATGATGGAATTGTTGAAGAAGGAAAGATTTTAAACGACCCAACAGTAAATATCCTTTCAAAAATGGCTTTAACTCANGCGCAAGCAGGAGCAGATGTTATCGCTCCTAGTGATATGATGGACGGCAGAATTCTAAAAATCCGACAACATCTGGAAGAAGCGAGTTTTACTGATACTATAATTATGAGCTACAGTGCTAAATATGCTTCTAATTTTTATGGCCCCTTTAGAGATGCATTGAATTCTGCTCCTGGTTTTGGAGATAAAAAGACTTATCAAATGGACTTTAAAAACAGAAAAGAAGCGTTGATTGAAACAAGACGCGATATAGAGGAAGGAGCTGATATTATAATGGTAAAACCAGGATTAGCATATTTAGACATAATTAGAGATTTGAAAAATAATTTTGATGCTCCTATTGCAGCATACCAGGTAAGTGGAGAATATGCGATGTTGAAAGCAGCTGCTGAAAAAGGGTGGCTGGATCATGATAAAATTATGATTGAACAACTATTTAGTTTTAAACGTGCAGGAGCTTCAATTATNGCAAGTTACTTTGCAGAAGAAGCTGTAAAACTTATCTAATAAGCTTAGCGTTCCGGGTTATAAGGCTTTAAATTAATTGTAGAAGAATAGCCTGAGATAATTTCAGCAACCAACTTCCCCGTAGCAGGTCCTAGACTCCATCCCATCATCGAATGTCCAGTTGCCAAGACAAGATTTGCCAATGATGAGTGTCTTCCAATAAAGGGTAATCCGTCTGGTGAAAGTGGCCTTAGTCCACTTTTAACTTGATCAATCGAAGATTGAGGAATTGCTAATCCTGGATAATAATTTCTTGCTGCTTTAGCTATAGATTCTACTCTCTTAAGATTTATTCGGTGATTAATCCCCGAAAGTTCCATAGTACCCCCAAATCTGGTAAATCCCTCCATAGGTGTAACAGCAACTTTAGATTCTAACAAGATTGCAGGAATNTTAATACCTGTTTTTTGGTTAACATTTATCCTATAACCTTTCCCCGCCTGAACAGATAGATATATCCCTAGCTTCTTTAAAATAAGTTCTGACCAAGCACCAGTAGCTAAAACAAAATCATCTGCTTTAAATACACCATTATTTGTATGTAACTCTAGGATTTGACTTCCTTTTTTCCTAAAATAGCTTACTTCAGTTTGCAAAATAAATTTAACCCCCTTAGACAATAAATGCTTCTTTAAGTTGCTCATAAATAAATCAGGTGTGGTATGAGCATCACTTTTATAAATGAACGCTCCAGCTATATTCATTGGTGCCTTAGGTTGCATTTTTAATATTTCTTTTTGAGAAATTTGGTTTACATTNAGACCTAGATCCTTAGCCCAAAGAGCTATTTCACTCTCCTCCTTTTCTGCTTGTGAAGTTTTATATGCCATTAATAAGCCTTTAGATTCTAAATGAAAATCAAAAGCTTTGGATTCCTTCATTTCTAAATATAATTTTTTACTCAAAAGATTTATATCAAGTATAGATTTCATAGAGTTATGTACATGCTCAGGAGTACAAGATTTCATGAATTTTAATCCCCAATTAATTAAATCCAGGTCAAATCTAGGTTTTATATAAAATGGGCTAGATGAGTTGAACATCCAACGTATGCCCTTTGAAATAATTCCTGGAGCTGCCATTGGTACAATATGACTAGGAGTTAAATAACCTGAGTTGATATGAGAAACTCCTGACTCAAGCTTACCTTTATCAATCACAGATACATCATGCCCATCTATATCTAAGTAATATGCAGTCGCAAGACCTATAATACCACCCCCTAATACAATTACTTTTTTTTTTGCCATATNAGAGAACTTGAAACCCTTTAACATAAGGGTCTTCAGGGTCTAAAATCAATTGATTGTATCCTATAATTCGTGCACTCCCCTTAATACTTGGGACAATTCCCTGAAATGACCCTATTTTAGATTCTGATTCTATTCTTCCAATAAATTTAGACCCAATTATACTTTCATGGATAAAATCTTCACCTAATTTTAATTTCCCCTTAGCAAACCACTGTGCCATACGAGCTGCGGTACCCGTACCACANGGTGATCTATCCAAGGCTTTATCACCATAAAAAACAACATTACTCGCTGTTGATCCTTCTTTTGTGGGAATACCACCCCATAAGACATGGCTACAGCCATTGATATTTTTATCCAAAGGATGTTGAAAGCTGCTGTTAGCATTAACTTTTTTTCGTATTTCTCTGCTCCATCTAATCAAGTCTCCAGCCGAATATTCGCCAATTCCTTTAAAATTTTGCTGAATATCGATTATGGCATAAAAATTCCCTCCATAGGAAACGTCCAGTTTTAATAATCCTAAATCTGAACAATAAATCTCTAAATCAGAGTCTACTAAAAATGAAGGAACATTTTTAAATTTAACCCCTGTAACTTTATTCTTTTCTTGTTCATATGATACCAATACTAACCCTGCAGGGGTTTCTACGCGTAACCTACCATTGATTTTGGGTAAAATCAATTTTTCTTCTAGAAGAATCGTTAAAGCACCAATTAATCCATGACCACACATAGGTAAACATCCACTAGTTTCAATAAATAAAATAGCGATATCGTTTTCTGNGTNTNGAGGTGNATAAAAAAAACTNCCACTCATAATATCGTGTCCNTGNGGTTCAAACATTAAACCAGAACGAATCCANTCATATTCCCTTATAAAGTGAAGTCTTTTTTCACCAATCGTCTCTCCTTCAAGTTTTGGCTTNGGCNCTTTTACAAGNCGTACGGGATTNCCNGCTGTNTATGCATCTATGCAATNNAAAATAANNCGNTCTTGNGAATTCATAANACTTNTTTTGTTAGTTNTCCATNAATAGATCTATATAGNCCCAAAGGGTTTTCATTCTGTAATGCCAAAGGAAGTAATTTATTGGGACAATCTTGAAAAGCTACNGGACGAAGCCAGCGATAAATTGCATCNGTTCCTACCGATGTNTAACGCCCATCNGTAGTTGCNGGATANGGNCCTCCNTGNTGCATGGCTTGTGTAACNGCTACGCCTGTTGGAACACCATCAAAAAGTAANCTNCCAACCCTATTTTTTAATTTAGATATTAANGGTAAAAGTTGNAAATATTCATCTTTATGAGATAAAATTGTTCCTGTTAGTTGNCCNGGAATAATATCTNNTATATCTTGAATTTCNTCCATAGACTTACATTCTACAAATAGNCTAAAAGGTCCAAAAACCTCATCACTATATTTTTTATTATTTAATANACNNNCAGCTGAAACTTTNCCAACCGAAGCAATATTTGATGNTATCTCAAAAANACTTACTNCTTNATCNTCACGAANTTCTTTNAGNTGTTGNAAATAACGTTTTTCAATATTNCTATGCAGCATTGGAGATAGAGTCATNTTANTCAAATATTNANTAACTTCAGATACGATATNACTNCTANNTTGGGAATTACAAAAAATTATCATNCCAGGATTAGTACAAAATTGTCCTGTNCCNAAAGCTATAGACTCAGCTANTATCTTTGCTATATTTTTATCAGTTGCTAAACGCTTTTCAGTNATAAAAATTGGATTAATACTNCCCATTTCAGCAAAAANAGGAATAGGCTCTGCTCTTTTCTGGGCTAAATCNTATAATGATTTACCNCCNGANAAACTCCCNGTAAATCCNACACCTTTTANNAAAGGNTNNNTTATTAATTCNATNCCTANNTNGTNAGAAGTGCCNCCTAAATGAGAAAATATTTCTTTTGGAAGACCNCANGAATCNATCGCTTTATGGATTACCTNAGCCACAANGGNNCTAGTTCCTGCGTGATATGGATGTGCTTTNANAATTAATGGNCANCCAGATGCAAATACTGAAATCGTATCACCCCCAGCTGTAGAAAAAGCTAAGGGAAAATTACTGGCTCCAAACACTGCAATTGGACCAATGGGGTGAAGAATTTTTCTTATATCTGGACCTTTTGTATTAATTATGGGCTGCAAAAAGCTTCCTTCAATTAATAATTTTTCAAAACGCTGAATTTGATCGATAGTGCGTTGTAACTCTCCTTCTGCTCTTACTTTGGGAAGAGCAGTCTCGTCTTGATAGATTTGTAAAAGTTCTTCACTGACTAAATTTAGTCCTTTTCCTATAGCTTTTAAAAGTTGAATTCTGGCTTTAAATGAAGTTGAAGCATAATATTCAAAAACAGCTGTTGCTTTGTTTAATGCATATTGAATTTGCGATGAACTTGCCTCTTGAAAATGGGTTGGAAGTGGCTTATTTGTTTTTGGATTTACAGTTTGATAGGTTGACGACTTTGGATTATCTTGCCAATCACCAGCCACTAGGTTTTGAGCTTTTATCATAGGTATTTCTTATAATCTAAATTCTTAGGGCGTGTATTAAGACCATTTTTAATAATTGCTTTTACTCGATCTAACTCAGCTCCTTTTAAGGGAAGTCTAGGTGGTCTTACATACCCAGTTCCTAGTCCTGTAGCTAATTCACAAAGCTTAATATTTTGAACTAGTTGAGGTGAAATATCTAGTTCTAACAATGGTAAAAACCATCTAAAAACAGAACGAGCTTTTTCCAACTCACCCCCTCTACAATAAGTGTACATAGCAACAGTCTCTTCAGGGAATGCATTAACCAATCCCGCCACCCATCCTTTAGCACCCATAAGTAAAGCCTCCATAGCAATTGTATCTACACCACATAAAATCTGAAATCGGTCTCCAAAGCGATTAATCATTCTAGTTAAATTAGTAATGTCACGTGTTGAATCTTTGACAGCAGTAATATTTTTATATGGCTCCAAAGCAGTGAACATATCTAAGGTTACCTCTATTTTATAATCAATAGGATTATTATAAATCATAATCGGTAAGTTAGTAGCTAAAGCAACCGTAGAAAAATAAGTAACTGTCTCTTCATCTGTAGCTTTGTAGCGCATTGGTGGAAGAATCATTAAACCGTCCGCTCCGTCAGCTTCAGCTTGTTTAGCCAAGTCTATTGCTTGAGCAGTGGCCTGCTCTGCGATATTCATTATAACAGGGATTTTCCCATTTACTTCTTCTAATGTTAGAGCCAAAAGTTTTTGCTTCTCTTTATTAGATAAAGTGCTAGCTTCTCCAAGAGTTCCTCCTAAAATGATTCCTTTTACTCCTGCATTAATCTGATGTGATAAATTTATTTTAAAAGTATTTAAATCTAAATTTCCTTTTACATCAAATTGGGTTGTAATAGCAGGCATTACCCCTTCCCATTTAAATTGCATCATTTAAATTATTTATTTAGAACTTTTAATTTTCTAAGATAAGTTATTAAAAAAAGATTTATACATTAGAAAACAAACAAAGTCACAAAAATCAAATGAAAAAAATTATCTCAACATTAGGATTAATCATTCTAGTTTTGATAGGTCTTGCTTATATTTCAAAATACGAATACTTGCTTAGAGCAATATTCTAATAAAGAAAAAATCTTTTTGACTCTAAAACAGCATATATTTGACTAATGGCTGCTGAAAAAATACCTTTAGTTGTAGTAGAAAAAGTTTCTTTATTTATAGGAGGGAATCAGATTTTAAGAGATCTTTCCTTTTCAATTGGGAATCAAGAGATTTTAGCAATTGTAGGTGAATCAGGTAGCGGAAAATCAATGACAGCTTTGAGTCTTATTGGTCTTCAACCTAGTCGGGCTGTAATAAAAGCAAATAAAATGAGAATTGATTCTTATGATTTGATGACTTTAAATTCCCGAGAATGGCAAAAGCTACGAGCAAATACACTTGGAATGGTATTCCAGGAGCCACAGTCAAGTTTAAACCCAAGTATGCGGTGTGGAAAACAACTTCATGAAGCACTTAAAATTCATCGTCAAATAAATTTAAAATATAGTAAAGAACTGATAGTAAAATCTCTCAAAGATGTCAAATTAAATGATACTGATCGTATTCTAAAATCATATCCTCATGAGTTAAGTGGAGGACAAAAGCAACGTGTTATGATTGCTATGGCATTACTTTGTAAACCTAAACTATTGATTGCTGATGAACCAACTACAGCATTAGATGTAACTGTACAAAAAGAAATTGTTGAATTAATTAAATCTCTTCAAAAAAAATATATGATGAGTATCTTATTCATCTCCCATAATCTTGCTCTTGTTAAAGAATTCGCAGATAGAGTTTTGGTAATGAACCATGGGGAAATTGTAGAATCAGAAAATTCAGAAGTTTTATTTAAAAATCCTAAACATCCTTATACTAAAGGCTTACTATTTACGCGTCCTGGAGTCAAGTTCCGATTGGAACGACTCCCAACAATAAAAGACTATGAAAGTGGAAGATATAAATCCAAAAAAACTTCCCTATTAAATCGGTTAAAACGACATAAAAAGCTCTACGCTCAAAAACCTTTAATTGAAATAAAGAATTTAGAGAAAAGTTATTTCAAAAAGAATTGGTTCAGAAAAAAAACAGGTTTTAAAGCATTGAAGCCTATTAATTTCTCGCTTTATCCTGGAGAGACTTTAGGCCTAGTAGGTGAGTCAGGTTGTGGTAAATCTACACTAGCAAAATCATTAGTCTTTTTAGACCCTGCTACGTCAGGAGAATTTATTTGGCAAGGTGTAAAAATTAATCCTCTAATCAAAAAACAGATAGCACAAATAAGAAAAGATATCCAATTAATTTTTCAAGATCCTTATGCCTCTTTACATCCTTACAAGACAATAAACTCAACATTGGAAGAAGTATTGATCGTCCATTTCTCAAAATCTAAAATAAAAAATCAACAAAGAATAATTGAACTCTTATCAGAAGTTGGTCTAGATTCCAAATATAGAGATCGATATCCCCACGAACTTTCAGGGGGACAACGTCAGCGAATTGTGATTGCTAGAGCACTTGCTGTAGAACCTAAAGTTTTAATTTGTGATGAGTCAGTCGCAGCCTTGGATATATCGGTTCAGGCCCAAGTCCTAAACCTTTTAAATAGACTTAAGAAGTCTTTAGGACTTAGTTATCTTTTTATATCCCATGACTTAGCAGTTGTCAAATATATTTCAGATCGAATAATCGTAATGAAAAATGGAGAACTTGTAGAGTTACAAGAAGCAGATAATCTTTACAAGAATCCAATGAATGCTTATACTAAGAAATTGATTAAAACTATTCCTTGAGAAATTACGTTGAAGGATTTGGAATAGCTTCATGAATAANATTAATTTCTTCNATTATTTCATCACTCAATTTNATTGAAGCAGTATCNATNTTTTCTTTGAGTTGTGAAAGGTTTGTTGCTCCAATTATATTACTTGTAACNAATGAACGGTCATTCACAAATGCAAGNGATAATTCTGTAAGNGTTAATCCATTTTTTTTAGCTANAGCATANTAAGATTCTACTGCTTTTTTGCATGGNTNTGTACTNTATCTATNATAATTTGGAAAGAGTGTAAGCCTNGCATTTTTTGGTTTTTNCCCNTCACGATATTTCCCAGAGAGTACACCAAAAGCTAAAGGAGANTAAGCTAATAGTCCAAAATCTTCACGNTGACATATTTCAGCATTTCCTACTTCAAAAGTTCGATTGAGGAGTGAATAAGGATTTTGTATTGTTCTTACTCTAGGNCNACCATTATAAGATGCATTGAGATAGCGCATTGNCCCCCATGGGGTCTCATTTGATAANCCAACNTANCNNATATTACCTTTTTTNACATGTTCTTCAAGAGCATCTAATATCAATTCAAAGTTTTCTTCCCATTGATCACCAATTTTATAGTTGTATCCTCTTTTCCCAAAGAAATTAGTATTCCGTTCAGGCCAATGCAATTGGTAAAGGTCCATATAATCAGTTTGTAAACGCTTCAAGTTGTTTTCAATAGCATTATCAATAGAGTCTTTAGAGTAGCTTTTATCACTTCTGATGTGTTGAGTAAATGATGAGGGGCCAGCTATTTTTGAAGCAAGAATGATCTTAGATCTATTTCCACTTTTTTTAAACCAGGTCCCTATAAAACGTTCGGTATCACCTTGTTCTTCTTTTCGAGGTGGTATTGGATAAAGTTCTGCAGTGTCAAAAAAGTTTACGCCGTGCTCAAGAGCAAAATCCATTTGTTCATGACCCTCAGCTTCTGTATTTTGCCTTCCCCATGTCATAGTACCTAAACAAATCTTACTGACCTTAACATCTGTTCCTGGTATTAAATTATATTCCATATTTAATTATTTTTTTCTAAAAGTCTTGTTATTTCTTCAAGTGATGGGCTAAGTATCACCTCAATTCTTCGATTGGAGGCACGCCCTTCAACAGAACTATTAGGGGCTATAGGTAGAAATTCGCCTCGTCCAGCTGCAGTAAGGTTTTGGGGTAAAATTTGATCGTTCTCTAGTAAAATCTGAACTACAGCCGTGGCTCTTTTTGTGGATAAATCCCAGTTGGATTTCAAATCTCCTCTTGAGGTATACGGAATATTATCAGTATGCCCTTCTATTAAAATAGATATATTCGGATTTAATTCTAGTACTTTTGAGAGTTGTAGTATAGCTGATTTTCCTTTTGATTCTATATCCCATTTTCCTGACTTAAATAAAAGTTTATTTTCCATGGAAATATAAATTTTTCCATTCCGTTTTTCGACTGTTAATCCTCTACCCTCATAATTTAATAGGGCATTTGATAGGCTTTCTTTAAGTTGATTTAAAGATTTTTTTTGATCCTCAATCATTTTTTCCAACATATTTACACGTTCTGAGCGAGTTTGGAGTTTGGACTCTTTAATAGCTATTTCTTTAAGCAAGGAGTTATTCTTAGCAATATTTTCTGCAATTTTAAGATCACTATTATCTTTTAATAAGTCAAACTCCTTTTGCAAAATTTTTATTTGTTTTAAACCTTTATAAATACTATCTCTTGAGCGTGCAAGATAAGATTTGGTTTGATTCCACTTTTCATTCAGATTAACAAAAGAATCTTGAATTGAATCTTTTGAATATTTAAAATTATTCCTTTCAATTTTCATTTCAGAATAACGCCCCTCTAAATCATTAAAAACTTTTGTGGTAACACAGCTTGAAAAAAAGAAATAAATGATAAATAAAATTAAATATCTCATAATTAAAAGCTTAATTCTAACCCCACAGGACAATGATCAGAATGCTTTGCTTCAGGTAGGATAAAGGATCTAACAATATTATTTTTAAGCGTTTTACTTACAAGAGCATAATCAATACGCCAGCCTTTATTATTATTTCTTGCATTAGCACGATAACTCCACCAACTATATTTATGAGGTTCTGGATTTAAATATCTGAAAGAATCTATAAAACCAGATTTTAAAAAGTTGTCCAACCATGCTCTTTCTTCAGGTAAAAATCCAGAAATATTTTTGTTACGTATTGGATCATGAATATCAATGGCTTGATGACAAATATTATAGTCACCACAAATTACTAGATTGGGTATTTCGGTTTTTAGTTTATTTATGTAAGTATAAAAATCGTCCATAAACTTGAACTTGTATTCTAAACGGTCTGAATTAGTACCTGAAGGAAGATATAGACTCATTATAGATAATTTGTCGAAGTCAAGTCGAATGACACGGCCTTCTAAATCAATATGATCAATTCCGCTACCATAAGAAACCTTTGAAGGTTCAGATTTGGAAAAGATAGCCACACCGCTATAACCTTTTTTTTGAGCAGAAAACCAATAAAGCTTATATCCTATATTTTTAAGGGCTAGAGTATCTACCTGTTCTTCAAATGCTTTAGTCTCTTGAATACATATTAGATCTGCATCAGTAGCTTTAAGCCAATCAGTAAATCCCTTTTTTAGTGCAGCTCTGATTCCATTTACATTGTACGAAAGTATTTTCAAACTCTTTTTTTTTATGAAGATAAAAAATCCTTTTGGTTTTGTTTTTTTGTTATGGAAACTTATTGAAGAAGTTTTAATAAAGAAGTGATAGAAACTTTATCCAAAACTATTTCCCTTATTGCCTCTATTGAAATGCGTTCTTGTTCCATGGTGTCGCGATCCCTAATTGTTACTGTCTGATCTTTTAAACTTTGATGATCTATAGTAATACAATAAGGTGTTCCCAATGCGTCCTGTCTTCGATAACGTCTNCCTACAGCATCCTTTTCATCATAGGTNGTNGTNAGGTCNAACTTTAAATTTTTTGTGATTTTAAGNGCAAGTTCTNGTAANCCGTCCTTTTTAACCAGGGGTAAAACAGCAACTTTTATAGGAGCTAAGGCGGGAGGTAATTTTAACAATGTTCGAGTGCTCCCATCTTCTAGAGTTTCCTCAGTCAAAGCTTTTGAAAAAACTGCTAAAAACATACGGTCTAAACCAATAGAAGTTTCCACAACATAAGGCACATAGTTTTCGTTTCTTTCTGGGTCAAAATACTGCAGTTTTTTACCTGTAAATTTTTCATGGCTTGATAAGTCATAGTCAGTTCGAGAATGAATCCCTTCTAATTCTTTAAAACCAAAAGGAAAGCGAAATTCAATATCAGCAGCTGCATCAGCATAGTGTGCAAGTTTTTCGTGATTGTAAAAACGGTAGTTTTCTTTACCCATCCCCAGTGCTAAATGCCATTTCAGACGAGTTTTTTTCCAATGCTTATACCAATCTTTTTGTGTTCCAGGGGGGATAAAAAACTGCATTTCCATTTGCTCAAATTCACGCATTCTAAATATAAACTGNCGGGCTACAATTTCNTTTCGAAAAGCCTTTCCCGTTTGAGCAATTCCAAATGGAATTTTCATTCTTCCTGATTTTTGAACATTTAGAAAGTTTACAAAAATTCCTTGAGCTGTTTCGGGACGTAAATACAAATCCATAGAAGAATCTGCAGAAGCTCCTAATTTAGTTCCAAACATAAGGTTGAACTGTTTGACTTCAGTCCAATCTCGTGAACCAGATTCAGGACAAGAAATTTCAAGCTCTTCAATCAATGCTTTCACATCNGCTAAGTCTTCTTTTTCCAANGAAATCGATAGTCGTTTGAGAATGGCATTAGCTTTTTTTTGATACCCTGAAACTCNTGGGTTAGTACTTTTGAATTCTTCAANATCAAACCTTTCNCCAAAACGCTTAGCAGCTTTTAAAATTTCCTTTTCAATTTTGGATTCAATCTTTGCAACGTAGTCTTCTANTAATACATCAGCACGATACCGTTTTTTAGAAAGTTTATTATCAATTAACGGATCATTAAANGCATCAACATGACCAGAAGCTTTCCATGTNGTNGGGTGCATAAATATTGCTGCATCAATACCAACAATATTGTCGTGAAGTTGTACCATCGACATCCACCAGTAGTTACGAATATTATTTTTGAGAGCAACTCCATTTTGAGCATAATCATATACTGCACTTAGACCATCGTATATTTCACTGGAAGGAAACACAAAACCATACTCTTTTGCATGAGAAATAACTTTTTTAAAATGATCTACATGATTTGCCATTGATCAAAAATAATTCTTTTTAATCATATTATAGTTCATATAGGATGGTTTTGAAAAAATAGTCTTTCAAAAAAACTCAGTTGCCTGTCCTGTAGGTTGTAACTAGATTATTATGTTATTTTGTAGTGAATCTAAAAAAATGAAAAATAGNATTTNTCTTATTCTTTTGTCAATNCTTTTTTTGNGCANAATAAAATGTGCTAAACGTGCTTCGCCCACAGGTGGCCCAAAAGATTCTATTCCTCCCAGATTGATAAATGCGTCTCCAAAGCTCAATACTACCTTTTTTGACAAAGAAAAATTTGTTCTAACATTTGACGAATACGTCAGTTTAAAGGATGTAAATAAGCAATTGATTATTTCTCCTCCTCTTAATTCGTCTCAATATAAAGTTTATCCTACAACCGGGGCTTCAAAAAANATCANTTTAGAACTAAATGATAGTCTAATGGAAAATACNACNTATACTTTTAACTTTGGAGAGAGTATAATTGACTTTAACGAATCTAACCCAACTTCATACCTTACCTACACACTTTCCACAGGTGAAACAATAGACTCTCTTTCTATAAAAGGNAAAATCACAGATGCTTTTGAAAAAAANACCAANAGTTTTATTTCTCTTCAACTTTATCCTGTTGATAGTACNTATAANGATTCTACAATTTATACTAATAAACCACTCTATGTAACAAGTACATTGGATACTACTATTTATAAATTTCAAAACTTACGCATAGGGAAATATGTTGTTATTGCTTTAGAAGATAAAGCTGGAAATTATCTTTTTGATCAAAGTACGGATAAAATTGGTTTTTTGAATCGATTAATCGAGCTCCCTAAAGACTCCATAATTAATCTTCGCCTTTTCAAAGAGCGAACAAATTTTTCATGGGATGGTCCATATTTTTTAAATGACCACCATGTTGTACTANCATATTATGGAGAATATTCNGATGAANCTTATAAAATGGTAAGTGATGTACCTGATAGTTTTGAGTCTCTAGTGACCAAAAATCGAAAAANAGACAGTATTAANTATTGGTTTCGAGGAGCTAGTTTAGATTCGATAAAATTTGAATTAGAAATTCAAGATACTATTCGAACAAAAACAGCTTTTTTAAAAGACCCNNTTAAAGACTCTCTTNTAATTACAAAATTTACTTCGGGAAGTTTAAAACTNAAAAGTAAGTTACAGTTGGCAAGTAATCTTCCAGTGACTGAGGTAAACTCAAAAAATATATTAGTTACAAATGTTGATTCAATTGGGGTTCCAGCTAAATTGAAAGTACTTGAAAATTATGATAGAATCGAGGTTGACTTTGAAGTCCTACCCAATGATAGATATAATATAACATTATTCCCTAACGCATTAAAAGATTTTTGGGGTCGAACACATGACACCTTATCTTTTAGAACTTCAACAAAAAAGATAGAAGACTACGGAAATATATATNTAAAGGTTCAACATAATTCTCCTTATCCTTTTATTGTAGAATTATTAAATAATAAGAAAGTGATTAAAAGATATGATAGGCCTGCTCCAGGAAATAATTATTCATTTGAGTTGCTTAGTCCAGGAAAATATGTTGTTCGATTAATCGAAGATATTAACCAAAATCGAGAATGGGACACTGGAAACTATCTAGAAAAAATACAACCTGAAAAAGTGATTTATTATTGGAAAGAAATTGATCTAAAAGCAAATTGGGATATCAACGATATATTTAATACAAATCAAAACTATCCCGATCGTTTAAAAAGTTCAACTGTTTCCGAAGTAGTTGAAGTTCAAAATAATCTAATTCNGCCTTAAAGAANCCCTCACGNGAGGAAACATCTNCTGTTAACGACTTNCCTAAAGGACTGTAAATAGCACTATGNCCAGGATANTCTAATCCATTATCATCAGTTCCNATTCGATTAGCCCCTANTACATAACTCATATTTTCAATAGCTCGCGCCTGAAGTAAAGTNTCCCAAGCATTAATCCTAGCTGATGGCCAATTAGCTACATAAATTAATAAATCATAATCTTGGATATTCCTTGACCATACAGGAAAGCGCAAATCGTAACAAATTCGTAAGCAAATCTTCCATCCTTTATACTCGAATAAACCAGAGTTTGTTCCAGTATTATAAAACTTGTTTTCTCCCGCGAAAGTGAAAGTGTGGCGTTTGTCATAGTAAGCTAATATATTTTCCCCTCCTACTATAACAAAACGATTAAAATACTTTCCTTCATCTTTAATCACAAGACTCCCTCCAAGAAGTAACCCTAGTTTTGAAGCCCAATTTTTCATCCACAGAATAGTGGGACCATCCATTGTTTCAGCAATTAGTTCGGCATTCATAGTAAAACCTGTTGAAAACATTTCTGGAAGAAATAAAATATCTGCTTGTATAGAATCTTTTCCAAACTTCTTATCTATATAGGCTCTATTCATTAATGGATTCTCCCAAAAAAGTGGTATTTGAAGGGCGATGATTTTTAATTTAGATTTCATTATTTATTGATTCAAATTAAATGAGCCTTCCATATATAATTTTATTACCTTTATTTTTTACGATTTCACTTTATTTAATTGAATACCCTCTCAAAACTTACCTTAATTTTCAGCTTGTTCGGATTCTTAGCTACCGGACAAAACTACTTTCCTTCTCATGGTAATCCCTGGGAAAAACGTTTCCCCGAGGAATTCAATATTAAAAATAGTAAATTAAACAAAGCTATCGATTTTGCTAATAAGAATGAATATAGTGGATCTAGGGATTTACGTATTGCTATTTTAAAAGGTTTTGAAAGAGAACCTTATCATAAAATTATTGGTCCGACAAAAAAAAGAGGAGGTCCAGCTGGAATGATTTTAAAAAATGGGTATTTGGTTGCATCTTGGGGAGAAATCAAACGTGTTGACATGACCTTCAGTGTTACAAAAAGTTATCTTTCCAGTATTGCTGGGCTAGCTGTAGATAGAGGTTTATTTAAGACAAAAGACTATGTAGCAAATCTGATTTGGGATAATACTTTTGATGGAGCTCACAATCAACAAATCAAATGGGAACATCTGCTAAATCAATCATCAGACTGGTCTGGTACTTTATGGGGTATACACGATTGGGCTGATCGTCCACCTGTAAAAGGTAATATAGATGATTGGAAAAACAGAGCCTTAAATGTTCCTGGAACTGTTTATAAGTATAATGATGTTAGGGTTAATGTATTGGCATATTCACTTCTGAATGTTTGGCGTAAGCCATTACCACAGATATTAAAATGCCATATCATGGATCCAATTGGTGCAAGTGCAAGTTGGCGCTGGTATGGTTACAAAAATTCCTGGATCAATCTTGATGGGAATCTTATGCAATCTGTTTCTGGAGGAGGGCACTCCGGTGGTGGGCTATTTATTAGTACAGAAGACCATGCACGTTTTGGTCTTCTGTTTTTAAATAATGGTCGATGGAAAGGTAAACAAATTATTAGTGAAAAATGGATTGAAGAAGCAACTCGGTCATCTCCAGCGCAAGTTAACTATGGTTATATGTGGTGGCTAAACAAAAAAGGAACTGACCGATACTGGGATGGAGTTCCTGAGAATGTGTTTTATGCATCAGGCTTTGGAGGAAATTATATCGTCATTGTTCCAAATCACGACTTGGTTATAGTTACTCGCTGGTTAGAACCAACCCAAGTTGGTGTTTTTATTAAAATGGTTTTAGACGCGATAGGAGATTAAATAGTGGAAATTAATCTAAGTTGAAAATCTTAAAAAAACTGTCAATATCATGGAAATAAAATATTTTATTGGACCTATGTCTAAAAATGTCGTTGATTCAATCCTTGAATTTCAACGTCTTTATTCGAAAAAAGTCGGTATTATTCCTAGTCGAAGACAAGTAGATTATTCTGGAGGTTATGCGAACCATTGGTCCACAAAAGAACTCTCTGAATATTCAAATGAACTCACTATTATGAGAGATCATGGTGGTCCTGGACAAGGATCAGAGGAAGACGACGGTTATTTATCTCTCAAGTATGACTGTAAATATTTTGATTATATACATATTGATCCATGGAAAAAATATCCTTCCTTTGATAAAGGTTCCAAATGGACTTTAGAAATGATCGAATTTTGTTTGTATCAAAATTCAGAAATTAAATTTGAAGTTGGCACAGAAGAAGCAATAAGAAGATTTGAAGCAAAAGAACTTGAGAAATTATTGCGTTTTTTAAAGTTAAATCTTTCGAAAAAAGCATTTTTACAAATAAAATATTTAGTAATCCAGTCTGGGACCTCTCTCTCTTCCAATCAAAATACAGGAAATTTTGATCTTAAGAGATTAAGCCATATGATCGAAGTAGCTAAAAAAAATGGTTTGAAATCAAAAGAGCATAATGGAGACTACATTCCGGAAGAATTAATTAAACTTAAAATGTCCAAAGGTTTAGATTCTATTAATATTGCTCCAGAGTTTGGCTTAATTGAAACACAAACTTATTTAAAACAAATAAACAATAAAAAAAGTCTTTTTGATCGTTATTGGGAACTGTGCTACAATTCAAAAAAATGGATTAAGTGGGTTGGAAAAGATTTTGACCCCAAGCAACAAAAAGAAAATCTGATTAAAATTTGTGGNCATTATNTCCTTTCAGATAATCAATTTATCAATGATATTAAANNTCAATTTGAAGGATATTGATAAACTAATNAAAAAAAATATTATGGATAAACTNATTTCNCTTCACAAAANATNATAAGCCTNACTAAATATAATTTATNANNATAAATGTTACGATTGTTATAAGGGAGAAAATAAATCTTAGTTTAGAAAAATAAAATTTTGATATCACTATCCTTTCAAGCTAGCAAATAGATACTCTCTGTTCATGCGTGCTATATTTTCTATAGAAATTCCTTTAGGGCACTCTACCTCACATGCTCCAGTGTTTGTGCAATTACCAAAACCTTCCTCGTCCATTTGCTTAACCATATTTAAGACTCGATCTGTAGCTTCAACTTTCCCTTGAGGGAGAAGAGCGTATTGAGAAACTTTCGCAGAAACGAATAACATGGCAGACGCGTTTTTACATGTTGCAACACAGGCACCACAACCGATACAGGTCGCCGCATCAAATGCCTTGTCTGCATCATGCTTATCGATAGGGATAGAATTTGCATCCTGAGTATTACCTGAAGTATTCACCGAGACAAAGCCTCCAGCTTGTTGCACTCGATCGAATGAAGATCGGTCTACTGTTAAATCTTTAATTACAGGAAAGGCTTTAGCTCTAAATGGCTCAATAGTAATTGTATCCCCGTCATTAAATTTACGCATATGTAGTTGACAAGTAGTTACTAATCTGTCTGGCCCATGGGCTTCTCCATTAATAAACATTGAACACATACCACAAATTCCTTCTCNACANTCGTGATCAAAAGCAACAGGATCAATACCCTTAGCCATCAACTCTTCATTTAACACATCCATCATTTCTAAAAAGGACATATCCGGGGATACCTCCTCAATTTTGTAGGTTTCTATTTTACCTTTTACATCTGCATTAGCTTGTCGCCAAACTTTTAAAGTCAAATTCATATTAGTAATTTATTTCCTAAGTTATTATTTATATGATCTAGTTTTTACTTCAATTTCTTCATATTTCAATTTTTCTTTGTGAAGTTTAGCCTTTGAAGGAGCTCCGTTATATTCCCAAGCAGATACAAAGGTGAAATTTTCATCATCTCGAAGAGCTTCTCCTTCAGGAGTCTGTGATTCTTCCCTGAAGTGACCTCCACAAGATTCAGTTCGCGCTAAAGCATCTTTAGCAAATAATTCTCCCAATTCTAAAAAGTCTGCAACACGACCAGCTTTAGCTAGTTGCTCATTAAATTCATTAGTTTTCCCTGGTACATTTACATTTTTATAAAAATCCTCACGGAGTTCTTTAATTTCTTTTAAAGCAACTTTTAATCCTTTTTCGTTTCGGGACATTCCACATTTATCCCACATAATTTTACCTAATTTTCGATGGTAATAATCAACTGAATTTTTCCCATTGTTACTAATAAAGCCATCTAGTTGAGCTTTAACTGAAGCCTCAGATTTTTCAAATTCAGGAAGTTCGGTATCTATAGATCCTGTTTGGATATCATTTGAAAGATAATCCCCTATAGTGTAAGGTAAAACAAAATATCCGTCGGCTAATCCTTGCATTAAGGCAGAAGCACCCAAACGGTTTGCTCCATGGTCAGAAAAATTTGCTTCTCCTATAGCATAACATCCAGGTATGCTTGTCATTAAATTGTAATCTACCCAAACACCACCCATAGTATAATGTACCGCAGGATATATCATCATAGGCATTTCATATGGATTTTGATCTACAATTTTTTCATACATCTGGAAAAGATTACCATACTTAGCCCGGACTACATCTTTACCTAATTTTTTTACCAATAAAGTATTATTCTCATCTAAACCTTTTACATGCGCTTGTTCTTTTCCATAACGCAAAATAGCAGAAGAAAAGTCCAAATAAACAGCCTCTCCAGTTTTATTAACCCCAAATCCAGCATCGCAGCGCTCTTTAGCTGCACGGGATGCCACGTCCCTAGGCACTAAATTTCCAAAGGCTGGGTAACGTCTTTCCAAATAGTAGTCACGATGATCCTCGGGTATTTCTGTGGCTTTTAAATTTCCTGATCTAATGGCCTCAACATCCTCTTTCTTTTTCGGAACCCATATACGTCCATCATTTCGTAATGACTCTGACATCAAAGTCAACTTAGACTGATGATCACCAGATACTGGAATACAAGTAGGGTGAATTTGTGTAAAACAAGGATTTGCAAAATGTGCTCCTTTTTTATGTATTTTCCAACTAGCCGATACATTACTACCCATTGCATTTGTTGAAAGAAAGAATACATTCCCATAACCACCTGAGGCAATTACAACAGCATGTGCTCCGTGACGTTCGATTTTTCCATTGACCAAGTTACGCGTGATGATTCCTCTTGCTTTGCCATCAACTATAACTAAATCCATCATCTCATGACGATTGAACATCTTAATTTTTCCACGTCCTATTTGTCGATTCATAGCAGAATATGCACCTAAAAGTAATTGCTGCCCTGTTTGACCTTTTGCATAGAAAGTCCTAGATACTAATACTCCTCCAAAAGACCTATTATCTAAAAGACCCCCATAATCACGAGCGAAAGGAACTCCCTGAGCTACACATTGATCAATAATATTTGTTGAAACCTCTGCTAGTCTATGAACATTAGCTTCGCGTGATCGGTAATCACCTCCCTTAATTGTATCATAAAATAACCTATATGTCGAGTCTCCATCTCCCTGATAATTTTTTGCTGCATTGATTCCTCCTTGAGCAGCAATCGAGTGGGCTCTTCTAGGTGAGTCTTGAAAGCAAAAAGTCTTAACGTTATAACCTAGCTCAGCTAATGTTGCGGAAGCAGATGCTCCTGCTAGTCCTGTCCCAACAACAATAACATCAATTAACCTTTTATTTGCCGGACTAACAAGGCTGATTTTACTTTTATGGTTTGTCCATTTATCAGCAACTGGTCCCTTAGGGATTTTTGAATTAAGTTTAGACATTTAAAATGCGGTTAAATGATGAAAAAGAGCTATGAAAATAAAGCCAAATGGGATGACAATAGAAAATGCTACAGTAAAAGATTTTATTGATTTAGAATACTTATTATTTACTCCAACGGATTGAAAAGAAGATGCAAAGCCATGAAATAAATGCAAGCTTAAAAAAATAAAAGAAAATGCATAAATACCAACACGGGCAGGGTTTTCAAATTTGTGAACCATCTCATTAAAATAGCGATCAGAATCTAAAGGAAGTCCTTCAATATATTTATAATTCATTTCAGGGACCCAAAAGTCATAAAAGTGTAATCCTAAAAATGAGAGAATGACAATTCCAGATAAAATCATATTCCTTGACATCCAAGATGCGTTTGTACTTCCTTTATATGAGTCATATTTTACCGAACGAGATTTTGAGTTTTTTAATTCTAGAAGAAAACCCATTGTAAAATGAAAAAGAACTCCAAAAATTAATATTGGTTGTAATATAAATTGTACTATCGGATTGTTCCCCATAAAATGGGATACCTGATTAAACAATGATTCACTAAAGACTGAAAGTAAATTGATGCTAAAATGCTGGGTTAAAAACAACACTAGGAAAAGACCTGAAAGCGCCATCAATACTTTTCTTCCAATTGAAGAAGCCGCAAGAGTCATAAAATTTTAATTTATTATTCAAAATTAAGGTATAAACAGATAGTAACAAGTAGCTTTAGCTAATTTTTATAGTTTATAAATAAAGAAATTGTATGTTAAAATAATTTTGCCTGTAAAAAATATTAAAACTATGATTCTATATATATTTAATTAAACAAAATATTTTTTAAAAACTATTATCTTAGAAAAAATACTTTTATGAAATACAAACCGCTTTCTAGTTCTTTCTACACAAATACAAGAAAAGCTTTTATTGCGAATTTAAAACCTAATAGTTTAGCCGTCTTTAATTCTAATGACATCTACCCCGTAGGTGCAGATAGTACATTGCCTTTTGAACAACACCGAGATATTTTCTACCTCTCTGGTATAGATCAAGAAGAAAGTATATTGATCCTTTTCCCTGGTGCTTTTGATAAAAAACACAGGGAGATTCTTTTTGTTCGAAAGACAGATAAACAAATTGCTATATGGGAAGGCCCTAAACTTAACAAAATTCAAGCTAAAGAAATAAGTGGTATACAAACTATTTATTGGCTAGAAGAGTTTGAAAAAATATTCAAAACACTAAGTACCCAATGTGAAACCTTTTATTTAAATACAAACGAACATTATCGCCAAACAGTTGAGACCCAAACAAGAGAGGACCGATTTATTCAATGGTGTAAAAAGGAATATCCTGTTCATTCAACAGAAAAAAGTAATCCAATTCTGCAAAAATTAAGATCTATAAAAAGTAATGAAGAAATTAAACAATTACAAACAGCTTGTGACATAACCGAAATAGGAATACGCCGTATACTATCTTTTTTAAAGCCTGGAGTTTGGGAATACGAACTAGAAGCAGAATTAATTTATGAATTTCTAAGAAATAGATCAAAAGGCTTTGCATATGACCCAATAATTGCATCTGGTGCTAATGCTAATATTTTACACTATACGGATAACAATCAACAATGTAAGGCTGGTGAACTTGTTCTATTGGATGTGGCAGCAGAATACGGCAATTATTCTGCTGATCTAACAAGAACACTCCCCATTTCAGGTAATTTCACAAAACGTCAAAAAGCTGTATATAATGCCGTATTAAAGGTGAAAAATGAAGCAACTAAACTTCTTATTCCAGGAACAATATGGAAAGAATTTCATGTAGAAGTAGGGAAAATTATGACCTCTGAACTTCTAGGTCTTGGCCTTTTAGATAAAGCTGATATTCAAAATGAGAAACCCGAAAGTCCTTCTTATAAAAAATATTTTATGCATGGCACTGCTCATCACCTTGGGTTAAATACTCATGATTATGGTTTACTGCATTTACCTATGGAAGCAAATATGGTATTTACAGTTGAGCCTGGAATCTATATCCCTGAAGAAGGATTTGGAATTCGATTGGAAGACGATGTCGTAATTCAAAAATCAGGTGTTCCAAAAAACCTGACGGCCAATATACCAATAGAGATTGAGGAAATTGAAAGTCTTATGAATACATGTTAACCATCTAAAAGGTGTAAATTTTTATAGAAGTAAGATTTTTTATTACCCTACAGACTGAACATCACGTTTCCAAAAATATAAAATTGAAAATAATATGATTAAAATTCCTGGAAAACTAATCATGTATGTCAACGTTTGCTGGCCAGCAGCTAATTCCAGCGCAGTACCTTCCAATCCTAGAGCTGATTGCTCAGCTGTTGAAGAATCAATCCATCCTCCAATGATCGCCTGAAAAATTGAGGTTGAAAACATCCCCATTCCCCCTACAATAGACATTCCTAAAGCTCCACTAAGTGGAATTTTTTCTGCTACAAAACCAATCATGTTGGGCCAGAAATAACAAACACCTAGTGCAAAGAAAATTGCAGCAATATATACCATAAATCCTGTTTGGGTGCTTAATAAGAAAATTCCTGCGGCAGTAAGTAGTGCAGAACCTAAAAGTACTCCTGTTTGATCAAATCGATGAACAATATCTCCCCCAAAATAACGCCCAATTGCCATCAATCCTGTTATTAAAGCCAAAATCACCATTGGATGAGCTCCACTACTACTCAAAATTAAACTAGTCCATTGTTGGGGCCCAAATTCAGAAATAGCTGTGAATGCCATACAGAGTAAAATAAATAGGTATACAGGAGAAATCATAGCTTTAAAGTTTTCAGCAATCGAGGTAACAGCCTCCGATTTGGGTTTTGGAAAACTTTGGCCCATAAATAGATAAGCATAAATTAAAGTTGGAATCATTATGATCCATATTTGTGCTTGCCATCCTAAGTCGAGGTTTGTCATAAAAAGTGAAATCAAACTTCCCAATACAATTCCTCCTGGAAACCACATATGAAATCGATTCAATAAAGTATTCATCTGCTTTCCCTCATATTCATCAGCAATCATTGGATTACAAGCTGCTTCAGTACATCCGTTTCCAATTCCTATCAAAAGCGTAGAAATTAACAACCCGGTGTACCCTCCAGAAAAAATTGTTAAAATTATTCCTAATGTATGTGTTAAAAAAGCAAACTGCATTATTAACTTAGGTCCGATAGTGTGGTAAAATAACCCTCCTAAAATCATAGATATAGGAAAGCCCAAAAACCACATAGAATTAATAAATCCCAGTTGTTGCCCACTTAAATCAAATGATTCTGCTAACTGGGGTAAGATTCCCGCACGAATACTAAATGAAAAAGCTGTAGTAATTAAGGCAAAACAGCTTCCGTAAAAAAGTCTCTTTGAATTTGTCATGTTAAGTTTATTTCAATTTGTATTTCTAAATATATATTATTTTCTAGAAAAGAAAACGCTTAAGAAAATAAAATTAATTGCATCCACAGTCTGGATCACAGTTATTGTATTTTGATTCTTTTTTGTTAAAAATAAATTTTCTGAATAGGAATAAGAGGGCTCCGAAAGCAGAAATAAATACCAAGATTGTTTGTAACCAATCCATTAATCTAAAATTTGATATGTTAAAAAGGCTACAATATAAGCTAAAAGAGTCATTCCAAATAATTGGATCATAGGCCATTTCCAGGAATTTGTTTCTTTTTTAACAATTGCAATTGTACTCATGCACTGCATAGAAAGAGCGTAGAATAGCATTAAAGAAATTCCACTAGCTAAATTAAATAATGGCTTTCCGTCTGATCTTAACTCTAATGCCATCATATTTTTAATAGTATTTTCAGAATTATTCTCTACGCTGTATATAGTGGATAAGGTTCCTACAAAAACTTCTCTCGCTGCAAATGAACTCAAGATGGCAATGCCAATTTTCCAATCATAGCCTAAAGGGGAAATCAAAGGCTCTATTGTTTTTCCTAGTATTCCTATATAAGAATGCTCCAATTTATAAGAGTTAAGTTTTGTTTCTATCTCCTTCTCATTAAGTTCTGGATAGTTATTAACTACAATTTGCTCTGCCTGATTAAAATTTTCTCCTGGCCCATAAGAAGCCATAATCCATAGTAAAATTGAAATAGCTAGAATTATTTTACCAGCCTCCGTAACAAAGGTTTTGGTCTTTTCCCATACTGTAATCCCAACGTTTTTAAGTAAAGGAAATTTGTAATTAGGCATCTCAATTACAAAATAACTTTTAGATTTAATAGATAAGGTTTTGCTTAAAATTAAGGCTGCAAATAGAGCCATCCCAAAACCAACAAGATATAAACCCATTAACGTTAGCCCTTTGTAATTTAACCCTAAAAAAGATCCTTCTGGAATTACAAGTGCAATTAAAATCGCATAAACAGGTAGACGTGCTGAGCAAGTAGTAAAAGGGGTTACTAATATTGTAATCAAACGCTCTTTCCAATTTTCAATATTTCGAGTAGCCATTACTGCTGGAATTGCACAAGCGGTTCCTGAAATTAAAGGAATTACACTTTTCCCGTTTAAACCAAATCGGCGTAAACCACGATCCATCAAAAATACCACCCGACTCATGTAGCCTGTTTCTTCCAAAATTGATATAAATAAAAAAAGAAAAGCAATCTGAGGGATAAAAATTAGAATACCGCCCAACCCTGGAATAATTCCTTCGGTAAAAAGTTTTGTAAATATACCTTGAGGGAGATTATTTTTTAGACTTTCACTTAAACTAGCAAAAGTAGAATCAATAAAATCCATAGGGATGCTGCTCCAATTAAAAATAGATTGAAAAATTATCATTAAAATGAAAAAGAAAATTAAATATCCCCAAAACTTATGGATCAAAACTCTATCAAACCGACTTCTTAAATCTGTGGCAACTTGTCGATCAACTTTGAAACCTTGCTTTAAGACTTGATTTATATACTGATACCTCTTTATAGTTTCTTTTTGCTGAAGTCTTTTAAGATAGGATCTCGGCATAGTCTTATAGTCAGTTACACCTAAAACTTTTTTTCTATCAATTTTTACAAAATTAATATCTTGACTAATTACCAACCATAACTTATACGTAGGTTCATTTGGAAAAGTTTTTTCTAAATTTTGGAAATATTCTTTATCAATCGTATTTAGAGAAATTGAAGGAGAGCAAGAAAGTTGTTTNTAGTTTAAAATTGCATCTTTCAATACATCCAAGCCTTTACCCTCTCGAGTACTAACTAGTGTAATCTTGGTTTTTAAAGCATCTTCTAGGGTTGGGATATCTAAAGAAATTCCTTTCCTTTTTATTTGATCAGACATATTAATAACCAACAATGTGGGTAAACCCAGATCTTTTACCTGGGTAAATAAAAGTAAATTACGTTTTAGGTTTTCTACATCAGTTATTACAACAGCAATATCAGGAAAGTCTTTACTATTTTTATTGAGTAAAAGTTCAATAACAATGCTTTCATCTATAGAAGAAGCATTTAAGCTATAGGTCCCAGGAAGATCAATAATATGGCACTTAGTAGTTTGGTTCAGTTTAAAAATCCCTTCCTTTTTTTCAACAGTAATTCCAGGATAA
Organism: Flavobacteriaceae bacterium TMED179; assembly: GCA_002169865.1. Taxonomy (GTDB): domain Bacteria; phylum Bacteroidota; class Bacteroidia; order Flavobacteriales; family Flavobacteriaceae; genus MS024-2A. Next base: position 38,598 of record NHIC01000003.1, on the reverse strand, counting down.
TTTCCTACTTTTTGAGTTAAACCAGTCAAGGCATTGAAAACTGAAGTCTTCCCTGTATTTGGATTTCCCAATAGTGCAACATTCAAGGGCTTACTCATGGATTATTTTATTAACCGAACAAAAATATTTTTAGCCGTTTGTCTACCTATTCCAAGATAAGATTCATCGATTTTTATATAAAGGGGATCATTATATGGAGCTATTTGAATAAGGCAAACTGAGTTTCCTGGTAAACATCCCATCTCGATAAGCTTCAGCGGTAGCTCGTCTGTCTCGATCATTTCGATTTCTGCTGTTTCTCCTAATGCAAGTTGATCCAATGGAATCATTATTTAGAATGATTTTAAGGGGCTAAAGTAGGGAAAATCCTCGCTTTAAATCTTGTTCAGTTTGAAAAATATCATGGGCTTAAATATTCCTGTTGGAGTAATGTGATATCTGAAAGTAGCTCGCTCATAGCTGCTGTGTCTGTCCCATCGTAAAATCCACGTATTCTTTTCTCAGGGTCAACTAATATAAAATTTTCAGTGTGGATCATATCATGTGCGTCCCCATTACCTGTTTCTTTGACTGCTAAGTATGATTTTCGGGCAAGCTCGTAAATCTGTTTTTTATTTCCTGTGAGTAAGTTCCACTTAGAATCAATTACCCCTTTTTCAAGAGCATAGGTTTTAAGTTTTGCTACAGAATCAATTTCAGGTGTTACGCTAAATGATAGTAACATAACTTGTTTATCTTTTAAAATAGCATCTTGAATTAGCCCCATATTTGCTGTCATTTTTGGACAAATGGAAGGACAAGTGGTGAAAAAAAAGTCCGCAACATATATTTTATTTAAATAGTCTTTATCAGTTATAGTCAAACCGTTTTGGTTAGTTAAAGAGAAGGGGGCAATTTTATGATATTTTTTTACATGTTGAAGGCTACTATCTACCAACTCATAATTTACCATTGCAGGTTGATAAATCGGTAATTTTTCATCAGGCTTGAGGGCATTGTAGAATAAGGTTAATATTAGCGCTGACGATAGGATTAGGGTACCTATAAAAAACTTATACTCTTTAAAAATTTTTATCATAAAACTCAAAACACGGCAAATTTAGAAGATTTAAAATCGATATAAAAATGCACAGCTTAAAAAGTATTTCAAAACTAAACATTAGATTTTTATTATGCATGCTATTATGTTACTTTTGCAGAATCAAAATTCTAATATGAGTCCATTTGTAGTAAAAGCAATTCAATTATTAATGAGTCTTTCTTTATTGATTGTTCTCCATGAATTAGGTCATTTTATTCCCGCTCGAATATTTAAGACACGTGTTGAAAAATTCTTTTTGTTTTTTGATGTCAAATTTGCTCTATTTAAGAAGAAAATTGGAGAAACTACATATGGTATTGGTTGGCTGCCATTAGGAGGTTACGTTAAAATCTCTGGAATGATCGATGAGAGTATGGATAAAGAGCAGATGTTACAACCTCCAAAACCTTGGGAATTTAGATCAAAACCTGCTTGGCAACGTTTGATTATAATGCTTGGTGGTGTAACGGTAAATCTGATTCTAGGTTTTTTAATTTATATGATGATCCTTTTTGTATGGGGTAAATATACTCTTGCTTCTGAGGATTTGCCAATGGGATTAGAACCTTCTCCAGTCGTTGCTCAGCTAGGTTTTGAAACAGGAGATCAAATTTTAACTGTAAATGGAAAAACATTAGAAAATGTATTAGAGATTAACAAATACTTTTTACTTCGCGATGTTAATTCCGTTACAGTTAAACGTCAAAACGGTTCAATTATAAATCTTAAAATCCCTGAAGATATAGGTTCTAAAATGTTTGAATCTGGAGAAATGATACCATTTTCTCCAGTTATACCTGCTGTTTTAGATAGTATTATTCCAAATTCTCCTGCTGCAAATATTGGTCTTAAATCAAATGACAAGATTATAAATATCAATGGAAATCCAGTAAATAATTGGAGCGAATTTAAAAATAATATGTCTGGAGAATCTAGGGTAATTCGTCTAGCCTATGAGCGTAATAGTAAGGTTGATACTTTAGATATCAAAACTTCAACCGATGGAACTTTAGGAGTTTATCCCAAGGTTGATTCTTTTTCATTTGAATTTGAGACCTTGAGTTTATCTGAAAGTATAATTGAAGGTTTTGACTATGGTTATTGGACTTTACATGATTACATAGCCCAATTTAAATATGTCTTTACATCCAAAGGTGCATCTCAATTAGGTGGTTTTGGAGCAATTGGAAGTATGTTTCCAGACCAATGGAATTGGAAAGGATTTTGGTCTAGTACAGCTTTAATTTCAATTATTCTTGCCTTTATGAATATCTTACCAATACCTGCATTAGATGGGGGACACGTAATGTTCTTATTTTATGAAATGATATCGGGCCGAAAGCCTAATGATAAATTTATGGAATACGCCCAGATGTTTGGCTTTTTCCTTTTAATGGCTTTGGTTCTTTATGCAAATGGGAATGATTTATTTCGTTGGCTATTTGGTTAATGATTTTATTTAGGATTCTTTTGATCAGTTATTTTAAAAAGAATTTCATTTTTTCGATTGATTAGTTTGTATGGAGAATTATAAACTAACAGTATTGGATCACCCTCAACATTAATGTTATTAGCTTTTATAATTTCTTTTAGTGACTTAGTAGCTCTATTAGAAACCCAATCAACCGCATATCCTCCGAAGGCGTAGGCGATAAAATAACCAGGATTTGATTCATAAACTTTAACCTTATCAGATAAAGCATCTGGAGTAGATTGTGAATCAAATTCTCGAGGTAGAACGAATTCCATAACTTTTTCCCCATTATCCTCTTGCATATAAACAGGAGTGGTCATGGCAATTTTTTGACCATTTACGTTCTTACCTGAAATATATCCAAATAAGGAACCAAAACCATTATTTCTATTTGCTTTAATTTTCATTACAGGGGGATAGTAGCGTATTTCTGCTTCTCCTATGCTTTTTATAACTTCAAATTTTTGTGTCTCATATTTTTGTGCCATATTTTTTGAAAAATAAAAGATTGTAAACAAACTAAATAACGTGGCTCTCATAAAAATTTATTCTATCATTTTTAAAGAATAAAATTAATTAATGTTACGGATTTCTAAACGTTGATTTTTCATTTAAATATCTAAAAATATAATCTAATAGCTTAATTAAGGTTATTATTAAATATTTTATCCAAATTTATATCAGTTAGGTTTTAAAAGTGCATTTGAATTAACATTTAATAAAACATTAGAAGAATTTTATAATGAGTGGGACTCTATAATGGAAACAAGTATAGATGAAAGGGTTGGACTAATAGATACTTTTGGATTTTAATTCTCCAAAAACAATATTTAAGAATAGGGTGTAAACCCTTTACACTTTACTCGAGTTTATTTATATTTGCCCGTCTGTCTAAAAGATTAAAAGAGTTTTACTTTTAAATTTTAAGTAAACTAGAGCCACAACAGATTATCACATCTTAAAAACTCTTTAATCAAATTCAGTCATTAATATTCCTCCTTAGCTCAGTTGGTTAGAGCATCTGACTGTTAATCAGAGGGTCCTTGGTTCGAGTCCAAGAGGGGGAGCTAGCTTAACCGCTACACTACATTAACAAACTAAAGCCCTCGCGTAAAGTGGGGGTTTTTTCTTACAACTAAGCTAATTATAAAGTTAGTCAATTTCTTGGCACTTATTTGGCACTAATCTTCTTTACCTAGAAAATCTGCCCAACTAAATTCTATTAATGGTAACTCATTTTATACTCATCTGATTTTACAAATTAATGGAGTAAATGATAGTGGAGATTGTGAAAAAGCAAAAGCGATTTTAATTCAATCAAATGTTTTTGCTAAATATCTTTCTGAGTTAATTAATCGTAATAAATTAGAAGGCTTTTATAATCAAGAACTTGATGCTTACGAATTCAATTTTATCGAGATTTTCAAGGCATTAGATAATGGAGTAACACTTTTTGGAATAGAAAATAATAGAGTTTTTTATGAAATATCAAACAGCTAGATCATCGGCATATCCTCTTCATTAAGTTCAGGAAGAAAACACGGAGTAGAGATATTGTAGAGTTTTCTATATTAGCAGCTTATTAATCATAAATCAATTAAAATGAAAAACACACTTTTATTACTTTTTGCTATAATATTATCAAGTACATATGGGCAGAGAGATCCGGATGCAGAATATTGGAATACATTTCATTATAAAGCTAAAGCAGGGATGGAAAATAAATTTATTCAGTCAGCCGCAAAAAAGACTAGAAAATTTAATTCGAGTCCAGATAATTTAATTGTCACCTATAAAGTAACAACTGGTCAAAATGCAGGAACATATGAAAGAATAATGCCCTTTCAAACTTCCGAAGGATATGATAGAGATGCTTCAGATGAACTCAAATATTGGGCTGATAACGTAATGCCTTACGCGGAATCAATTGGCGGTCAACAAATATGGAAAAGAGAAAGTTGGGCAGATGTTAATGTAGATGAGTCAACCCCACCATTCAAATATCTAATAAAAAATATTTATGTTGTAAAACAAACACACATTGAATATTTTGCTAGATGGGCAGAAAGAATTGGGAAGGTTATGGAAAACAGACGACCAAATAGCAGTAGAATTATGTTAAGTCTTGTTTCAGGTGGTCGAGGGAATACTTTTGTTTCATATGTTGCATTTAACAGGTTTAATGATACTAATCCAGATTTTGACTCTTCTTGGGAAGATGACTATAACGAAATGTTTGGCTGGGAAACATTTAAAGCAGATAGAAGAGCGTTTAGAGAGTCTTTAGAAATGATTATTGGCCATCAAAGAGAATCACTTGAATTAGTTGAAGCACTTCTCCCTAATTAAAATAAAGTAATATATAGACCCTCCCAAGTGGAAGGTTTTTTATTTCCAGGCATATCATCTTCATTAAGTTCTGCAAAGCAAGAAATATAGATATTGTAGATTTTATATATTAGCTGCTTGTTAACCATAAATCAATAAAAATGAAAAAATTATTATTATTTATTTTTTTAGTTCCTATTTATCTATCTGCTCAAATAGCTGTTTTTCACCCAGTAAAGGTTCCCCAGAATCAAGCAGAAAAATTTTTAGAAATTGAAACTAATTACAGTCAAAAGATTGCTCAAGACGCCGTAAATAAGGGGAATTTAGTTTGGTGGGCATTGATGAAGTCTTTTAATACCACAAATAAAGATTATAATTATATGTGGGTAAATGTTTATAAAGATATTGACTCAGCAACATCTCCTTCGGCAAGTTGGTGGACAAACTCTGAGGAAATAGTCGGGGTAAAACCACAACTACTATATGATGGCTGGACTATTGAATCCGATAGAAGATATTATTATCAAATCAAGGGTCAGATTAATACCGAAGAAAACGGGAAGTTTGTATTATTTAATTTTGGCACTCCAAATGATATTGATAAAGTACTTGATGATAGTGAAAATATCGTTTCACCAATATTTAAAAAAGTTATGAAATCTGCAGGAATGACAGGTTGGGGTTACGCAACTAAAATTACTCCACAGGGATCAGATTATGCATCATTTATGACTTATGACGCTTTCAATAATATGTCTAATCTTATGAAACATTTATCCGGGGAAGGAAAAGCGATTAAAGCCCTAGATTTTAAAAGATTAGAACCATTAAATTTTGATTCAAGGTATATTTTAGAAGTCATTTCATCGACTTCAAACTGAATCTAAAAAAAGTTTAGANACAAAAATTACCCTCCCTAATAATGGAGGGTTTTTTATATCATCGGCATATCCTTTCCATCAAGTTCAGGAATAAAAACACGGAGTAGAGATATTATAATGTTTTTTATATTAGCAGCTTATTAATNATAAATTAATCAAAATGAAAAAANTTTTTATACTCTTATTTATTGCTAGTTCTTTTTATTCTTTAGCTCAAGAAATAACAGGAACAGTAAGAACATCTGATAAGTATTCTAATGCTATTAAGAAAATGAACACTGAATATTTTAAAAATGATTTTACAACTTTTAAAAAGATTTTTAGTGAAGATGCAAGCTTTACTGTAAACGGAGAAGAATTTTCAAAAAGTCAAATTATTGAAGGTTTTTCAATGCACCATAAATTTTACTCAAATATTAAGATGCAGTATAGTTTCGTTGAAACGACTTTTTATGATGAAAATAATAATAATCAAGTATGGAGTCACAATTGGGCGCTTTGGAATGGAGTCTCAAAAAGAACTAAAAAAAATGAACCCAACCCCGTAAATGTCTCTTTTAAATGGGTTGACGGGGAAATTGTTAGTGCTTCTTGGATATATGATCCAACACAATTGAATGAAGAAATAATGGCCTCTCAAAAATAAAATATTACATAAAAAGAGCCCTTCAAATTTGGAGGGTTTTTTCTTTTAATGTTGTCTTTGGCTTACTTTTACATCAAACACACAAAAGCATCAAATCAGAAATTATTTTAATGACTCACTTTCATTAATATAGTCCAGCTGTATCCTTTGTAATCAAATTTATCTCCCTCATCATATGTATCCCACGTCCCTTGGGTTACAGGAGCGGATTCAACATATCTTTTGTTTAATTCGTCAAATCTTTGAAGTGCAAAAAGTCCAACTACTTCTTCATAATTTCTATTCACACCGCTATTATTTCCATCAGAAGATGGTTCACAACTAGCAAACGTTAAAAATAGCAAAGGCATTAATAATTTTTTCATACTCTAATAATTTAGAATTTTTTATTTTTTTTTGAGAAACTCTATCCCTGAGACTAGAATTGCTATACCTGATGCAAAAAATACACTGTCGAAATCTCTTTCAAGGTAATCGTGATAAAGTACCTATAAAACACGAGTTTAGAAATTCATAACCATTTTAAATATTTAATATCTTAAATCTACGAGATTTTTTTAGCTTTAAAGAATGAATAAAAAATTACTCGTTGGCTTTATATTAATTTTGCTAATGTCATTTTTAACTGCTTATAGTCAAGCTGGCAAGATGGTTCACTTGAAAATTCATGCTGTTTCTCTTAAAGAAAATTTAGTGGATGAATCATTAAACCTAAGTTTAGGTGTTTATTTACCATCAGGTTACGAAAAACAGACAAATAAAAGATACCCAGTAGTATATTGGCTACATGGATATTCAGGGTGGAAAAATACAACAGGTAANGTTGGATGGGACAAAGAGGAAGTAATTACTTTAAACAAATTGATTAATTCTGGAGCAGTGGAACCTATCATTATTGTGATGCCTGACGGGTCGAATAGGTTCGGAGGAAGTTTTTATACCAATTCATACACAACTGGAAATTGGGAAGATTTTATTGCATACGAGCTCCCGGAATATATCGACGCAAATTATAGATCGATTCCAAAATCACAAAGTCGAGGTATTGCTGGTCATTCAATGGGAGGTTATGGTGCACTTAAAATAGCTATGAAACATCCAGATATTTTTTCATCGGTATATGGTCATTGTACCTGCTGTTTGGCATTAAGCCCAAGCTATTGGGATGAAAATGCTATAAATAAAGCGATGACCATCGATAGTTGGGATGCAATGTTAAAAGCAAGTTGGTGGGTAAAAGCCCTTCATGCTTTCTCAGCAGCTGCTTCACCAAATCCAAATAATCCACCGTTTTATTCAGACCTTCCTTATGAGCTTCTGGGTGACTCACTATTAATTCGTGAAAATGTTAAAGCAAAGTGGTCCGCAAATATTCCATCATGGATGGCAGATCAATACATATCAAACTTACTGCAATTAAAGGGGATAGCTTTAGATGGAGGAAATCGTGATTCTTGGTCTACTGGAAGTAAATATTTCTCAGATGTATTAACAAAGATTAAAATTAAAAACTCTCTTGAAATTTATGAAGGAGACCATACTAATAAGCTTACTGAGCGTTTTTATAATAATATTTTACCCTTCTTTTCTGAAATGCTTATAAGAGAGGAGTAAGTGGCTTTTAAACTTAATAAGTATAAAAAGATTCTAATTGAATCCCTAAAATCAAAATATCCTCTTCAATAGGTTTCATTAAGATAACAGAATTAAAAATCATAAAATGAAAAGGGTGATAATTCATATTGTTTATAATTTCATTAGTTTTAGCTAATGGGTAAATCATATAATTATATTATTGTAGGAGCTGGGTCAGCTGGATGTGTCTTGGCAAATCGTCTATCAAAGAATCCTAAAAATTCCGTTCTAATATTGGAAGCAGGAGGGCCAGATACCAATATGAATATTCATATTCCTGGTGCATATTTAAAGGTCCATAAAAGTAATGATGATTGGGGTTTTTGGACTGAGAAACAAGCTAATGTCTTAAATCGTAAAATCTATTTACCCAGAGGAAAAACTCTTGGTGGAAGCAGCTCTACTAACGCCATGGCTTATGTTCGTGGTAATCCTTCGGATTACGATCTTTGGGCTCAACTAGGAAATTCAGGTTGGAGTTTTAAAGAGCTGCTGCCTTATTTTAAGCGTTCGGAAAACCATGCACAAATTGACTTAGTTGATTCTGAATATCACTCTAACTCTGGGGAGCTAGGGGTTACTCTTCCAACAAGATTTAAAACGCCTTTTGTTAATGCATTTATTAATGCATGTTCAGCAATTGGTATACCGCCCAATATTGATTATAATGGAAGAGTCCAAAAAGGTGCTAGTCTAGTTCAAAGTACTATCAAAAATGGAAAACGCGAAAGTGGTGCAACTGCCTTTTTAAAACCTGTTTTGAATCGCCCTAATCTAAATACTATTACAAGAGCCCGAGTCAATAAAATTATCTTTGAAGGTAAAAAAGCAGTAGGGGTTCAATATAAAAAAGGAGGGAAAATAATACATGTAAATGCTCATAATGAAATTATTCTTTCGGCTGGAGCTTTTCAATCACCACAGTTATTAATGCTTTCTGGAATTGGAGAGCCTTCAGAATTAAAAAAATATAGTATTGGTTGTATTCACGAATTAAAAGGAGTTGGTAAAAACTTACAAGATCATTTATTTTATCCAATATGTGCCAAATCAAAAACTCAAGAGGGAATTAATCATTACATCCCACCAATAAAACAATTGAAAGCGGCATGGAATTACTTTGTACATAGAAAAGGTGTTTTTTGTAATAGCCCACTTGAAGGAATGGCTTTTTTCGATCTTGATCAAAAAGGTGGAAAAGTAAATTTTCAATTGCATTTTTCTCCTATATGTATTGGAAATGAATATGGCTATGATGCATATGACCTTTATGATTATCCAAAAGAAGATGGTTTTACTATATTGCCAACGTTACTACATCCTAAAAGCAGGGGTACGATAAGCCTAGCATCACCTGATCCTAACAAAGCTCCAATAATTCAACCAAACTTTTTAAAAGAAAAAGAAGACTTAGATCAGCTAGTAAAAGGTGGGAAATTAGTCTTTAAAATAATGGAAGAACAGGTACTGAAAAATCATATAAAAACAAATGGTCTTCCTCTTAACCGATCATCTGATGATTTTCTTATTGAGCACATAAAAAAAACTGTAGAAACTGTATACCATCCCGTAGGTACATGTAAAATGGGAAATGATATAATGGCTGTTGTTGATTCTTCTTTAAAAGTTCATGGGATTGAAAACCTTCGAGTTGTAGACGCTTCTATTATGCCTAAGATCATTTCAGGAAATACAAATGCTACTGTTTTTATGNTTGCTGAAAAAGCAGCAGATATAATTTTAAGTAAATTGTAAAATTCTTATGAAAAAGGTGGATTTAAATAAATTTAACGTGCTGTTTCTAATACGATAACGCCCGCCCTAGCTTGTTTTCCCCATCGATTTGTTTCAGCAGCACTAACCAGAATCCTTACCTTTCTAATAAGTGGTGAAAGAGCAAGTACATCAACAGGTGGAGAATTAAATTGTTGTCCATCTATTATCCATAAAGGATATATCCTAGAGGATTCTTCAGTAAAAGATTGGTACTGTCTAAGAATCGGAATTCCATCACCTTGTCTGGAGCTAGGTAAGTGAAATTTAAGCGCCAGATACCAAGTTTGAGCATTTTCATCAATACCCCATTGATTAAGTCCCATACTGGAATACTTAGCAATACGATCTTGTTCTTTTTGTTGTTTTTTTATTGCCTTAATTTCTTTCCTTGTAAGCCCTTTTACTTTTAACTTTTCTTGAGCATAAAGAGATCCCAATGAAACAATAGCCAATATTAATAATAGTTTTTTCATTATTAAAAATTGAAATCAGTTAAATATAGGAAGATTCCTTTTCTATTATTAAGGATTATAAATTGTCTTTTGCTAAAAGTGAATTTAAAGTTTATAAATAACTCTAAAAGTTATAAACCTAGGTTGTATAAAAGTCGAAGAGTTGAATACTGCAATGCTATTAGCGCTATTTCGAATTTGAGAGCTTATATTTAAAATATTGGAAGCTTTTAATTCGTATTCCCATTTAGCATCTTTATCTTTTCTATAGGCTAAAGATGAATCCCAAAGTTGAAAAGACTGTGACTCTCCACCCACTTGATCTTGAATATTATAACTGTAATTCGTTTTGAAGGTAAATTTCTCAATAATGTATGCATCAAAATCCACAGAAGGGGCTTTGGTAATAAATTTTGTTTCACGTGTGCCTTGAATATTATTTGATATACTATATCTATATCTCAAACTTATATTTGGTGCTACACGAAAATTTGTCCTAATTTCAGGNGTATATACTTGNGTNAATCCTTCNTTTAGAGACTGCCTTTCTTGAATAAATTGNTTGATTTTACTATAATTGAAATAAGTTCTNAGACTCGCTCNAACCTTTCCAAAAGTTCTTTGAATACGNCCANAAATATTAAAGTTTTCATCAGCNAAACTNGAATTGAAATAAGAACTTGTTCTNATTACATTTTCAAAATTTGTTANNCCNCGTATTTGATCAATATTNCTNGAATANGCTGCTCTAGCAAATACATTNGTATAGTTAAANAGGTTNAAACTTCTGTAAAGCATACTTATATTATGAGATAAGGCATTTTGCAAATNAGGTTCTCCAAATTGGATATTGTTATAACTATTAAAAACNAAGCCTNTAGCAAGACGAGTTACATCAGTAAATTGATTNCGCATATTATAATTAAANGTTAGTGACTCTCCTTTNTTTAGTTGTATACGCGTTTCAAAATCAGGTAAAAGCTTTACAAAATTATNCTCTGCAATAATTCCAAACTGAGNGTTTTTATTCCCATATGCATGTANTGAAAANCCAGGTGTNATNGTAAATTTNCCAGCTTTAAATCNNTAATGAACACCCAAATATGCATCATTAAATTTNTAGTCAATATCATTTATGGCTAAGCCATCNTTAAACAANGGGNTCGGTTCAAATTTTGAGTTATTTTCTATAAATTGGAAAATNTCAGAATTGAANTGTTGTCTGCTTAAAATTGTTCCCAANGTGAAATTNATATTACTTTTTNGTCCAATGATATTATAATAATCNAATTTTGCATCCAANTGATTAGTCTTNATTCTNCGATTTTGTTCAANATTATATGANCCCTGAGTTGTATCTAATCCNAGAGCATANGCTGTTGTATCAAAAGGGTCAATACCNGTNGGGTNATTTTCCAGTATNGCANTGTAAAATGGGTCTTCATCTTTAATTACNCTTTGAGCTTCAAAAGCAAAAATATTATTTTCGTTAAGNGTTAAATAATATTTNAGATTTTGGTTAATATTAAANGGAGTGACCTNNTCAAATTGATTAGTTNNNCCNAANACTGAAGATAAATTATTTTTTTGNTGTGAATCATCAGAANTTCTTGCTAAGATATCATAGTCAATTTGATTACTNAAATTTGGCTTATATGANGCACTTAGNTTNNTTAATCCTTGANTTGAAAGTTCTGTATTTGACTGTTCNGTTGCTTCGTCNGGAATTNCTATATCTGCATTTGTATATCTNATNCTACTNATCTCATTTGANAGAATTNGACTATTATTNTATATCAANAAACCACTAATATCTAATGATTTTNTTGGTGAATAACTAAAATTAGCAGAGGCAAGNTTGTTTTNTATTTTAAGNGCATTCCTTTCATTTGTTANAAAATTNAGGCTATTATCNCCTAGATTAATNCTTGTNCCNCTTCTAGAGCTAGGNGNCTGAAATCCACCNCCAAANCCTCTAATNTCNCTACGNGTTAAAGCAACTTCCCCAATATTATTNAGATCACTAATAATNTTAATACTGTATTTTGGATTATAGTAAAATAATTTTGGTTGAAGTAAATAAAGGTTTTCATNNGGAGCNTTACCNCCTCCAGCTGTAACATTTCCAAACCAAAAACTCTCTTTTCCTTNTTTTAACTTTATATTTATTGCGAAATTATCTTGATTATTTCTTACTCCACTAAGTTGTCCTACTTCTGCATAATTTCTTAATACTTGAATTTTATCAACTGCACTTGATGGAATATTTTTTGTTCCAACTTTCGTATCTCCATCAAAAAAATCTTTCCCATTTACCATTAACTTATTGACGACTTTACCCTCAACTTCAATTTGACCGCTATCATTAATTTCAACACCAGGTAATTTATCAATTATGTCCTCTAGTTTTCTTTCTGAACCGCTTTTGAAAGAATCTGCATTATAAATCAGAGTATCTCCTCTAACCTCAATGGGCAGTTTGACTACAACTTCGTCTAATATAATATCAGCTCGAAGGGTATAGTTTTTTGTGAGGTCCTCACTGGAAGTCTCAATAACATCATTAATTGTAATTAACCCTATAGAACTAACCTGAATCTTATAAGCAGTAGATTGTTTAACTTTTAAATTATAAAANCCATTTTCATCAGTAAGTGAATACGTTTCCAAGGAATTTGAAACTTTATTTATTGCCACAACACTCGCAGCCTCCAGAGGAACACCTATGCTATCAGTTACGATACCTTTTATTTTAATCTGGCTAAAAGAAAAAGCAGATATAAGTAGTAATGTAAAAGTTAATTTNTTGTTCATATAGATGAAATTATCAAAGAAGAACTATTTCCATATTTGATTTTATATATGTTGGCCAAGTATAATTATCCTCTTCTTCTACCTCGGTTGTTTCTCATCTCTAACATTTTACTTTGTATGGTATTGCTGTAATCTAATTTGGTAATCTCCTTGCCTTTGTCAGGGGTTTTTATTTCTACCTTATCTGTCGGATTAATTACTACTTGTGAACAAAGCATAGTTGTATTTCCTGCACTAACCTCAAGAATTAATCCTGGGAGTCCCCAGTATTCTGCAGGCCCCTGTTGAAGTGGTATTTGAAGAGTATACCATGCTTCAACTTGAGTTAATTTTATTTCAGGATTCTCTTTATCAGCATTTAAATCACTCCATGTAAAATTATACCATGATAATTCTTTTTCAGGAACCACAGCAGTAGCCTTAAAACATAAATAATTTCCAACTTGTTTCGATTCAGAGCCCATTTTCCATTTAATTGTCTGTAATTCATCCTTAACCAAAAAACGCTTTCCATAAAATTCCTGAGCCTGAATTAGTTTGTTCTCATTTACGTTTTTATATTGCTTACCTCTAGCAAAATTACTTCCCCAAGAATCTGTTGCACCTGAAATCGCATCTACTTTTTCTTCTTCATAGAATAAGGATTCATTTTTATTAAAAACCAATACAAAAGTCTTTTCCAATCTATTTTTTAATCTACTTTTTATTTGCTTTTTTTGTGCTTCGCTCATTCTAGCACCCCAACTTCCAAGTTCCATTTTAGTTTTAGAAAAATAATAAGCTCTTCCCTGGAATTCCTGTACTATCAAAGAATTATTTTCAAAAAAAGGGAAAGCAGTTAGAGCAATTAGAGAAAAAATATTGAATAAATTCATTTAATTATATTTTAAGCTTAAAAGTTACCATTTTATATTATGACAGCCAAAGTAGGAAAAAGTTAAATTATAACATTTCTTTTATATTTTTACATAGATGAAAGGCATAGATTCATTAGATATTGATGGTGCGGAAATATCATGGTTTGCACCTCTTTGTGATGGTGATGATGATTTTTTAGGGAATCGAAACCCAGCATATAAAAGTAGTTGGGAAAATACTTCTGAAATCGTAAAAACTGCAGACAATCTTGGCTTTCGAAATGTATTATGTCCTTCCTCATACCAAGTAGGCCAAGACACACTTTCATTTGTTGCAGCAATGGCACCTTTAACCAAGAAAATCAATCTATTAGCTGCGATTCGTTGTGGAGAGATACATCCACCTATGCTTGCAAGAAGTATTGCTACCATTGACCACATGCTTAAAGGTCGACTAACTATAAATATTATTTCATCTGATTTGCCTGGAGATCAATTGTCTTCTTCAGAAAGATATTCCCGTTCCAGAGAAGTAATCAAAATTTTAAAACAAGCCTGGTCAGAAGATTATATTAATTTTGAAGGTAATTATTACAAATTTAAATTATCTTCTACCCCTACGAAAACTTATCAAAAAGGAGGTCCATTACTTTATTTCGGAGGCTACTCTGCAGATGGAATTGACCTTTGTGCGGAGCACTGTGATGTTTACCTAATGTGGCCTGAAACAAAAAATAAAATAAAAGCACTAATGGATAAAATGACTGAAAAAGCTGCATTCTATAATCGAAAGGTACAATTTGGTTTACGTGTTCATATTATCGTTAGAAAAACAGAAAAAGAAGCTCGTGAGTATGCTAAGGGTTTATTATCAAAGTTAGAACTTGATTTGGGAAAAGATATTCGAAACCGTTCTCAAGATTCTAATTCTTTGGGTGTAGCAAGACAGTCAATATTAAGAGAAGAATCAGATAAAAATTATTATGTAGAGCCCAATTTATGGACAGGTATTGGTCTTGCTCGATCTGGATGTGGAGCAGCAATTGTAGGAAATCCAGATCAAGTAGTTGAGAAATTGAAAAATTATATGAAGATGGGAATTCGGTCCTTTATTTTATCGGGTTATCCACACAAGCAAGAATGTGAATTATTTGCAAAATATGTACTGCCTAAAATCAAAACTGTTTCTCTTCCTGAAATTTTCGGACGTATCCCAAAAAAGACTCCAAATAGTCCTTTAGGAAGGGGAAAAAGGGTATAAGAGTATGATCGACTTTATAATTGTGTTGATTTATTTTACCGTTGTTTTACTAGTAGCTTTAAATGGTAAAATAAATAATAATAGTTCTGCAGATGAATACTTTTTAAGTTCTCGTAATCTACCTTGGTATTCAATTGCCCTGTCAACCATTGCAACAAATATTCAAGGTTATCAATTTTTAGGAATGATGGGATCTGCATATCTATATGGGCTAGCTCAGGCTAACCTTGAAATAAATGCGGTACAGGGTATTTTATTAGGAGCTTTTGTCTTTGTCCCACTATTTCTTAGAGAGAAAATCACCACAATAACCCAATTTATTTCAAAAAAATTAGGCCATAGAATTGCTTTATTTTATTCATTGTCCAATATCGTTCTATTTGCAACAGTAACACTTGGAGCAGCATTGTTCTGGGGTGCATATGCAGCTGATATGGTTTTTGGAGAGCAACTTTCTTTTTTACATCAAAACCGCATAATACGCATTGGTATTTTAATTTTCATTTTAGGTTGTTTCTCAGCTATATATACTTATTTTGGAGGCTTAAGCGCAGTTGTTAAAACTGATATAATACAATTTAGTATTTTGCTTATTGGGGGAATTGTTGTCTGTTTTACAGCTGTTTATCAACTAGGTGGGTGGGAACAATTATATATTAAGACTCCCAATAAAATGCACCTTCATCTCCCTATCGACCATCCCACTTTGCCATGGACACATTTATTTGGTTTATTTTTTTTAAATATAAATTACTGGTGTGCAAATCAAACAATTATGCAAAGAGCACTTGCTGCTAGAAGTATTTCCCATGCCCAAACTGGATTAATGGTAGGTGGTCTAATTAAATTTTTCATGGCAGTAATAATAATAATTCCAGGTATTGCATTATATGGAATCCTAGGAGATAGATTAGGGGAGCCAGATTTGGCTTTTCCCTATCTTGTCAAGACCTATTTACCTGTTGGTATAAAAGGAATTATACTTTGTGGTTTGTTCGCTTCACTAATGAGTACTGTTGATTCCACCTTCAATTCACTAGCTACGCTTTGGTCTACAGACATCTATTCAATTTATATTAACAAAAAAGCTAATGATAAACAGAAAATTAGGGCAGGTAGAAAAGCTATTCTTTTCAGTCTTGGAACTGCATTAATCATGGGCCTAATCATATTGTACCTAAAATTTGATAATCCTAAATCGGCTTTCACACACACCTTAAATAATTTACGTTATTTTATAAATTGTGGTGTTGTAGTCTTAATTAGTTGTGCAGTTTTACTATATAAACCAAACATAAAAATTGTTTTGTTGGCCTTTTTAATAACATTACCTGTTAATATTGGAATTCAATTTCTTGTCCCTGAAATGAATTACTTTGTAAGAGCTTTTTGGGTAATTTTTAGTGGTTTGGTTTTGGGTATTTTAGGAAGTAAAGGACAGCTTAATAACCTTTTTAGATTATTCTCCTCCGCAAGTAATAGAAGTAGAAATTGGGGGTGGGCATTAGTTTTGATTTTAATTTTTATTCATTTTATTTTTCATTAATTTTAAAATATTTATGTTTTTAGCCTTAGAAAAAAATATTAAGAGAATATTAAATATAAACATCGAAGAGGAGCGAAAAGCCATTTTAGAAGTTTTTATTGATTTTATAAAAAAAAAATGTAAAGAAAATATAGAGATAAATCTCAACTTTATATGTACTCACAATTCTCGTAGGAGTCAATTTTCACAGATCTGGGCACATACAGCAGCGGTTTTCTATAATATTGAAGCTAACTGCTATTCTGGAGGAACCGAAGTTACAACATTCAACGAAATAGCAGTAGATACAATAAGACGTAGTGGTTTTGAAATAAAAATAGACAGAAAAAATAAAAATCCTTTTTATTACATTTCATATGATAAAGACAATGAAGATATAAAGTGTTTTTCAAAGCTTTATGATCACCCAATAAATAAAAAAGATTCATTTGCTGCAATAATGAATTGTTCACACGCAGATGAAAATTGTCCATTAATTCCAGGTGCAGAAATTCGAATTCCAATTCAATACAAGGACCCAAAAAAATTTGATAATACTCCTGAAGAAAAATATAGATATGGTGAATGCTCAGACCAAATTGCGTCAGAACTTTTCTACGTATTCAAGACAGTGGCAGGTAATTAAAATAAATAGCTGTCAAAAATATAATCATATTCTTTAGTTCTTCTTAAGAACCCTTTGTATAAATTCCAAAGGGGATTCTTGATAGGCTCCTGAATATTCTAGACCTACTTCAACAGCTTTTTTACGTAAAAAGTCAGCATGCTTGTAACTATGGAATAAAACATTAAAATCAATACTATTATCTGTTTCTAAAACAACATCTTCATAAACAGGGTTGAAGACATAAAAGGGAGGGTCATTAGAATCTATTTGACTTCTATAATCTAAAAGCTCAGATTTTTCTTTTGTTGGAGTTCCGTTATAAAACTTTAAGAAAAGGTCTTCTAAATCAGTTGAGGTTAATCTTAGCTCATCTACAGAAAAATCTGGAAAAAGTTGTTCCCATTGATATAAATCATAACTACTTTGGGCTATAGATGCAAATATTCCCTGTACTTGCCTATTACTAATTTCCCTGAATCCATTCCATTGTGCTATGCCAGCCCCAGCTGATACACCTGCTAAAATCAATTTATTTCTAGGGATATTTAACAACATTAAACGGTCAGTAATGAAATTTATTACTGATCTACCGTCTTCAAGTGAAGTTATTACACCTTCGGACTGAGGATCGTTTATAAAAGTATATTCTGCATTAATTACTGCAATATTTTGCTCTAATATTGAAGCAATAATCTCTTTTAGCTCCCCTTCATAAAGATCATCTTTAGTGCCAAATAAAAAGGCTCCCCCATGAAAAAAAATTACAGCTCCTAAAATCTGATTAACCTGTGGAAGTAAAATATCAAGTTGATTTCTTTCTTTCTTTCCATAATTTATATCCTTAAAAAATAAATAGTCCCCTTCAAATGGGGTTTCACTAGCATCGATTCCTAAAGATATTTCAAGATTATTTATATCGGTCGAATCTAAATTTTCTACTTTTGAACATCCTATAATCAGAAATAATAAAATTATATGTAAACTTTTAATCATATAGTTATATTTTATTGATTTACTTTTTTCAAAACTTCACCTGCTTTTATAGGGTTAAAGATACCTTTTTCAACTGTCACTTTACCATTAACAATAACATATTCAATTCCCTCCGAATATTGATGTGGTTTTTCAAAAGTGGCTTTATCAATAATCTTTTCNGGATCAAATAANGTTAAGTCTGCTTTNTAACCTTCAGCNATAAATCCTCGNTCTTTTAGNCCNATTGCTCGGGCAGGTAAAAGTGTCATTTTATGAATGGCNTCAGTAAGNCTAATTATCTTTTTTTNTCTTACATATCTNCCTAANACTCTTGGGAAAGTNCCATACCANCGNGGATGTGGATGTCCATCNCCAAGNTTAACTAANCTTCCATCTGAAGCNATCATTGTTTGTGGNTGCTTCATAATATTAATTACNTCTGTTTCATCCATAGCATGAAAAATNCAGTTCGCTCCACCATTTATTTGAGCTTGAATTACTAATTCTGCNCCATTTTCAATCGATGGTTTAAGACCNTTTATTTCACACCAATATTTTAAAGTNTTNCCTTCTAATTCTGGCATCCATTCTACTTTAGCAAATTGTACCCTATCTAAATCATCACCTCCACGATCATTTAAAATATTGAATATAATACCCTTTTTTATGCTATCTCTTTGTTTGAGATTTTCTAATCTTTCTTTAAATGCGCTATCCCCTCCAGCTCTTGCCCAACTTGGAATTAAAACTGAAATTCCCGTGTGACTAGCATTATATGGGTATTGATCAATTAGTATGTCTAAGCCTCTTTTTCGTGCTTCATCAACTAGAGCTAGTGTCTCATTACTTTTGCCCCACATGGGCTTACCAATGACTTTATGATGAGTTAGAACCACAGAAATACTAGCTTTTTCAGCAATTTTTATTGCTTCTTTTACTGAACTAATAACCCTCAATCCTTCATCACGTAAATGAGAGGTATAAATACCCCCCTTTTTAGATGCCTCTTTAGAAAGAGTAATTACCTCGGAAACTTTAGAAAAACTTCCTGGTAAGTATTTTAATCCTGTGGATATCCCAAAAGCGCCTTCTTCCATTGCTTTTGAAACCATATCTTTCATTTCATCTAGTTCATTAGATGTAGGAACTCGATTATCTAAATCCATTACTTTACTTCTTATGCTGTTATGCCCAACTAAAAAGCCTACATTCATGCCTACACCAATCTTAGCTAAACTGTCTAAATAAATTCCAAAAGGTAAGGGTCCATATCCATCGGGACCACCTAAACTAGTAGTCACACCTTGGCGAAGATGACTCTCACAATCAGAAAGAGAAAAGATAGGTTCTAAATGGGCATGTAAGTCTATAAAACCAGGTGCAACAACTAATCCATTTGCATTAATAATTCGGTGTGCTGTTTGATTAGCTAAACTACCAAGTATTGCAATTTCATCTCCTTTAACTCCAATATCTAATAAGGCTGAATTGTCTAGACTGCCATCATAAACGGATCCATTTAAAATGATCAAATCGTATGAATTAGGTGCATTACAGCTTACTGCAATGATAGATAAAAGAAAGGTTTTTATTATTGTATTCATAACTTACAAAATCATTCTAAAATTAAAAATATACACTTAGCTGGTCTTTTTATAATTTATTTTAAAAAAACTTCTTTTAAAATTAAGAAACATGGTTTAAGGATTTTTTTTACATTGTATGTATAATTTCTATTTATCCAAAATACTTCAACAAAAGGTTCTTATACTAATATTCTACTCCTTATTCTTTCTGGAGAACTAATCTATATTCTCCCCTATTTTTTGGCTCGAGTATTTCGGCCAACTTTTTTAGCTGTTTTTGATTTAAATAACGTTGAATTGGGAAGCCTATTTTCAGTTTACGGAGCAGTTGCGTTATTTTCATACATTTTTGGAGGTACTTTGGCTGATAAATTTTTACCCAGAAAACTAATTGCAGCTTCTTTAATTCTTACTTCCCTTGGTGGGTTAGTTCTTGTAAATTATCCTAATTTAATAGTTTTACATATCCTTTACGGTTACTGGGGCTTTACTACTGTATTTCTTTTCTGGGGAGCAATGATAAAGGGAACACGTATTTGGGGTGGAAGTAAGAATCAAGGACAAGCATTTGGTTTTTTAGATGGAGGACGAGGACTTACAGCAGCAATAATGGGTAGTATAGGAGTTGCTATATTTTCCGTTTTTCTACCTGAAGACGTTATCTCATCAAGCATTATTGAACGTCAAGATGCCTTTCGAGGCGTGATTCTATTTTCTTCGTCTATGGTAGCATTTGTTGGAGTATTGGTATATTTTTTCATGAAGACTAAAACAGAGAAAGGTATCTTTAAGTCTGAAAATACTCACTCATTTAAAAATATTTTAGAAGTTTTAAAATTAGAAACAGTTTGGTTGTTGATGATAATTATTCTTTGTGCCTATTTTGGGTATAAGGTTACTGATATTTATTCGTTGTACGCTTCCGATGTGATGGGGTATGATGAGGTAAATTCTGCAAATGTTGGCTCACTTCAACTTTACCTTAGACCTATTGCTTGTTTTACTATTGGTTTTCTAGCAGATAAGACAAATGGGATTTCATGGATTATAAAAGGTTTTTTTGTAATGTTTATTGGGTCTCTACTTTTCGCAAGTGGAATTTTAGTCTCTGACCAATACATCTTGTTTTTTATCTCTTTAATTATTTTAGCAGTAGGGACTTATGCTATTAGAGCACTTTATTTTGCAATTCTTAAGGAAGGTAATATCTCACTAGCATTAACAGGAACTGCTGTAGGTGTAATTTCTTTGTCTGGATATACTCCTGATATTTTTTCTGGACCCCTTATGGGTTACTTTTTAGATAAATTCCCTGGTATTGAAGGACATCAATATGTTTTTACTTTACTTGTGATTTTTTCAATAATAGGATTAGTTGCTTCATTACGATTTGCAAAAATCACTAAAAAATAAATTACCAATCCTCTTCATTAATTTCGTCTAGTACATTTTTATATATTGACTGAAAAAATAGAGTAGAATATTCCTTTAAAGTTTGCTGGTATTCACGAACGACTTTCGGTTGTGATAGGATATAAATTTCTTTTTTCTTTCTACTGGTCATATCATAATATTCTTGATCCATCTCTTTTCTTGCTTTTTCCATTATCTCCTCCATCTCATTCATCTTGAAATCCATTTTTGCAGAAAATGGAAGTTTATATTCTGTTGATTGGGAATCTGAATATTTACCATCTTGGTAAATCATCTGAATACGATATTTCTCATCCTTTACCTTAATAATAACAGTATAACTGTGACTATAATCGATATAATCTGTAAGTTCAGAATTATTAGGGTTCATCAATTTATATGCATCAAGAACAGGAACTAATGCTAGAGCTTTAATGATAAGACTTTTAGACTGATCGTCTTTATATTTAATTACATCTGTTGCATCCTGGTAGATTAAGGCAATTGCATAATTTAATTTTGAGAATATCTGTTTTGCATCAATTCCTCTGACCTCATAGACTTGAGAGATCTTATTGCCCTCTATAGTTTGAGAAAAAATAGGACTATAAGTAAAGAATAAAAATAAATATGATAGGATTTTTTTCATTATTAAATATAATGTTCTTAAATATCTTTTTAATTCTAATTACCTAATTATTTTTATTAATTAAAAAAAATGCTAAAAGCCTCTAATACTGTATTTTAAAAAAAATTTTTATATTTACTACGCCAGCAAAATTTTATATTCGAATCAACAATTCAATATTCTAACTGTTTATTTCTTTATAATCTTGTATGGGGCAGTTTTAAAAATAATTGAAATGGGAACTACAACTCAGATAGAGCCAAAGATCAATGTACGAGACAATCGTTCTTCGTGCCCTATTAGCACTAGCCTTGAAATTCTTGGGGATAATTGGTCATTAATTTTGATACGAGACCTTTTTCTTGAACGTACAACCTTTACAGATTTTAGTAACTCCCTAGAGAATATTTCAAGTAATATTCTTTCCGATAGGATTAATAAATTGCAAAATTTTAACTTAATCAATTATCGATTACATCCGAACAACAGAAAGGTTAAACAATATTACCTCACAGAAGCTGGAATCGAATTATACCCTGTAATATATGATTTATTGATCTGGGGTACAAAACATCTTGATATGAAATTTCATCCAAGATTAAATGATTGGTATATAAATAATAAAAATAAAAATCGTGAGGATAGTATTCGATGCTCAATTTTGGGATATAAAAAATTTAAGAGTGTGCTTCTAAACTACTAACGTAAATTTTAATATTTTTTAAACAACTCTTTTAAATATTTTCTGCTTATTGAATATATTTGTTTGATATGTCAGAAGCATTACTACAACTAATTGATGCTGAAAAAAAAGCAGCAACCCTCTTTCGAGAGATAGAAAATAGGGCTATTATTTCACCTGGAAAAACAGAAAAAGATATTAATCACGAAATATACTCTTTAGCTTTTGATCTATTTGGCATAAAGAAATATTGGCATAAACGCATTGTAAGATCAGGGGTTAACACTTTATTACCATATGATGAAAATCCAGAAAATTTATTAGTAAAAGAGGATGACATCCTCTTTATTGATTTTGGCCCCATTTTCGAAGCATGGGAAGCAGATTATGGGAGAACCTATGTGCTGGGACAAGATGTATTAAAACTTAAATTAGTAAGGGATATAGAAAAAGCATGGCAAAATGCAAACGTATTTTATCATTCACACGAAAACATCACTGGAGCAATGCTTTATTCTTATTGCTGTAATTTAGCAAAAGAGATGGGTTGGGAATTTGGAGGCCCTATTGCAGGTCATCTAATTGGCCACTTTCCTCATGAAAAATTAGAAAAAGAGAATAAAACAAATTATATCCACCCTAAAAATACTCTTAACATGAATGAACTTGATAGAATGGGAAATCTTAGGCATTGGATTCTAGAAATTCATTTTGTAGATAGAGAAAATAAAATTGGTGGATTTTATGAGCAACTCTTAATCAAAAAATGATTTTGATTTATTTTAATTATCTAATCAGCTATTTGTTACACTTTTCTTTCAGAGTTAAAAACTACAGATCTACATTTAATAACTGTCCTGTAATTTGAATTAACTGTAATTCAGCAAGCTTAGCTTGGTATTTTGCAATGGTTCTTTGGTTTTGGGCATTTGTTAGATTAATCTGTGCCTGTCTGAACTCTATAGCTGTAATTGAACCTAATTTATATTGGGCTTGGGAGCGGTTAAAATTATAAGTAGCTGTTTCAACCTGTTTCTTTTGAATTTTAAAAATCTCTTTTGTATTCTTAAAATTTTGAATACTATTTGTAACATCACGGTTAAAACTTAGCTTAGACTCTTGCTCTAATAAGTCTTGATTTTCAAAACTTAGCTTTGCATTCTTTACCCTTGTTAAAGTTCTTCCGCCATCAAATAGATTCCAACTTAAGCTTGCGCCAACTCCAACAGAGTAAGATGTATTATTTGTGCCAGGAAAAAATGGTGAAGCAGGGCTTTTGTTTAGATTCCATCCGTAAGATCCTACAAGCCCCACTGTGGGTAGATAACCAGATTGACTAATCTTTATATCATATGAATTAATTTGAGTATTACTCTTTTGCTTTAAAAGCTCTACATTATTTTCTGCAGCGTTCTCTAGGTAAGATTCTATTTGGATATAAGGAACAAAATCAACATTTAAATCAACCTCAAAATCTTGACTAATTGGCTGATTTAAAACAAGATTCAAATCTCGCTTTGAATTATCTAACTGCTGTTTAATTTGAATAAGGTTAATACTATCGTTTGTAACATCTACCTGCGCATTTAAAACTGCTAATTTATTTCCCTGTCCATGTATAAATGCAATTTCAGCTCGTTTTTGTCTCTCTTTTGAAATAGATAAGTTTTCTTGAAAAATAGAGTTTGACTCTGTAAGTTGGGCAATATTAAAATAAACTTCATAAAGTTGTAAAATAGTAAACTCTATAGTTTCTCTAAGCTGCAACTCGCTTAAAGCATATTGTTCTTTTAATCGCTTATAGGTAAACTTCCTTCCTAAACCATCAAACAATGTGTAATTTAGATTAACTCCTGCATTGAAGCGTTGTGACTCTTGATCTTCAAAGATTCGATTTGGTACTGGTGTCCCATCCTCATCTACCTGCCCAGGAAATGCAATTTCAGCATCAGACTCTGTATAATTACTCCCACCTGAAATGGAAACTGTTGGAAGATAACCCGAATTAAGAACACTACTATTATTTTTTACAATCTCAGTAACATTTCTTGAAACTTGAATTCCAAAGTTTTCTTCTAATGCTATGGTCAAAGCTTCTTCTTTTGAAAGTCTTTCTTGACTTTGGATTTTATAAATTACAACTAAAAAGAAAAGAACTACTAAACACCTTGTTCTCATATTTCATTATTTTTTGTTGTTTCTGAAGCAGCCATTTTTTCCTCTTCTTCTTTCTCTATCATGGCCCTTTCAACAGATTCTTTTGTTGGGAAGTGTCCACTTATTAACCATTTAAAAATTACTTTAACCTGATTATTTAGAGAAATGAAAATTGGTAATAATATTAAAGTCAAAATAGTAGCAAACGCAATGCCATAAGAAACTGTTATGGCCATGGGTTTTAGCCATTGAGCCTGCCTACTCTTCTCAAGTAATAATGGGGTAAGCCCTGCAATAGTTGTCATTGATGTTAAAAAAATAGCTCTGAATCGTGATCTTCCTGCTAAGATTAAAGACTCTTTAAATTTGTGTCCTTGCTTAATATTTATATTAAATTTACCTATAAGAACTAAGCCGTCGTTTACCATGATTCCAATCAGTGCAATAACCCCAAGTAGAGAAATAATGGAAACGGAAAAGTTGTGAATCCAATGTCCCCATGCAACACCTATTAGACTAACGGGAATTAGCAAAAATAATAATATAGGTTGTGAAAAGCTTCTAAAAGCAAAAGCAATAGTTATGTAGATTAGAATTAAAATGGGTATACCTGCTCCAGATAATGAATTAATAAGTTTAAACGCTTCTCTATTTTGTCCCTCATAAGAAGCACTTACCGAGGAATATTTCTCCTGAATTGAAGGCATAATATTAAACCTGATGTCAGTCATTATATCAGTAGCAGAAGATTCCTCTGCATTTTTAAGGTCTGCCGAAACTTGAATTTCTCTTCTACCATCAAGATGATTTATAGATACATCTCCTCTTTTAATAGAGTAATTCGCTACCTCTTTTAAGGCTATCAAATTCCCATTTGGTAAATCAATTTTCATATCTTCTAATTGAGAAATAGAAGAACGATCTTCTTTTTTATAGCGAACCCAAACACGAATTTCATCTTGTCCCCTTTGAAAGCGTTGAGCTTGAACTCCAAAAAATCCTGCTCGAACTCGGCTCATTAGATATCGAAGGTCTAAACCCAATGAGTAGGCGTTTTCTTTTAACTCTAAAGTAATTTCTTTAATTCCAGCAGGATCATTATCCTCAATATCCTTAAGTAAAGCATTGGATTTTAAAGCCTCTTTAAGCTCAGTTTTTGCATTTTTTAATTCTCTTATGTTATTGGATAGTAAAGAAACTGATACTGGTTTTCCCCCAAAATTTGATCCTGATCCATAAACTACACTTTCAACCCCAATCAATGGCCCTACAAGTTCAGCGATACGAGTAGTAACCATTTGCGATCGAATTATATCTGGACGTTGTTCCCCAGGCAATAAATTAATAGTCAAATTTGCTTTAGAAGCACCATTCCCTAGAGTTTTTATGGTATTTACGAAAAGGGCTTTATCAGTTCCTTTCAAATATTTATCTGTAAACTCATAATTGACAAGTTTAGAAGTTTTTTCAATATACGAAATAATAGAATCTGTAATTCTTTCATTTGTTCCGTTAGGCATTACTAAATCGATAGATATTCGATCAGAGGCAATTGAGGGAAAGAAAGCTGTTCTAATTATTCCACCTCCAAAAGACCCTATTGTGAGTGATAGCATACCAATAAAAATTGCTATTACCAAAAAACGATGATTTAGGGAAAATTTTAAAAATGGTTCGTAAGTTCTATCTCTCAGGGTTTTCATTATTTGGTCTCCTATTTTATTAAATTCCCTCAGTTTCGCAAAACCCTTAGCAATTATAGTTTTTGGTTCTTTCTTCTTTCTTACCAAGGCCTTTGAGTTTGCCAGATGAGCGGGAAGTATAATTAGTGCCTCTATTAAGGAAATAAAAAGAGTTAACATAACTACAATCGATAGCTCCCCAAAGAATTCTCCAATTCTTCCATCCAAGAATAAGAAAAGTGAAAAGGCTAAAATTGTGGTAATAATAGCCGAAACTACTGGAGGAATAACTTCAAGAACCCCGTCAATTGCCGCACGATACGGAGACTTTCCGTTTTCATAGTGCTGATATATGTTTTCAGCAATAACGATCGCATCATCTACTAAAATCCCAATTACAATGATCATCCCAAAGGTTGATAATATATTAATTGTTAGTCCTAAGAGGGGGGCAAATATAAACATTCCTAAAAAAGAAACAGGTAGACCAAAAGCTACCCAGAAAGCCATTCTAGAATTTAAAAAAATAGAAAGAAATATTAGTACCAAAAGCATCCCTTGAAGTATATTTTTTAGTAATAATTCAGTTCGCTCCGTCAGGGTTACCGAAGCATCATTTAAGACTTCTAACTTTATATTTTCATCTGATTGGTTGAACTCTTGAATGTAATTACGAATGGTTTCTGCTGAAGAAATCACATCTTCTGAATTTGTTGAACTAACACTAATATTTACCAATACCTCTTCTTCTAGATAGCTCCGATTTGGTGTTTCTGAAAATCTGTCCTGCACCTGAGCTACATCTTTCAATAAAATTTGAGTCCCGTCGCTCTGAGATAAGACCTCAATATTAGATAGCTCTTCTGCATAATAAAATTTATTGTTAGCTCGGATTAAAAACTCTTCAGCATTTGTTTTTACACGTCCTCCAGTTACAATAATATTGGTTTTAGCAACAGCTTGAGCTACTTGATTAAAACTTAGCCCATAAGCTAAAAGCTTATTTTCATTTACAGCAATTTCAATTTCTTCATCTGGATATCCTGATACATTTATTTGAGAAATTCCAGGCAATGCCCTCAATTCATTCTCTACTTGACGCCCTATTTTTTTAAGATCCAAAAGGCTTGTATTTTTAGCAGTAAGAGCAAAATTAATTGTAAAGCGTGAAGGCTCTTGTTTCGAAACTACTAAAGGCTCCATCCCCGTTGGATAACTAGGAACTCTATCTACAGCATTTTTAACCTCCAAAAGCATAAAGTTTATATCCAGATCCTCTTCAACTTCTACAATAATTGATCCTGAATTCTCTCTTGATATCGATGTAACTCTTTCAACCCCCCTTAACCCCTTCAAATTATCTTCAATTTTTAGAATTACCCCTTCTTCTATCTCCGCAGGAGATGCTCCAGGATAAATTGCTGATATTTGAACAATATGTGATTCAGTTAGAGGAAAAAATGAGGATTTTAATGACCTTAATCCTAAGGTTCCGAAAAGAAGAAATGCAATTATAATTACGTTTACAGCAACATGATATTTAATAAAATAATTTATAATACTTTTCATGAAAATGGATTAATTGGATTTATTGTAAGAAATAGGATTTATTTCCATCCCTGAATAAGCACCTATCATTGGTTGAGCAATTATTTCTTCTCCATCATCTAATCCATTTATTATAGCTAGGGTCTCTGTAAAGTGGATAGGATTTATCTTACGTAAGCTTAGCTTATTGTCTTGAACAATAAATATCTCCTGTGATCCATTAAGTAATCCTCTGTCTATAGCAAAGACATTACTAAATTCCATAGCATTAATATCAGCTTCCATATACATTCCTTCTTTAAGTCCTGAATCTCGAATTCGAATATAAACCTCTACTGATTGAGTTTTACTATTTACCTTAGCATTAATTCGTGAGACTATTCCAGTGTAAAGTTTATTGGTATCAATTGATTTTATCTTAACGGGTGCACCCTTATCTATTTTTGGTATATATGATTTTGGAAGTGCAACCATTAATTCATAATCCCCAGGTGCGATAAACTCACCCAAATCTTGGCCTGGCCTTATTAATGAGCCTTCGGTAACATTCGAACTAACAAGGACACCATTAAAAGGTGCCTTAATCTGATAAAACGTGAGTGTTTTTTCTAAATTTTGCAAAGAATAGTAAGAGGAAATAATACCACGCCCTGACACAAACAGTCGAACTTTTTCTTCCATATTAGGTAATCTTGGAACTGGTTTTTCTAAATCAAATTTTTTTAAATAATTATTCCATTGGCTGTAAGCTTTGGGAAAATCTAGTTGTAAATCAGGTAATACTGAAGTAATCAAATTATAAAGCCCTGCACGTTGAGAGATTACATTTGCTCTATATTCGGAAGACTCAATTTTGGTTAAAATTTGACCTGAACTGTATTCTTGACCCGATTTGAAAAGTGGTCTAATAGTTTGCATTACTCCTTGAACCCGAGCTGTAATTCTAACTCTTTTATAGGCTTGAAGAACCCCTTTTGATGGGATCTGTACTTGATAAGGACCGTTTTTAACCTTTAAAGTATAAACATCCTTGATAGGGTTTTCTGCTTTTTTTCTTGGTGGGGGGTTACTGTCGATTATTATTTTTGAGAGTTGAAAAGACAAAGCTATAATAGCAAATCCTAAAACGAAAAGAATCCATTTCCTTGCACTTCTGAGCGATTTTTTTTTAGACATTAGCTTAAAATATATATTATATGGTTATTTATTCACTTTTGATAAAGCTACATTTATTGGTTTAAAATAAAGTGTAAAGAACTTCAATGGTTATTTTTTTGCGAAGCTAAAGTATAATTTTGATAATACCTATATTATAACTTTATTAAAAAACAATCCAAAAATGTTTAGATAAAAATTATCTGTCAAGTTTAAATTATTTTTATATTATCAAAAATTTATTGAATGGCTTTTTTGTTTTCGTTGTGGAATGAAATTTTAAATTTTTTTGGAGTAAATAAATTTATAGATATACTTCAAAGCCAAGAATATAATTTATTGCTGACTTATGACGGAATAGTAGCTCTAATACTACCAATTATACCTTTACTCCTTTTCTTAGAACTTTTTTTAGGTTTTATCTACAAAAAACCACAAACAAAAGTATATAAGGTAATTTTTTTAATTTATTTATTTAATAGGATTATTGGGCGTTTTATAGCAATAGGTATGGTAGCTTTATGCATAGGGGCCCTTCAGCCATTTGCATTTATTAAGACATCCTTAACCTGGTATTGGTTTATTTATGGTTATATCATATGGGAATTTGCACACTTTATCTATCACTTTCTTGCACATAAGGTCAGACTATTTTGGTGCCTTCATGCGACCCATCACAGTCCTGAAGAAATGAATCTTAGTGTATCTCACGCACATTTTTTTCTGGAAGCTCCTTATGCCGATTTTATTCGTACTTCTATCTGTATTTTAATGGGACTTGATCCTATTATGCTGTTTACTATCATGTTTATTGATGGTACTTATGGTGCTTTCATTCATGTTGGTGAAAACTTAATAAAAGATGCTCGTTTTGGTTTTTTAAATAAAATTATACTAACCCCTTCACATCACAGGGTTCATCATGCTAGAAACCCATTATACTTAGATACGAATTATTGTAATCTTTTTAATATTTGGGATCGGATTTTCGGAACTTACCAAGAGGAAAATCCAGATTTAGAAATTGACTATGGAATTACTAGAAGTATTGATTCTGGAAATTTTATCCATGTTTATTTTGGAGAAATCATTCACCTTTTCCGAGACGTAATAAATGCTCCAGGTGTTTTAAATAAGTTACGCTATATTTTTTATCCACCTGGATGGAGTCATGAACCTGGATATCAAACTGCAAAAATGATTAGGGACTCTTATTTGAAAAAAGTGTGATTCTTTAAATTATCTTGATTTACAGTTCTATTAAAATTTAACTTCAAGAACACTCCTATTAAAATAATTTTATTTTAGAGGAGATCAAAAAAATTCGTTTTTTAACAGATTCTAATTCAAGTTTTTGGTACTTTTATAAAAATAATAATTATGAAATATATTGTTTCACTTGTTTTATTAGGTTTAATCTTTACTTCTTTCAGTTTAAATACTTCTTCTAAGGAAAGCCAAACTTTTGTCTATACCTGCAGTAATCCTAACTTAAAATGTTATTATAAAAATCCTTGTTCTGATTTTTTTAGAGAATGTAATCAAAATAAAGGGAAAGTGATGAAAGTTACTATGGAAAGAGCAAAAAGTCTTGGTAAGAAAGAATGTGAATGTTCTAGAGAATAATTTAGTCTATTAAATTTTCTCTGCTACAACTAGAACCCTCTCTCCATCTAAATCAAAATTATTTAGGCGGTTCCGGTCCCAATTTAGTATCCTCATTGCCACCGTTAACGTTTATAGTTAATAAAATTTCGTGAGTATTCAAATTTATATTCAACCCATTTTTATTAATTGAGGTCTCATATGAATATCCTACGGTAAAGTTTTTAATATTGATAGAAAATAAACCACTTAAAGAGTTATTGGTTCTATAGTTAATGCCAAACTCATACCTATTATTAATGTTAGCTAAGGTTGACAAATCTGCAACGGTTTCAGATCCAGAAAACCTACTCAAAATACTTGGCTTGAGAAGAATTTCATCTTTTACATTTAGGTTAATTCCAAATCCCATATAAACACTACTATTATTAGAATACGAGTTAAAAATTTCATCCCCCTCGGAATCAAACATTCTTGGAATGGAAAATGAAACCCAAATTTTATTTGATTGAAGAAGAAATCCTAATCCTAGATTAGGATTAAACCTAGAAAAATTCCTCAAAGCTGGATCGTTATTTGAACTTAAATCATTAAAATTAGTATCAAAAAATACTCCTCCAGGTTTTAAACCAAGAAAAAAATTTGTGTCTGATGATATTTGTAGTCGATAAGAAAAGTCAATATAACTCATTGTCCTGGACTCTATGAAGGCTTTATTTGATACAAATGAAAGGCCAAGGCCAATATTATTTTTTCTTTTAGAAGAAATAGAAAAAAATTGCGTGCTAGGTGAGTTCTCAATAGAAACCCATTGATTTCTTGAATTAAAGGCTAGTGAGTAATCGTACTCTATTCCTGCAAAAGCAGGATTAATTACACTCATTTGACTTCTGTAAAAGCTAATGAACGGATCATTTTGTGATAACATTAAAAAAGATGAGAAGAAAAATATGATATTTATTAGGTATTTATACAAACTAAATACTCGTTATCTTGTAATAAACATCCAACCTTCATAATCAATTGATCCATCTCCATCAAGGTCTATCATGTATAAATAGCTAGCAGAAGGTAACATTCTTCCATTATTATCACCTTGCCAAGTATTATTATAACTAGTTTTATTAAATACAATGTTTCCAGACAGGTCATAAACCCAAACCTGATTTTTTGGATACCTCTGAATCTCTCCAATATTCCAACTATCATTAACTCCATCGCCATTAGGTGTGAAGAAGTCTGGAAGTTCTATCTGAATAAAATTGTTATCCCCCTCAATGTAATCTTGATTTGGATTATAAATAAATGGAGCATTATCAAAATCATTTGGAATATTATCGCCATCTACATCACTATCTAAAACATCTGGAACTAAATCAGAATCTAAATCGGGTGGGAAGCTGTTTGGATCTAAAGGGTCAGTCCCAAGGAAATTTTCATCAAAATCAGTAAAGCCATCATTATCATTGTCAGAATCTGAGTTGTTCCCAATTCCGTCTTCATCGCTGTCTAGCCACTCTAAATAATTATTTGGGAATGCATCGATATCATCGTTAAAACCATCATTGTCATCATCTAAATCGGCATTATCTCCAATTCCATCTCTATCAAAATCTGAAGATTCACTTGGATCATTTGGGAATAAATCTTGAATCAAGTAGCTTTCTCTCCAATTTACCCCTAAGTCTGGAATACCATCATTATCGTCATCAAAATCAGAATTGTTACCTAATCCATCGTTATCAGAATCAAACCATTCAAGTCGATCAGAAGGAAATGCATCATTCTGATTTAAATACCCATCATTATCGATATCACCATCATAAAAATCAAGAATTCCATCTTTATCTATATCAGTGGGGTAATCTCTAAAATCAAAAGGATCTGTGCCTATCATGAGTTCTTCATCATCGGTAAATCCATCACCATCTGCATCTATTATAGTATTAGGGTAAAAACTGTTCCCTTCGTTAGTCACTTCCTCAATTGAAACTGAGCCATCTTCACCAACTAATATCTCAAATTGTTCTTCATAAGATAATTCTTCCCAATCTTTTGCTTGCAAAATAACACTATACGGTTGAGTAGATTTAGCAGTTTTGTGATCAAAATATAATTTTTGATTTTTTACTGAAAATTTATCTGAATTAGGAGATGATGGAGATATTATTACACTTAAAATATCATCAAAGTCTGGATCCACAAGTGTAATATTAGAAATCATTTGTTCTCCTTTTCTGGCATATTTTGATCCTATATCCGATAGTTGGATATCAGTAGGTGCTTCATTAACGTCAACAATTTCAAAGTTTAGATCAACTGGACTTTGGTATTGCTGATCATCTAAGTGTTTTATCTGTGTTGAAGCTGAAACTTCACTTTTAGATATACTTTTAGTTTTCTTTATTTTCCATTTACCTACATTATATTTTTTCGAATTACCTTCATTATAGCCTTTAGAAATATATGGAGAGGTCGTTTGAATTGTTCCTGCTGCTAATTGTTTTTGATTTGCCTTATAGCTATTTTTTGAAGAATTTGAACCTTTCATCATTAAATTAGAACCGAAACCTCCATATTCAAAGTTTGCTTTTGTATCCAAGTAGTTCACAAGTGTTTTACTAGCTACTATAAACTCTCCATCTAAACTTGTTGAAACTAGACCAGAAACTTCGCCCATCTCAGATTTTAATTCAACAGCATCACTGGTCACAGACCCTAATGCACCTAAATTACCCAGTTTTTGATATCCCCACCCCCAGAGATCACCCTTGTCATCCAAGGCTATTTGGAATCTATATCCACCCAAGTTTTCTCTCCACTGTCTTTGGGGCGTACTTTGTTTAGTACCACTTTGGTCTGTGAACCATTTTGTAGAAGTGTTAACAACTAGGGTAGGTGAAATCTGGTCAGTATTGTTTCCAACCCCCAAAGTTCCAAGATCATTATCACCCCAAGCGTACATATTATAGTCCTGATCTATAGCAAAACTTACACTAGCAGATGCATCTATTTTGATAATTTTTTTATTACCAATATTAAAGTCAATCCTTGTTGGTTCACCTTTAGGTTCAAATGATTTTTGTCCAATACCCATTTGTCCTTCATCATTAGAACCCCAAGTTAATACAGTCCCAGATTTTGTTAAGGCAACAACGTGCTTATCGCCAAGGCTTATTTTATCAAACTGACCGTACTTTTGAATTTCTGATGGAGTGAAAATTTGTACCAAATTATTTATAAATCTTTCATCTTCATTACAATCAACTTCTATTGGTGTTTGTGTTCTACTAAAAACTATTGTACTAGAGGATGTAAGAGAATTTTTAGGATCACCATTAATATTAAATGATTTATAATCAGTCCTTTCAATAATCAATTTTTTTGAAGACTGCTTAGAAATTGAAGAATAATAAAGTGAAGGATTGATATCAGTATCGCTGGATATTGCTTTTAATAGTTTTTGTATTACACTTGCACTAGCCATATTTGTATTGTCTGTTGCTGCAGGTGTATGGCTTACTTCAATTTGACTTCCATCCAAAAATAATGTGTAGGTAGCCTGTCCACTACTACCCTCAGTTGTATGGGTAATGGTAACCGTACCTCCACTAAAGTTGGCTGATTTATTAGTTATTGCAAAAGAAATATCATCTTTCGAATGATTTTTAGCTGCAAAGGATAAAGTTCCTATTCCGTTACCTTGAGTTGGAGTCACTACATAACTATTAGTAAAATTGGTTTTACTATTAAAGTCAGCAAATAAAGTGGACACAATACTAGTACTTGCAGAAGAGCTGCTCACACTACCACTCAAAACTTGATCTCCAACATTAATTGTAATTGATGCTTGACCAGTAGTAGCTGAAATTGAAACATTAAATTTCTGAGCTATTAAATTATGATTTACTTCAACTTCCCATCTTTCGACTCTTGGATCAGGACAAGGATCAGAAGTTAGAGTTAGGTACTCATTTGTTCCAGCCCCCCAGATCGTGTTCTCATTATCCTCTACAATTATATTTTTTTCACTTCCCAAGAAATCATGAAGTTTTTTCCAGTCATCTTTTACACCAATTCTTCTTGGTGTAGAAAGTGGAAACCATTTTCCTGTATAAAAATTAGCTCCTGCTCCCCATAGTTGTCCATTAGTTTTAATATATACAAATCCGCCATCTACTGGTGAAAATTGAGTAGGCTCATTTTCATTTGAACCACCTTTGATAGTTGATAATTTTACTCCTTCTACTTTAGTAGGTGTACTAATGAAATCCCGATCATTATATTCTATTCCAAGACCCAATGCGTACTTCTCATTTTTTCCCCATACATATAAATCTCCAGCTTGATTAAAAGCGTATACGTGTTTTGAAATAGCGTAAATCTCTTTCCAATTTCCAGAATTTGGATTTGTTTCAATTTTATCAAGAAGATAATTTTCAGCTTTTAAGAGTCTTCCGTTTCTACCAAGTTGACCGTAATCATTATCCCCAAAAGAATACATGAAACCATTTTTATCTAAAATTTGAGTTTCTGTTTTTGTTACCCTTACTTGTTTAAGATCAGATGTTTGAAGAACATCTCCCCAGCTAGTTGTAATATCACCTGGTTTATTATATACTGGTGCTCCTAAACCTAACTGCCCTTGGTCATTAGATCCAAAAAGTTTCATTTTACTATTTACATTAACAATAGCAGTTTGCTGGTCTCCTGCAGAAACACTAACCAACTCACCTAAGTATATTTCGGGTTTTATCTCAGGTTTTTGCCATTTTGTTTGACCATAAGATTTTTGGCTAAATGTTTCATTTTCTCCATTACCAAGCTGAGAACTTAGGTTTCGTCCCCAAGACCAAAAATCACCGCTAGTTGTTATTGCTACACCAAAATTTAATCCAAGATCAACATCCCTGAATTTCAATGGTTTTCCCTCAAAATCGGTCAAGTCTGCTTTTTGTATTTTATCTTCTTGGATTGTATATCCATATTCAGCTCCCTCATACCATAATTCATAAGCTGTTTTGGATGCACTATTTTCAGGATCAATTTTTTTACTAACTGGGAGTGATCCATAATTAAGTCCCCACACATGGATTTCATCATTTTGATCTATTGCAGCATAAGAAGTCCCAATTTGACCAGCATTCCAAGCCGTTACCTTCTTCCATTTAGTACCAATTCCTATTTGATTTAAGGTTATATAATTATC
Source organism: Flavobacteriaceae bacterium TMED179 (assembly GCA_002169865.1). Classification (GTDB taxonomy): domain Bacteria; phylum Bacteroidota; class Bacteroidia; order Flavobacteriales; family Flavobacteriaceae; genus MS024-2A. Next base: position 2,597 of record NHIC01000003.1, on the reverse strand, counting down.
TATATCTGATCGGTTTTTTAAGTTTGCGTTATTTGGATAAAAATCAAGAGCATCATTTACTCCATCACCATCAGAATCAGCCACAAGTTCATATGTTCCTCTATCTTTTTCATTTGAATTCGTAATTCCATCGTTGTCTTTATCAATATCAGATAAGTCCCCTAAGAAGTCATAATCAGTATCTACGAATGATATAGCCAGTGTGTCAACAACAACTTGATTTCCATTTTCGTCTGTTTCATAAGTAAAGCTTAATGTAGGGTCAAAAATAGATTCATCTAAGGAATCTATTTTCCCGTCATTATCCGAATCCATGTCACGAATATTCGGAATACCGTCTCCATCTACGTCAAAATTATTTGTAATACCCTTATGAGTTTTAACTTCTAATTGAAAAGCATTTTGCCATTGGGAATTTATATCATAGTCTTTGAAAAAATCATCAAGATTAGTGTATGCCTTATCAATCCAATCCCAATTATAACATTGAGAACCCCAACATTCCTTTATAGTATAGACTTTATATATTTTTTGGGAAAGACTGTCCCTTACACCATTTTCATTATTAGTCATTGCATCATTAAAAACTTCAGACATCATCTGTTCTAATTCTGTCGGTAGACCGTCTTGATCATCATCCACATAAAAATTATCATAAACTTTAGGATCAAGATTGCTGAATTTTGTGGTTTTGGCAGCAACAAAAATTTCCAACTTGTCGGGCATTCCATCACCATCATCATCTCTATCAGTATTGTCTCCAATACCGTCCCCGTCAATATCTGACCATTCGGAAGGATTTAATGGAAATGGATCTTTCCCATCTTTTACAGGATTGCCATTTTCATCTACATCACCATCTGTATTATCATTGTATTTATCAGTACCAATTTGGTCTTCATAATCGTCAGAAGCAAAATCATTATCAGAATCTTTTGATGGATATTCAGATGCTTTTAAATGATTTGTTTTATTCAAATATTCATCCTTATCAGTATACCCATCGTTATCATCGTCAAGATCTGAATTGTCACCTATTTTGTCATTGTCGTTATCAGCCCATTCATCTATATTGATGGGAAATTTATCTTGAGAGTCGGATACTCCATCCCCATCAGTATCAAAAAGCCACTGATCTGTTATTATTTCTTCGTTATTAATTATTCCGTCACCATCTAAATCAGTATCTGCAATAACTGGAGAGACTCCATCTTGAAAATCGGGATTACCAGAATTTCTCCACCAGAAATTAATCCTTCCGTCATTATTAAGGTCTTGCCATATTTCATCAGGATATTCATCGCCATCCAAATTGTTGATCGCATATTTATTTAGTGGTGCTTTATCCCAGAAATCATTTTCACCATCCCCATCAGTATCCCACCAGGTAGGGTCAGTGCCAGCCTCCTTCTCTTGATCATTTGTGAGTTGATCCCAATCCCAATTTGAATCTGCATTATCTCCGATTTTATCACGATCAACATCAGCCCACTCTTTTTCATCTAGAGGGAATTGATCTCTTCCTTCCCAATAAGACATACTAGATTTAATTTTTATATTACCCCACCAATCCAACCAAGTGTGAACAGGCTTTATAGAACCAGTCCCTTTGATTACGACAGATGTCCCTGAAATAGTCGCAGACAGAGTATGATTTATCATGCTATCCCAATTTTGATAGGATCTGTATTGTATTACAGTCCCATCAATTTCATTTTTAAGAAAATTAAGTACATCTTGGGAAGTTGATAAAGTAGTACCTGCTTTAGAAGAGCTTATCCTACTACTAGGCTGCCTCCAAGGCTCATATTTATAAAATATATCTTTTCTATTTTGCCAGTTTCCTCTTCCTTCAATTTGTATTCTAAAATTACCTTCTCTAATTAAGGTTCCTGAACTTGTGTAAGTGTCATTTAGTGATATCACCTCCATCCAATTGCCGTTTGAATCTACCTTATCATAACCTATTGCCAGTGGCCCATCAGAATAGCCATCACCATCGGTATCTGCTTTTTGAGGATCTGTTCCTCTTTCTTTTTCCCAATTATCACTTTCACCGTCTCCATCGTCGTCCCAATCATTATTGTCACCTATACCATCTCCATCAAGGTCATATTGTTCCTTTTGTTCCCAAGGGACTTGATCTGTTTTATCATCGAAACCATCAACATCAGTATCTTTTAAAAATGGGTTAGTTCTTTCAAGTCGATCATAAACTAGAAAACCTTTAAGTTCGTCTACATCCAAAATTCCGTCATTATCATCATCAGTATCTTGATTATCAGCAATTCCGTCACCATCCATATCCCAAAATTCATTTGGATCTTTTGGAAACATATCATACATGTTTAATTTGCCATTTGGGATTTTATCCATGTTCATGATATGATAGCCTCTCCCATTATCATCACTGTCCTTTGATGCAGCAATACCATCACCATCACCATCCCATGTACTATATCCATATCCCATCCAATCACTGTAAAAACTAGAAAGTTGATTCCCGCTACAACACATGTCATGCCTCCTTGCAGCATCAAGGTAACTATCTTGATTCGGAATCTTATTATTATTTTTATCATGTCCAAATTGATCTT